>CAMBPV010000167.1 GCA_945869695.1 Prosthecobacter debontii
GATGAGGATGCGCTCGGTGAGCTTCAGCTTCTTGAGGGTGTGCAGCATTTCCCTCAACGGGTGAAGTGCGCCATGCTCGGCTGGCGGGCACTGGAGCAGGCCATTCAAATGCACAATCAGGGTGCCCAAGATGGGGCTACCAGCTCGGAGGATTGATTGGGTTGGCTCTGAATGGCCAATCATCAGGGCTGGATAATCCATTCAAAGTCGGCCACGGTTGGCGTATAGTGCTTCAGTCCGTTCAATAAGATCATTCACCATGTTCACCTTCACCGATAAAGCCGCCGTCACGACTTGCGATGGAATCACCCGCCGCGATTTCCTTTCCGCAGGAGCTTTGAGTGCCATCGGCCTCACGATGCCCGGCTTTGCGAAACTGAAGGCCGAAGGCAAGGTGGACCCGAAAAAGAGCAACAAGGCCTGCATCATGATCTTCAACCTCGGGGCACCGAGCCAGCAGGACCTCTGGGACATGAAACCGGACGCACCGAGCGAGATTCGCGGTCCCTTCAAGCCTATCCGCACGAAGAGCCATGCCTTCGAGATCTCCGAGATCCTGCCGCTGCATGCAAAGATCGCGGATAAATTCAGCCTCGTGCGCTCCTGCTATCACACCGCCGCCGCCGTGCATGACACCGGGCACCAGATGATGCAGACGGGCCGTCTTTTCACCGGTGGTGTGAACACGCCGCACGTCGGAAGCGCTTTGGAGTTCCTGCAAGGTCGTCGCAGCGATTTGCCAGCCCACATCATTCTCCCTGAGTCCATGGGCCCCACAGGCGGCAATATGCCGCACGGCCAGGACGCGGGCTTTCTCGGCAAGGCGTACGATCCTTTCGTGCTGAACGCGAATCCTTCCGAAAAAGACTTCAAGGTGCCCGATCTGCTCCCGCCGAAGGAAATCAGCGAGGTGCGCCTCGAACGTCGCAAACAGATGCGCGAACTCGTGGACAGTTCCGTGCGCAATTTCGAATACAGCGAGCAGGCGAAGCTCATGGACAGCAATTTCGAGTCCGCCTACCGCATCATGACCAGCACGCAGGCTAGGGAGGCCTTCGATCTTACCAAGGAGCCGCTGAAAGTGCGTGAACGTTACGGTTTGAATCGCTTCGGCCAGAGCTGCCTGCTCGCGCGTCGTCTTGTCGAGCGTGGTGTGCGCTTTGTCACGGTGAACACCTTCATCACCGTGTTCGGCGAGATCACTTGGGACATCCATGGCTCCAAGCCCTTCACCAGCATCGAAGGCATGCGCGACATCGTTGCGCCGATGTATGACCAGGGCTACACCGCCCTCATTGAGGATCTCTTCCAGCGCGGCATGCTCGACGACACCATGGTCACCTGCCTTGCCGAGTTCGGCCGCACGCCGAAAATCAATCCCGCTGGCGGTCGCGACCACTGGCCAAACTGCTGGACCGTGAACTTTGCCGGCGGTGGCATCAAGGGCGGCGAAGTCATTGGCAAATCCGACGACATCGGCGGCTACCCCACCGAGCGCCCTGTCGCGCCCAAGGAAATCGTCGCCACTATTTACCAAGCCATGGGAATCGACCTCCACACCGAACTCCCCGGCCCGCAGGGAAGGCCGTACCCGGTCGTCGATTTCGGCACCCAGGCGATCAAGGAGCTGTTTGCCTGAGGCTAGGTCTGGGTCTCGGCTTCGGGTGCGATCTCCCCTTGGATCGATTCGGCGGGACTTGCCTCCGTCGTTGATGCCTCGATCGCGGGAGCTTCTGCTTCTGCTTCTGCTTCTGCTTCTGCTTCTGCTTCTGCTTCGGGCGCGGGGGGCTCGCTCTCTGGAGTCGGGTCCGGAGTCACTGTCTCGGTTTTCGGAGTCTCGACGGCTGCAGCCTTTTCCTTGGGCGGCTTTGGGGTTGCTGGGGTTTCGCCCTGCACGCCAAGATAAACTGCGTTGTCGCTGTATTCGATCACATAGCCTTCGTCTGCCAGCCAGCGGAGATCTTTCATCACGGCGATCTGGGCCTCCGTGAGTTGTCCTGGCTCGGCTGGGGCTCCTTCGGTTGCTTCAGCGGCCTCGGGGGAAAGTGCGACGGCTTCGACGAGTTTTGAGATCGAGATTCCTGGCAGGTGTCGCACGGCCTCGACGATGCTCTTGATCCGCTCAGAGAAAATGACCCCTGGATCCACGGCACGGGGTTTGACGCGGCTGACGAAAAGTTTTCCGCTGCGGCGTTTGAAGAGCTTGAGGCCACGGCGCTCCAACTCGTTGCCGAGGCGTTGCGAAAACTCAAAGAGATGATTTCTCGCATTCTCAACGGCCCGACGGAGGAGAACCACGAGGGGTGAAGAGAGGTCCGAGGTCTTCCCCTGACCCGGCACTTGGGCCTCACGCACTTCGGTGACGGCAGTGTCAGCATGATTACGCCGATAGTGGGCCTCCATCTCCGTGCGGGTGTTGAAGGACATAGGCTCCTGGCCTTCCACGACCTCGCCTTTCAGGTAGATCCAGCGGGTGCCCTTGCGCTGTTGTTCCTTCCACTTGGCCACCATCTCGGGATCAGATTCGACCCGAATGCGGCGCTTGTAGTCCTCGAGGGCCATGTTCGAGAACTGCTCGCGATGGTGTCTGAGAATGGATGTCTGGTAGCTGTGGTGGCTGGGCGGTCCGAAAAGATGACCGCTCATGCCACAGACGCCGACGGATTTGAACTCGCCCTTGGGCTCTTCGAGCTCGATGTCTTCCATTCGATAAAAGGAATCGAGCGCATCTCCGCTGAGGGATTGTTTCAGTGCTTCGTCACGCGAGAGATAAACGGCTCCGGTGGACTCGACTCGAAACAGACCTGACGTGCGTTCAGGGGCGCATTGGAATTTCACATGGAAGCGGTCTCCGCTCTCCAGAACCAAGCGTGAAGCGTCAAACATGCTGAAGGCACGGCCGGTAGAGCGGATGTGTGAGGCGAGCGCGTCCGTGGCTTTGGCTTCGACCTCGACAGTCACGACGATGTCATTTGGGATGGGCTCACGCGGCTCAAAGGCTGGCGGTGCACCGCGACGGTCTCCTTTGTTTCCCCGGTCTCCACCGCGACCGCCAAACTTATCACCGCCTGGGCGCGGTCCCCGCTCTCCAAAGGGCTTCCCACGGCCGCGATCTCCACCCCGGTCTCCGCGTTCACCACCGCGTGACGGGCCGCGTTCCTCGTAGTCGCGGTACTTTTGTGCGGGTGCTTCTTTGCCGATGCCGCCTACCCAGGCGGGCATGAGCCGGAGGTCTGTGAGGTCCACGCGTCCGGGAGTTTCGATAGCTTTAGATTCGCTCATGTGTTGAAAAGGGGCGGACAGTATGGAGCAAGTGCAGACCCACGCCAACAGGCATTATGAAACGTTATGGTTTCAAGGAAATGGCAAAAAGGCGCGTTATTCCAGCCCGAGATTAGCCAGTTGCTCCTCGTCCAAGCCTAAAAAGTGCCCGAGCTCGTGGAGCAGAGTGATGCGCAGTTCATCCCGGAATTGGCGCAGATCGCCTTCAGAGTGATCCCAAAGATTATCGAGAAAGAGGCGAATGCGAGGCAACTCCAAGGGGTGTTCAGGCGGGGGATCGAGTCGAGAGTTTCCCTCAAAGAGTCCGAGCAGATCCACATCGAGTTCGGGCTCATCGCTCAGGCATTCATCGAGAAAGGCAAACTCGATGCGGCAGACGGAAGCCTCATTCCGCAGGATTTCAGGCAACTGGCGGAGCACGGAATCCGTGACTTCCTTGGCGATCTCGCCGGCGCGATGGGCATTCATTCAAAAAGGCTAAGGGCGTGTTTCGCGTCCCTTTTTCAAGACGAGATGAGGATACTTGGTGAACCAGTCGTCCGGTAGACGCATCGGCTTTCCCTGAGGCATCTGCACCATGGCCAGCGCCTGCCTGCAGGTGACCAGCAGGAGTCCGTCCGAGGCGCGTTTCATCTCGAAGGCACACCAAAAGCGGACCCTTTCGACACTTTCGAGCTGCCCTCGGATGATGATTTCATCTCCCAGCGTGGCAGGCTTCCGGTAGTCGATCTCCGTGCGGATGACGACGGGGTAGAGGTGGGTGTTGGCCATGTCCCGCAGTTTCATGCCGAGTTGGGCAGCGAGGCGCGTGCGCGCGGTTTCGATCATGCGCAGGTAAGCGATGTTATGCACCACTCCACCGATGTCGGTGTCAAAGAACATGACCTCTTCCCGGGTCTCAATGGCTGGGGTGTTTTCGCTCAAAGGGGGCAAAGACATGGCGCGGAACCTAGCGCGACTCTTCGAGTCTGCCATCTCTGTTCTTGAGCCCTTGCATTCCCACACTTGCACCTTGCTTTGGCCCTGCCAATGTCGGGCCTACTGATGTCTTCACACAAACCCCGCCTCGCTTATCTGTTCTCGCGATACCCCGTGGTATCCCAGACATTTTGTGATTCGGAGATGCTGGCTTTGGAAAGGATGGGTTTTGAGATTGAAATCGGATCACTCAACCGACCGCCCAATTCCTTCCGGCATGAGCGGCTCGACCGCATGAAGGCCGAGATCCATTACCCACCACCCCCCGATTTGCTCGACGGGATCGTGAAGGACCCCGAGTTCAAAAAGACACTCGGTGCCATGATCAAAGAACATGGTGAGGTCTACGGCACGGGATACAAACCCGCCACTCGTGCGCGGAATGCCTGGTACTTTGCGCAGTTGTTCCGGCGCCTCGGTGTCCGGCATGTGCATGTCCATTTTGCCAATCGCGCCACCCACACGGCGTTGTTTCTCAAAAAACTGGGATTCACCTTCAGCTTCACGGCTCATGCGCAGGATTTCATGTTTGACCTCGGTAGCAATGCGCTGCTCTCGGAGATGGCTCAGGAGGCAGAGTTCGTGGTGGCCGTGAGTGACTACAGTCGAGACCTCTTGTGCGAAATGTGTCCCGAAAGTGCGGACAAAATGATTCGCATCTACAATGGCATCGAGCTGGATGACTTCGTGCCCTCGGTGGTGAAACAACGGCAGCCTCTGCGTATGGTTTCCGTGGGTCGGCTGATTGAGTTCAAGGGCTTTCAACATCTCATCGGAAGCTGTGGCCATTTGAAAAGGCGAGGTCTTTCCTTTGAGATGCACATCGTCGGTGAAGGTCCCATGAGACAGGAGCTCGAGGAGCGTATCGTGGCTGAAAAGGTGCAGGACTGTGTTCGACTGCTCGGCGTGCGCAGTCAGGAGGAAATCAAGCGGGAGCTGGCTGAGGCCGATCTCTTTGTGCTGGCCAGTATTTTTGACTCCGTGGGTGCTTCGGATATTCTGCCGACGGTCATTACGGAAGCCATGGCCTGTCACCTGCCGGTGGTCTCCACCAATGTCACGGGCATTCCCGAGATGGTGGCGAACGGTGTGTCGGGCTTGCTCGTGGAGCCGACGGATGAGTCTGCCATGGCCGATGCGATTTTTGAGCTGGCAAACGACCCCGAGAGAAGACGTGCGATGGGTGCCGCCGGTCGGAAGCGGGCGGAAATGCTCTTTACCTTTCAGGCCACGGCCTGTGTGTTGGGTGAAAAGTTCATCGAGTTGGCTTCCAAAGGAATCCTTCCGGATCACCCTCGCGTCGAGACGCAGATCGTTTACCTCGTTCACCATTGGGATGGAGGAGATTTATTGAAAGCTGCACCTGGGCGGGAAGAGGGAGTGCGCTGGATCGCTGAGACCGCCTCCTGGCCGACTGAAGGTGGGGGAGACGTGCCCACATTGGGGCAAATGGAGGCTTTGCCGGATGCCAGCGTGGTGGAGTCCATCTGGTTGAGGCGACCCAGTCAGCGGCAAAAACTGGAGTCCGCACGTGGGAAGATAGGTGACGCAGTGAGCAGCACAGACTTTTATGTTGCGGCGCGTCACGCCACCTACTTGGCAGATGTGCTCGATAGCCGTGGCACAAAGCACGTGCATGCCTGGCGTTCAGACGCGGTTTTGACCGTTTGGTTACTGAAACAATTGAGGCCTGATTTGAAGGTGAGTTGTGCCATTGAAGAGAATCCATCGGTGGCTCGCTCTCTCCTCTCTCGATTGGTTCCGGACTTTGATCTCACCAGCATCTCGGACGGTCGGTTGAATGAGCAATTGAAGATCCCATGCTCGGATGAACTCAAGCTGGAGGTGGCATTCCGCCACAAGGAACTGAGGGTCGGACCTTTGAAGGTCAAGCGCAGAGTAGCCACTCCGCGCCGCGACCGGAAGAGCCTCGAACGTGAGTGGCTGGAACGTATTCGGAGGGAGATGCTGTGACCGAACGCATTGCCGTCATTATTCCCGTTTATAATCACGCTCGGTTCATCGCCGAGACCCTGGAGTCTGTGCTCAATCAAACCCGTCGCCCCGACAGGATCATCGTCATTGATGATGGTTCAAAAGATGAATCGGTGGCGTTGATGGAGCCGTTCAAAGCGAAGGGCGTTGAGTTCTGCGCTCGGGAAAATCGTGGGGCGCATGAGACCATCAATGAACTGGTCGCTCTTGCGGCAAAGGATTGTCAGTGGATCAGCATCTTGAATTCAGATGATCGCTACCTGCCGAGACGGCTGGAGACGTGTCTCGAAGTGGCGAGGGCGAATCCCAGCAAATCCGTGATCAGCACCCGTCTCGAGGTGATCGATGAAAGAGGGGATCGGATGCGGGAAGACGAGGCGCGTGCGAGGTGGTTTTATGGGGTGCAGTCGATTGGAGATGCTGGAGATATCACCTCGGCTGAGTGGTTGGGACGCGGAAATTTTGTGGCCACGACTTCCAATGTGTTTGCACGTGCGGAGTATCTCCTTGCCAATCCTTTTCGTCCTTACCGATTCAATCACGATTACTTTTTTCTAGCCGGGGCCGCATGGCGGGATCAGATCGCGCTTTCCAAAGAGGTGACGATGCAATACCGCGTGCACGGGAGCAATACGATTACCACGAAGCCTGAGCCCTTGATGCGCGAGATGCTGCGCATGCACCTCGACCTCTGCCACCATTACGCGGATGAACTGGCCGCAGATGAACGCATGAGACAGCGCTATTATGATTACTCCCGGGCGCTGTGGGATAACATGTCGAGTTTCCACGCGGGTCTTTTTCAGCTGCTTTTGACTCAGTTGGCCAAAGGGACCAATGAGGCTGATCGTGAGGCGCTGGCACGCTCGCTGGAGGTGCCTGAGTTTAAAGTTTCTCCCAATCGTTCCATAGCCTCTGCCTATGATGGAAGGGAGCCGCTGTCAGTCAGCACGCTCAGTCGCAGGCTCGATGCACTCAGAAACGAGAAGTCTCAGATCCAAGATGACCGTGAGGCCTTGCAAGAGCTGAATCGTATCCGTCAACGCCTCGTCAGCAGCCGCTGGGTCGCGCTGGGTGCGCTGCTCGGTCTCGGGGGTTCTTTGACTAGGAATGAGGGTAAGAAGCCCATCGAAAAACTGCAAAAACTGAAGGCAGCTTGTGCGCAATCCGCGTGGCTAAAAACAGGGGCCACCCTCGGTTCCCGCACAGCCAAGGAATTTCGCACTCTTTGATTGGGGAGTTGCCCATGCACTCCATCGCCAACAATCCAAATTTCTCCGTGATCGATGAAACGGCAGACTACATCGTGGTCAATAAGCCCGCTCCCCTTCAAATTCATCCCAAGAAGCCAGGGGGTCCCGCCACTCTCTTCGATGGTCTTCGGGATTTGCTTGCGTTCGAGATCGCGAACGGAGGGCAGGTCTCCATCATCAATCGTCTCGACCGAGAGACCAGTGGTCTGGTTCTGATCGCAAAAAATGGAAAGACCGCGCGAAGGTTTGGGCTCGCGATGCAGGCGCGCCAGTTTCATAAAAAATACTTCGCTCTGTCCGCTGGGTGGCCCGCGTGGGATCAGGTGACCTGCGAGTCCTCCATCCTCAGACAGGGGGACGTGGAGCCCTCATTAGTCTGGGTGAAACAAATTGTGCATGAATCGGGCACTGCATGCTGCACTCATTTTCGAGTCATCAGTAGGATCGATCGATCGATCGACGGTCAGAAGCGCGCATTCTCTCTCATTGAGGCCAGTCCAGTCACAGGCAGGATGCACCAGATTCGCGTTCATCTTTCTCACCTCGGGTATCCCATTGTGGGGGATAAAATCTATGGCCCCGATGAGCGCTGCTACCTCGATCACATCGCCACGGGTTGGACACCTGATCTCGCTGCGCGTCTTCTTCTTCCGCGGCATGCGCTGCATTCGTGTGAGCTCTCATTGGAAACGGGTGATTTTTCGTTAGGCTGGAGTTCTCCGCTACCGGATGATCTGAGAGCATTCATTGGGACATGAATTCGATTGAAGCCAACCCATTCAGATATCGCTCCTATGTCTTCATATCCGCCACCTCTCACGCAGCTAATCGAGTTCTTCGAGAATCTTCCTGAGCCAGAGCGACGCGAAAATTTGATCGACCTTGCCCAGGCAGTGCGGCATCACGCCCCGATGCCCGGCGAAGTCTTTGACGTTTCAGATGAGCGAAAAGACGCTGAGTGCACCGACACGGTGGGCATCCACCTGCGGATTGACTCGGAGCGTCGCACGCACATTTCAGTCACGCTGGGACCCAAGGTGCAGACCCTGACCCGAGCCCTCGCGACACTTCTGTGCCGGGGATTGAGTGGCGCAAAGCCCGAGGAGATTCAGGCGATCCCTCCAGATTTCGTGCCACGCATTGTCGGTCAGGAGCTCGTCAGGCTGCGCAGCCAAACGGTTTACTACATGCTCTCGCGGATCAAAGAAGCCGCGGGCAAGGTCACACATTAGCGTTTCCGAGACAATCCACCGGAGCTTTTTTGATTATCGTCCTTCGCCTTCACTGCCACGCGATTGGAGATGGAAGACTTCTCCCGCCGATCGTCCGAAGAGCTCCGTGAGGCCGACGATCGATCACTCGAGATTGATCGACTGGATGATGATTTTTGATCCGATGAGCGAGCCGTCGAGCGGCCCGAGGGGGATGATCTCGACTTGTTCGAGCTCGGTTTATACCGCGTGCCATCCTCGTCTTCGACCTTCAGTTTGCTGATGTCATAGCCACGTGAGCGATACCAATCCGCCGAATGAGCATTCTCCGGGAGTGTCTTTCCCCTCAGGTTACCCCCGACGATGCGGAGATTGTCCTTGTCCACTTTTCCGTCATCTCCCCGCGTGCGCGAGTTATTTGAGTTGTTTGAATGGACATGAGCGTCATTGCAGTAGGGATCACGGAATTCGCCACCTCCGAAGCCGCGATTAAATCCCGTCGAGAAGCCGCCAAAGTTTCCAGGGTGACCGCCTCCATAATAGATCGGGCGGTTGTCGTACACGTAGTCGTTGCCATAGGGGGCGCTGTATCCACCGTCGAAGCCCCCGTAAAACGGATCATTGAGACCGTCGTCGTACATCATGCAGGAAGTCATCAGTCCGCAGAAAAGGCAGAGCACTAAACGGCTGAGGGCAGGGAGAATCGTCTTCATGGGCAAAAGTATAGACGCACGGTTTCTCCGGCCATTCATTATTATTTTTCCCGCGGTTGATTTGAGACGCCTCTTCGGCCTTCATGGACTCATGGAAGATACCGAATCCCAGATCTACGAGCCCCTCACTTTTGAAGAATCCCGAGTTCTCGGCAGTCTCATTGAGAAAGAATCCACGACGCCGGACTACTATCCCATGACCTTGAATGCCCTCGTCACGGCTTGCAATCAATCGACGAGTCGCGATCCCGTCGTCTCCTTTGATGAGCGGACGGTTTCCCGGGCGATCGAAGGTTTGAAGGCTCAAAAATTAGCTTTCCAAGTCTCCATGGCAGGTTCGCGTGTCCCCAAGTTTAAACACAACATCGCAGGCAGGTATCCGCACCTGGAGGAACCCGGGATCGCGCTTCTCTGCACCCTGATCCTACGTGGCCCCCAGACGGTGGGTGAACTCCGTCAGCGTTCAGAGCGCATGGTTCCGTTTCCTGACATTCCATCCGTCGAGTCGGAGCTCAACAATCTCATCAATCATCCCGGCGGACCTCTCATCACCTTCTTCGCACCGGGTGGCGGAAGAAAATCCGCCACTTATGCTCACCTCCTCTGTGGTGAAGTCGCCGCACCCCATGCGATCATCGCCATCACCGCGTCAGAAGTCCCCTCAGATCCAAGCTGGAAAGAGAAGATCGAAGCCGAGCTCGCCAGCCTCCGAGCGGAAGTAGCCGAGCTGAAGGCGCTTCTCAGTTGAGATCAGCCCAGCGCTGCCATCATCTCTTTGAGCTTCGCCAGCTTCTCCTGCCAGTCGGTTTTCCGTTGCTGATGCTCGTCGAGCACCTTTTGCGGGACTTTGGAGGTGAAGTTTTCGTCGGCGAGCTTGGCGGTGACTTTTTCCAGCTCGGATTCGACTTTGGCGATCTCTTTGCTGACGCGGGCGCGCTCGGCTTCCACGTCGATGAGGCCATCGAGCGGAAGGAAGATGGTGCCCAGCGGGGTCAGGGCGCTTGGGGTGCCCTTGGTCGGGACGTAGTTTTCATCGACATCGAGAGGCTCGGCGTTCAGCAGGATGCGAAGGACTTCGATCTCGTGATCGGGCAGTTCCTGGCTCGGCTTGAGCACGAAACGGACGCGCTTGTTGATGTTGAAGGTGCTCTTCAGGCC
>CAMBPV010000168.1 GCA_945869695.1 Prosthecobacter debontii
TCTCCGCCGCGCTGATACATGCCCTGCGCGTAATAGTAGTTCCCGTAAAAGAACCAGGGTTCATTGATTTCCGGCGGAAACTTCAGCAGGAAATTGGCCGAGCCGAGCACCTCGGGGACCTCATATTGGCCACACACCTGGAGTGACAAAAGGCCAGCGGCCGTGGTCGAGAAGGTTTGCCTACCACCGTAGGGTTCATAACTGAAGGCGGCAAAGTCGGTCTTGGGGCGGCCGTTGGAGTCGCGTTCCACTCGGTAGGATCGCTTGATGTAAGCCACCGCGTTATCAATGGCCTCCTTCGGCACATCGAAGCCCGCATTTTTCGCAGCACGGAGGGACATCACTTGCCAAACGCTCACCGAGATATCGGAGTCGCTGGAGCTAGGCTCATAACGCCAGCCCCCGCGATTTGCCTCACTCTTTGGCACCTGTTGGGAGCGAATGATGAGCTTCACGGCCCCGTCGATCATTTTGTGGAGTTTCGCGTCGGTGTCAGCATCGGGTGACATGCCGAGCATCTCCGTCAGCATCAGGGTGATGATGCCATGCCCATACATGCGTGAGCGATCACTGCGACCGAGGTAACCGTTTTCATCAGGCTCGACAAAGTCAGCCATGAAACGCAGCGCACGCGCGGCGGCTTTACCCTCGGGAGAAGAATCACTGGGCATGTGACCGACCGAGGCTAGCCCCATGAGAGCGAGAGAGGTCATCGCTGCCGAATGCGAAGGGACATCGCCTTTTTTCGCTCTCGCGTTCGATTTGTCATCCGTGAAAAAACCATCTTCTTTCTGCTGCTTCAGCAACCAGGAGATGGCCCGATCGACAGAAGCCTTCACCTGTGGCGAGATGATTTCAGGCGTTGTCTTGTTTTGTGCGAAGGCGGAGAGGCCCGGCGTCATCAGAGCAGCCAGCACGAGGGCCGCCGATGTCGGAAAAAATCTATTCATCACTGTTTGGATTTGGTGGCGATGGCCTTGTAGTAGCTCTCAATGGCGGCGCGATATTCCGGTGCCGCTTCCTGGCGTGTGGCCTCCGTCAGATCCTTCGCTGTTCGGGAGGGGAGATGCCCCCAGTCACCTTTGACCATGATCATTTCACCCGCGAGCACGCCATCTTTGATGACCGTATCAAAGTTACCACCTTCCTTGCTTTGCTGTGAGGGTTGATTGGGTTGGTTCTTGTTATCAGCCATCTGCTGAGAAGGTGGCTGCGCCCCGGGGACCTGACCTTGGTTTCTCTGATCCGCCATGGACTGCTGCTGGTTCTTCTGAGCATCTGAGAGGCTCTGCTGAGCCGACTGCTGACCTTGCTGCGACTGTTGCTGCTGTTGCCCCTCCTGTTGCTGACCCGGAGCCTGGGACTGCATCGGATTAAGTGACTGATCCAACTGATCCAACGCCTGCGCCAGAATGTTTCCCTGCGATTGTTCCAGCGCAGTCTTCGTGGCGGGTGCAGGAGAGTTGGCTGCCGTTTCCTCAGCAGACTTGGCTGCTTGGGTGGCACTTGCTTTGGCCTGCTGGCTCATCTGAGGCGTCGCTTTGCTCGGATCCGTTTTGGTTTCAGCAGCGGTCTGCTTCAGCTGTTCGCTCGCTTTGGCGATCTGATCCGCAGACTCTTGTTTTCCCAGACGTTGTTCATGTCGGGCCACACGCGAAAGATCATGGGCTGCGAATTCCGCGGCCAGCCCCATGGCCGCAGGTTGATCCGCTTTTTCATTGAGGGTCTTCTCAGCAGCTTGGGCTGTGGCCTTGCCGATCTCCGCCAGCGCTTTCTGCATGGCTGGGTTTTTGGGCAGTTCCTTTTCAAGTTGTGCCAGGACAGCAGCGGGATTCTCCTTTGCATCCTTCGCCATTTGCGCGAGGTCGAGCGCACGATCGTAGGACTCATCCAGCGGTTCCTTCACGGCAAGATCCTGCTCCATCTCTTGGGCAGCAGCCAATTCTTGATCCGAGAGCGCTTCACCCTTTTCTGTCTTGGCCATGTTCTGCGCCAACTGATCCAACGCAGCCGCAGTCTGCTGCTGGGCATCCGCCGCTTTTTGGAGCGACTGCGCCTGAGGCTGACTCCGAGCGGCCTGCGCGGCCTGCTGGAGGTTTTGTGCGATCTCCGGTGTCTTTTGCCGCATCTGCTCCAAGGCAACATCCGCCGTGCGTGACATCTGTCGCTGGGCATCTTGATCGAGTTGAGCGGCATTGGCTTCCTGTCGCAATGCGGCTTGAAGACTGGCCATTTTTTCGGCATTGCCCTCGGCCTTGGGCTGAAGTTCTTGAGCCTGCTTGGCCACTTCCTCGACCGGTTTGTTTTGCGCGGCTTGGTCCGCAGCAGCCTGCGTTTCCTGCTGCGTCTTCTTCAAATCCTGAGCCACCTGCTTCATCATCTCACTCACTTGTGGAGTGAGCTGGGCCAGTGCCTGACGCGCGGACTCAGCTGCGGGTGCGAGCTGCTCAGCCACCGCAGCGGCTTTCTGCAGCGCCTCTTGAGTGGGCTGCCGATTCATTTCGGGACGCTGCTCACTCGGTGATTGGGCAGCGGCTTGTTTGGCCTGCTCTTGAAGGTTATCCGCTGCGCCTCTCGCCGTGTCTGAAGCCTGCTGAGCTGCATTGGCAAGTTCAGGCGGCGCATTGGCCTTTCTCAAGGCAGTCGGCAGTTCTTTCAATTGCTCAGCAGCCGCCCGAGTTTCAGCCGCCGCATCAGCGGGGTCCTTCTTAGCCGTTATCGAGTCCGGTGCCGCAGCGTCCGACAGCGCTTTGACCGCATTCTGGGCCAAAGCATCGGCATCCAAGGTTCTGGCCGCGGCTGCGAGTTCGGTGGTCTCAGCGCGGACTTTCTCAAGATCCGCACCTTTCTCTGTCACTTGGCGCGCGAGCTTCTCAGCGGCGCGACTTGCACGATTGGTGTCGAGCGCAGCCTGATCGTTTGTTGTCGCATTCTGCTCCCGGAGTTCAGCCTGATCTTGCAGCTGGCGTGCAGCTTCGGCGAGGTTTTGCTCCGCACGTTCCTCGGGCTTCAGGCCATCCTTGGAGTATTTTGGCTTCTTCTGAGGATTCTTCGCGGCTTCGGCTGCGTCGTGAAGATTGGCCTTCCCTTCCTCCAAGGCTGCCAGCGCGGGATTCTCGATTTTCTGAAGACGCTCACGCATCTCGGCTGCTTTTTGGGATGCATTTTCAGCGATGCCCTTCGCCGCCTCAGCGGTCCGATTCACACGCTGACGAAGGGTATCGGTGGCTCCATACAGATGCTCGGGGCTTTTGCTTTGATTCTCTTTGTCCAGCGATTCGGTCAAATCACGGGCAGCGTCAGAAACCTGTGCGCGGAGTTGCTCCAAATTTCTTTTCTGTCCGCCATCGACTTGATTCTCGAGAGCCTCGACATCCTTATTCACGGACTCCGCAGCCGCGATGGCACCCCGCTGTTGCTCTTGCCATTTCGGGCGAAGATTGGCATCCCGGTTGGAGGGCAAGGCTGTATCAGTCAAGAGGTTCTCCTGCCGACTCAATTGCTGGGCCGCCTGAGCCGCCACCTTCGCCGTCGCTTTGGCGGCGAAGACGCGGGATGCCGAGGCGAGAGTGTCGGCATTGGAATTGGCCTCGTTTGCTGCCTGGCGGAGTGACTCGGGACTCTCGACGGGCTCTTTCAATTGTTTCTCCATTTGAGGAATCGAGTCCTGCCGAAGATGCGCGAGTCGCTCGCCGAGTAACTGAGTTTCTTGGTTATCGAGTGCCGTCGGAGCCTCACGTGCAGCCTCTTTGACAGCTTCCCAAAGGTCATCCGCCTTTTCTTTGACCTGCCGGAGCTCTTCCTGCGCCTGAGCAAGAGTGCTCTCCGCCTGATCCGTTGCCTGGTTGTTCTGCTTGGCATCCTTTTTGACCTTATCCATCACCTTTCGCATGTCCCTCGTCTTCTCTGCTAAGGACTCCGTCTGCTGAGCCAACCGCCGCTGTTGCTCAGCCCACTGACGCTGGCGTGGGTCCACCGTTTGCTCGAGGATGATCACGCGAACAGGCTGAGACTCGGCCCTCTGACCTTTTAAATCAATCGCGACGAGTTTAAGGATGACATTGTCTCCCACTTTCACGCCTGTCGTGGCCAATTGGAAAAGGTGTTGGACGCTGGCCTCTTTTCCAGGTTTGGAAACAAGATCCATTTCTTTCCAATCGGTTCCATTAATCGCGTGAGCCAGTTTCACGGAGGCGAGGCCCACATCGTCAGTCGCCAGACCTGCGATGCGAGCTGCTTCGTCCGGTAAAAGCTCCAATTGCTCCACGGGCTCCGTGATCTGTGCCGTCGGCGGAAGGTCTGGCACCGTGGCGATGCGCCATGGCGAGGATTCCTCATTGGTAAAACCTGTCTCCTTGGCGGTGAGGGAAACAAGCCATGACTCGGTGCCCTCTTTGACGGTGATGTCTGTGCTGATTTCCTGAGCTGCTGTTAGCTTCGACTCAGGTGCCTGCGGATGCTGAGGTTGCTCGGGATTCAAGAGCATCTCTGCCTTTGAAAGGGGTTGGTTCGTTTTCAGCACCAGTTTCACCACGGAGCCCTCGAGCGCCTCGATATCGCCATGGTCCTCGGTGAGCTTTTGCTCAGGCCATCCCGAGTAACTCGGTGGCACCACGGTCTTCACAAACTCGACCACGCGAGGGCGAGGGCGGGCACTCAACGTGTGCCAGGAGGTCATCGCATCAGCCGCGCTGAAGCGGTATCGCACATCGGTTTGGCCCACCGCGATCCGGCCTTCATATCGATTTCCGGTCAGGTGCGTCAACTCGATGCGGCGACTCTTTGCCGAAGGCTCGGCAGACTCCAGAATGACCTTGTCTGCGTTCCCTCCGATGAGATCGACAGCCACCTCCACCTCCGACGCAAACGGAGCTAAAGTCGAAGCCGGAGCAGGCCTCACGATCTCGATCTTTACACTGGAAGGTCTCTCCAAATTAGCAAAGGGCAGAGCGGCGCGAGCGAGAAAGCCTGGCAGATGTAACGACGGGACGAACGAGAGCAGAACCGCCACGGCTGTCGCTCCGAAAAACAGAAGCCACCAGCGATTCAAAGAGTCCGATGGCAGAGCCGACTTCCAATTTTTCCCGCTCACTTCTTCTGCCACATCGTCCTGCAAACGGGCTCGAAACTCTGGAGAGTCGTGCACCCTCGATGTGTCTCCTGTTTGTGAGAGCTCGACAGCCGCCAGCAATCGCTCCCGCAGTGAGGGCTCCGCGCTCTCGATCAATGACGCGGCTCCCATCTCTGATCTCGCAGCTCCCAGATGCCGCAAGGCCACACGCCAACCCAGAATCAAACATCCCACGTAGACAGCCACACTGACCCAAGGCCGCACGATGTCCGGTAAAAGCCATGCCCGGTCCAACAGGGAAACAATGATCAAAACCGCGAGAAGCGAGCCCACCATGCAGAGTCCTGCGCGCCATTTGAGGAGACGAGATCTTCGATCGCGAAAGCGATCCATGGCTTCGATCGTGGTAGGGCGGAGGGCGAGATTCATGGGCAGAGGAGGAACGGCACGCAGTAGAACGTGTCTATGCCTTCAGTTCTTGTGCCTGTCCACCGTGGTTCCGGTATCTTTCAAGCGCTAAAACATTTGATTATAGGCTTCTCTTTTTCCGATCAATCGATCACACTGAACGCATTTTCACAGCCACACCTTCGCTCGCAGTCTAAGAAAACAGATTTTAAATTGTCTTTCTGGCAACGCGTCCAACCAACCTCAATGCGCATCCAACCCATCCTCCGGCTTTGTGCCCTCATCATTTCGGCTAGTTTGATTGGCTATTATTTGTCCCGACCGCATTCATTGCCTCTTTTGTCACCACAGAAGAGCGATGAAAAACCTACCGCGAAGACAACTCTCGGCACAACCATCGGGTCGAGAATTCAGGATCATCTCAATTCCCCAACCGATGCGCAGCCCCCGACTGCGTCATTTGACCCGTTGGAGGATTTTAAAACATGGACGAAGGACTACCTGAGCACTCGGAATCCTGATTTGATCTCCAAAGGCGTGAAGCTGGCGCAGGAGCGTCGTCCGGTGTTTAAGGCGTTGATCATGGAAGATCCGCGTGAGGCCATCGCGAAGGCGGTGCCGATGGTAGTGAGGCAGAAATTGCCACCGGAGATTGTTTCGCTGTTGGAGAAGCGCATCAATGAAGTCGGAGCCCTGCGGGTCTATCAGGCGGTGCCGCTAAAGGCCGGTGATCCACCCATCGCCACTTACCGTAAGGTCGAGCTCAAATCCGGGAAAACCTACAATGCCCATGTCTTCGGTGCACCCGCGCTGAAGGTCACCTGGACGGCGGATGCCCCCGTCAATGGCATTTCTATCGACGCCGAACTCGCGCTTAACGACCAGCCCACCCGTGAAATGGAGATCGGCGAGGAACTGCCTAACAAACCCGTGGTCTTCGACTGCCCCGTCTCCGGCAAACAAGTTCTCCCTCCCGATCAGATCCCCGAGACCATCGAGGTGCCTGCTGCGGAGGGCCCAAATGAAATCTATCTCTTCTGCGATGGCGCACATCGCAACATCCACAACGAAACCGTCACTCTGTATGCTGAGGGCGGCACTGGCGGACCGCAGACCTTCACCGGCATCCTGCCTGCCACACCCACGCCGGCGATTGGGAACGTCAAGGTGCTCGTCATCCCCATGAGCTTCGCGGATCAAAATGGTGTACCCTCCACCGAGGCAGAGCTTTCCACTGCCCTGCGCGATGTGGCGGATCATTACTCAAAGGCATCCTATGGCCGCATTTCCCTGACCGGAGTGGTCACGCCGCCCATCAAGCTCAAGCACAATGAAGCTTGGTATATCAATCGGGATACCAGCAACGGCGGCGACATCGATGGCGAAGGCCTGGAGATGGCGGAGGCTCGCGAACTCGCTCGCCGGATTGGTTTTGACTGGAATGACTACGACTGCACCGTCATGCGGCACAACGGTGGCCCAGGCAGCTACGGCGGGCTCGGTGGTGGCAGCACGGTCTGGGTGCGCAGCAATGGAGTCAGCCTCTGGGCGCATGAGATCGGGCACGCTTTCGGCCTTGCCCACTCGAACTTCTGGGACACCGCAGGCAGCAGCAGCATCGGCAATGGTGCCAACCAAGAGTATGGCGACAGCTACGACATCATGGGCGGAGCCAATACCCCAGGCCAATACAACGCTCAGGGGAAAAGCCAGATCCGCTGGCTGCCCAGCGCCTTCATCCAACCCGTTACACAGAGTGGCCTCTACCGCATCCACGCCTTTGATACCGGCTCTCTGGACTCCTCCAAGCGCTACGCCATGACCATCGTCAAGGACACCCAGCGCACCTACTGGGGCATGGTCCGCAGCTTGTTTGATACGAATCCTTGGATGAAAAACGGCCTCGAGATCGGCTGGCGCTTCCCCAACGGCAGCGGCAGCAACTTCCAACTCATCGACACCACCAACGGCTCGCCCTTCGCCAAGGAAGATGCGGCCATTTCCGTCGGCAGCACCTTCTCCGACACCGAAGCCGGCATCCATATGACCACCGTGGCCGTGAACGATTCACCACGTTATGTCGATGTGCAGATCAACATGGGCTCCTTCCCCACCAATCAGCCGCCTACCATGACTCTCGCGGCTTCGGCGGCCGTGGTGCCCCTGAACGCCACTGTGACCTTCACTGTCACCGCCTCCGATCCTGACAGCGATCCGCTGGCCTATGCATGGCAACACTTCGGCAGCAGCTCGGTGAAGATCGTTTCGCCCAACTCAAATGTCATTACCCGCCAGTTCACCACCGCAGGCAGCTACGTCGTCACCTGTACAGCCAGCGACATGAAAGGCGGCACCGTCACACGCAATCAGCTCATCACCGTCGGCTCCCCCACCACCTTCACCATCAGCGGACGCATCACGCTGGGCGGTACCGGTTTGTCAGATGTGGTCGTCACTGCGAACAACGCGAATGGCGTCATCACCGATGCCGACGGCTATTTCACCGTGCCAAATCTGAGCGCCAACACCTACACGCTCACGCCACTGCTCTACGGCTACTCATTTAGTGAGTTGTTCAACAACAGCATCACGTTGGGCCCCAGCTTCACCGGTGCGAACTTCGATGCCTCGCCAGCCACCACCGTCACCATCGCCGCCACGACCCATGCCAGCGAGCCAAGCACCAACGGCAGTTTCACGCTCACACGCACGGGCGACGACTCACAGGATCTCGTGGTCAACGTCAACAGCCCCATCGGTAGCGCCACGCTCACCACGGATTACACCCTCTCGCCTGCCCTTACTACGGGTTCACAAGGTTTCAGCACCTTCACCATTGCCGCAGGCAGCAGCACTCGTAGCATCGTCGTTGCACCAGCCAGCGATACCTCGCAGGAAGGACCAGAGACCATCATCCTCCAGGCCTCTGCGGGCAATGGTTACCTTGTTGGCTCCGCCTCCAGCGCCACCATGGTGCTGGGTGATGACGACACTCCTCTGCCAAAGATAGCCTTCACCGCGAGCACAGCCCGCACCAGTGAAGGCAGCGGCTCACCCGCACAGCTCACTGTGACTCGCAGTGGAACCGGTGCAGCCCTTACTGTGAACTACGCCGTCAGCGGCAGCGCCTCTAGCAGCACCGACTTTACCGCTCTCGCAGGCAATGTCGTGATCCCCATGGGCGCTTCATCCGCCACCATCGACATTACCGCCACGAATGACGCCTTCTCTGAATCGCTCGAGACTGTGGTGCTCACACTCAGCAACAACGCAGCGTATGTGATCGACCCCACGGCTAACGTCGCCACCACATCCATCTACGATGACGACCTGCAAACGGTGAACGTCACCGCCAGCGATGCCGCCGCAGCCGAGGTGGATTTGTCCGTGCCTGGTGCAGCAGCGAACACCGGCACTTTCCTTGTCTCACGCAGTGGTGATGTGACCTCACCGCTCATTGTTTACTACGCCTTCAGCGGTGTCACTGGCAGTGGCACCATGGCCCTACATGGT
Source organism: Prosthecobacter debontii (assembly GCA_945869695.1). Classification (GTDB taxonomy): domain Bacteria; phylum Verrucomicrobiota; class Verrucomicrobiia; order Verrucomicrobiales; family Verrucomicrobiaceae; genus JAIBCL01. The sequence goes on from CAMBPV010000168.1 coordinate 8,993, forward strand.
GTGGATTACGAAGCCATGCCTGGCAGCATCGTCATCCCAGCGGGGCAGAGTTCAGCAAGCGTCAGCATTGTTCCGCGCTACGATCTCATCGGTGAAGGCACCGAACAAGTCGTGCTCGGTCTCGGCGCGAATGCGACGAACTACATCGTCGGCGGCAGTTCCAGTGCCACCGTCACCATCAGTGACAGCGCCTCCGACCTACCTTACGTGGATGTGATCAACACTGGCAGTGCCAATGAAGCAGGCAGCGCCGTCTTCCGCATCACTGTGCGTGGCGGCACGGGCACGGGAACGCTAGCCATCAGCTACGCGCTTAGCGGCACCGCCATAGCTACGGATTACACCGTGAGTGGCACCAACAACACCGTTACTGGCACCACCATCACCCTAAACAACGGCGCAACTGTGACCAAGGATGTCACCATCAACAACACGCAGGACGCAGTGCAGGAGGACCTAGAGAGCCTTACGCTAACGCTCAGCCCCAGCGCCACCTACCAGCTCTACACGGCCACCACCAGCGCCACCATGTGGCTGCGGGACAATGACAACGTGAACACCGTCTATGTGGATACCCAGGTAGGCACTAGCGGCAGCGACACCTTCACCGAAGGTGCCTCCACCAGCCCCGTGAAGTTCTACGTCTCCCGTGCCGGCAGCACCACCGCCGCGCTCACCGTGAACTACACCATCAGCGGCACCGCCACGAGCGGCAGTGACTACACCGCGCTCGCAGGCAGCGTCACCATTCCTGCCGCAGCACTTGGAGTCGATGTGCCGGTGAGCATCATCAATGATACGGATCTCGAAGGCACTGAGAGCATCACCTTCGACTTCGCCTCCGGCGGATACGCACGCAGCATGCTGCCTACCAACCTCTTCATCGCAGACAACGAAGTGCCGGCTGTGAACGTCGGCTTCACAGCGCCTAGCTCATCAGGCTTAGAGAGTGTCAGCACAGTGAACATCCCCGTCACGCTCACCGCAGCAGCCCCGGTCAACGTCGCCTATCGTGTCAGCTCACAGACTGGCAATGGCAGTGCCAATACCATCAACACGCAGTCCCTCAGCTACTGGGTGCGCCTCGTGAAAACCGGCACAAGCATCAGCCATCTGCAGAGCAACGATGGCCAAACCTGGACCACCCGTGCCACCGCCACGGTTTCCAATTTGGGCAACACCAGCTACCTCGCAGGCATCGCCTTTGCGCCAGCCAGCGCCACCGCCACGCAAGCTGTGGTGGACAGCTTCACCATCACAAACCTCTCCTCAGGCGGCTCGCAGGGCACGGAGACAGATGCTGCGATCGGCACCGCAGCGGGAGCGCCCACTATCGCCAGCGGCACCTACACCTTCAACAATACGGGCGCTGGCATCCTCGCCAGTAGCTCTGCTGACAACTTCCGCTTCGTCTATCTCCCCATCTCAAACTCCGCCGACTGCACCGTCACTGCACGCGTCGTGAGCATTGGTGGCTCGGCATCTGCAACCGCCCGAGCTGGAGTCATGCTGCGCTCATCCACTGCCACAGGCTCCGTGTATGCGAGCGCCCTCGCCAACAATCAGGCCAGCAGCATCGTCTATG
>CAMBPV010000169.1 GCA_945869695.1 Prosthecobacter debontii
GCGCTTCAGCTCACGGAAGCGGTCAGGCCGCAAGACTCCTCCCGAGCGAGCGTTATGCTTGACTCAAGGAGCGACGTTCGCTCTCTTACTCTCACATGAAACCAACCCTACTCGCCCTCCTCCTCAGCACCGCTGTCGCCGTCGCTGAAGTCAAATACGAACTCACTCCAGACTGGCTCACCCCACCTCCCGGTAAGCAAACCATTGGCGATGGCCATGGCGAGATCGCCGTGGACTCCGCTGGCAATGTCTATGTCAGCGTTCAAGAGAAAGACGCTGGCATCCAAGTTTACGGACCCGATGGAAAATTCATCAAAGCCCTCAAGCTGCCGGCCTCGCTCCACGGTTTTGTCGTGCGGAAAGTCGCAGACGGAGAATTCCTTTTCGCCGCAGTCCTCGGAGAGGCAAAGGTCATCAAATGCTCCCTCGATGGCAACGTCGTGATGGAAATCCCCACCTCCGCCTTCCCGGCCGAGCAGCGTGACTTCGTGAGCGTTTCCAAGCCAAACCCCGAAGACAAAGGGAAACCAAAACCCCGGATGACCCCGATTGCCTCCGGTGTGAAAAAATCTCAGACTCCAACCGAGCTAACCCTGACCCTCGCGGACGGAACTGAAAAAGTCATCGCCGTTGAGCCCGGCCTCTCGATCAGTGGCGGATTGAAACTCACCAACTGTGACGTCGCCCCGAACGGAGACATTTACGTCGTCGATGGCTACGGCAAAAGCTGGGTGTTCGTTTTCGACCCCACCGGCAAATTCAAAAAAGTCTTCGGCGGTCCCGGTGAGCCCTACAAGTTTGCCAACACCCACAAAATCTTCATCGACACACGCTTCGAGCCCGCTCGCGTCTTCTGCTGCGACCGTGGGAACAAGCGGATCCTCCACACCGATCTGGACGGAAAAATGCTGGGCGTCATCGCCGAAGGACTGCGTAATCCCAGTTCCGCCTCTTTCCATGGAGATCTCGTTTGCATCGCTGAAATCGCAGGCCGCGTGAGCGTCTGGGACAAAGAAGGAAAAATGGTCGCCGAGTGCGGCACCAATCCTCAGTCCACCAACACACCCGGCATCCCGCCTGAAAAATGGCAGACCGGCATCGTCACCTCGCCCCACGGCATCACCTTCGATAATCAAGGAAACATCCTTGAGACCGAGTGGAACAAGTGGGGCCGGGTGCTCCGCTGGACGCGCAAATAATGCGCCTGAGGATCTTCAAATTCATCGTTCTCACGGGGGGAGCCTTCTCGGCTCCCCTTTTTTCGTCTGGCCACGGCACTGACTTTTTGCAGGCCAAGGTATCATTCACACCCGCAGGTCAGGTGCGCCTCGAGATCACCGCCAATTACGGAGAGAATCCGATGATCTCAGATCACGATCAGGCAGCGGGTATCCTGCCTGCCTCGCTTGAGGTTCACCTCCCCCAGGGTCCGCGGCCTCTCCATCAGTTGGCACCCATTCAGTTTGAGCAGCGCTCCGAGTTCGACCCCACCTCTCCACTCCCGCCCGAGCCCGTCGCCACCCCCCATCAGTTACTCACCGCGTGTTGGGAGTGGCAGCCCGACTGCGACAGCCTCCAGTTCCGAGTGCCCCAAGGCAGCAAGCACGATGTCATGCTCTGGGTCATCGACCCTGATAAAACGGAAAGCAGCCCCAAATGGATGATGCTCCTCAGTGGAGAGACCACACCCGACATCGCCATCCCCGCCCGCCCCAGCCGCCAGAGACTCCCCTGGCTCATCACCGGCTTCGCCTCCCTCTTTTTCACCGCCCTAAGCTGGCGGAAGATCAGAAGCCGAAAGGGTTAATCGTTCTCCACACCTCAGCACACGGCAAGGCTGGGCTAGCCTCTCGCACGCCTTTAAAAATTCATCGGGAGACTCCGTGTTAAACTCAAACATCTCAAAATGATGTGGCACCGCCAGCGTCGCTCCCAGCGCCTTCGCCATAGCAGCAGCCTCCGTTCCATTCAGGTTCCCGGCCACTCGCCGCTCAGGCTTATGGCCATTGATCGGCACCAGCGCCAGGTCGCACCCTCCCTCTCTCACCTCCTTGATGATGCCATCATTCCAGAGCGTGTCTCCACTGTGGTAGATTCGAAATGGCCCCAACCGAATCCAAAAGCCGAGGTAGCGACTCCGCCCCATTTCATCTCGATCCACCTCATTGTGCGCCGCCACGATCCCCCGGAGCTCGAATCCACGCCCTTGCGCAGAGTCACCATCGGAGATCCCAAAGCCATCCGCCGGGAAGTGCTCCCCCAACTTATCCTTCACCGCTTTTCTCTCCGCCGCCGGATAAAAAAACTCCACCCCCGGATTCGCCGCAAAAAGAGGCACCAAAGTCGCCGCATCCAGGTGATCCGTATGCAGATGACTCACCGCGATCACATCCAGTTTTTCCAGACGCTGCGGCGACACACAGATCCGCGTCATCCGCACGTGCGGCTTATCCGTCAGCGCATATTTGAGAGTCAGAGAGTCGGATAAATACGGATCGATCAGCACCCGAGTCCCAGCGTGTTTCAAAAGAAAACCACTCTGCCCCAGCCACCACACATGCAGGTGCAGATCATCATCCGCAGCCTGGGCAATGTCGGCGAGAAGGGCCTCTCCTTCGAGTATGGGAACGATCATGCGCCCCACATGCATGAAGCCCCCGCCACCGTCCAGCGCAATCATCGGAGTTGCGTTTTCCCGCCGCCTTTGAACAATGCGGCACCGCTCGCATCCGAGCCACGGAATCATGAATGCAGCCTTCACACTCACTCGCCACCTCAGGCTCCTCCTCGGGGCCGCCATTCTCTTCATCGCCGCCAGCGTTCAGGCCGTCGAACTGGCCGAGACCCCGAAAGTTCAGGTCGACTCCACCACGGCCACCATCTTTTGGAAGACCGACGTCGACTGCGGCACCCGCTTAAATTTTGGCACCAGTGCAGACGCCCTGAAACAGCGCAGGGACGGCCCCGTCAGCTCCACTCACACCGTCACGCTCGACTCCCTCTCACCCGGCACCACTTACTACTTCAGCGTCGGCAGCGCGCGTCAGAAACTCGCCACCGGCACCTTCACCACCCCTCGCACCGGTTCTCCTTCCGCAGCGGCCACCCCATCCGTCCCCACCAAAGCCGCGCCGAGACCTCTACCACCCTTACCCGCCGTCGCCCCTGCTCCGCCTCCCACCCGCCAGACTTGGGGAAATCCCCAGAGCCTCGTGGATCACTATGAGCGCCATGGCCCCGACTTCAAATCCACCAACCCAGATGACTACGCCGCCAAAGCCTGGACCTTCCTCCAGCAGGCAAAAGCCAACGCCTGGCCCATGAAGCTCGACGACTCCGACGGCACCCTCCGCGTCTGGAATGGGCAGTCCGGATCCTTCGCCGCCTACGACCGCAATGGAAAAACCAAAACCTACTTCAAGCCCGGCAGCCCCACCTACTGGCAGCGTCAGCCCGGCCGCCCCATCAAGCCCTCCCAGCTCCCCTTCAAATAGCCAATTATGAAATCCAAGCGCCATAGCTGTCCCGTCTGTGACTATCCCGGCCTCCTCGAGCCCCCGCGCAGCCCCTCCGGAGGCGGCTCCTATGAGATCTGCCCCTCTTGCGGCTTCCAGTTCGGCGTTGATGACGATGACAAAGGCATCACCTACACCGCTGCCCGCGCCACCTGGATCGCCAAAGGCTCCCCATGGACCAGCAAAGGCACACCCCAGCCCAAAGACTGGACCATGAAAAAAGTCGACCAAAAAGCCCCCAAGAAAAAGACGGTGAAAAAAACCGTCAAAAAGAAAAAGGCCTAGCCCTTAGCGCTGCGGCTGGATGCTCTGTTCGTCGATGATCCCAAAGATATCGCGCACCGAGCTCTCCTTGTGCTCCTTCACCCAGCGGTCGAGTGCCAGCGTCATCCGCTGCGTCACATCCGGGAATTTATCACGCACATCCACCTGACAGTTCGGGTCCGCATTCAGGTCAAAAAGCCGGTGAATCGCAGCCCCCTCACCCGGTGTCCGCACAAACTTAAACCGCTCCGTTCGTAAGGCCCGCTCCTTCGTTTGGATCACCGCCTCCTGGTACTTCTCCTTCAGCACAAAGTGAAAATCAAAGTCGGGGTCGATAAACGTCGTCTCATCCATCGGCGGGATGTGCAGCGGCTTCTCACCCGGGATATTCCTCTTGAAAAACAGGTAACTTGTCTCCCCGTAAAACGCTAAACCCATATCCTTCTCCTTCCCGCTGATGTAAGGCACCAGGCTCTTCCCCTCGAAGTTTGCATCCGGCTTCACCCCCACCAGGTCACACAGCGTCGGCGCGAAGTCCAGCGTCCGGATCACCTTCTCCACCTTGCTCCCTGGCGTCTCCAGGCCCGGCACATGGAAGACCGCCGGCACATGATTCGACTGGTCACCCCCGTTAAACGTCAGCCCATGTCCGAAAGTCACACCCGGCTCGAACAAGTCATCCCCGTGGTCCCCCGTTACCAGCACCACCGTATTCTCCATCAGCCCCTCATCCTCCAGCGTCGCCACCACACGGCCCACACAGTCATCGAACATTCGCACACAGCCGTCATACAGATCCCGCACCCGCTGCACCTCCTTCTTCGGAAACTTGCCCCACTTCGCATTGATGTCCGTTCCCGCGATGAACTCATCCACATTCAGCGCCAGCTCATGCTGATGCTGTCCCTCATACTTCGGGTCCCCCCACAGCTCCGCATACTGACGCGGCGTCTTGTAAGGTAGATGCGTGCATGAGTAAAAAGCAAACATCACAAACGGCTTCTCATCCTCAGCCCTCAACTTCAGACGGTCGATCACCTGATTCGTCACCACCTCAGGCGTCATGTAATTTGCAAATGATCTCAGCTTCGGAAACAGCATGTGCCCCATCCGATTGTCAAAAAACAGCGGCAGGATCTGGTGGTGCACATACACCACCTCACTCATGTAAATCCGGAAATTGTCAAAATCAGACACCGTCACATCCTCGAAACCCATCGGCAGTTCATTGAAGCCACACGCACACCAGTCCCCGATCACCGCCGTATCATACCCCTGACTCTTCAGCGTATTCGCCAGTGACGGCGTCGTCCGGTTTGCCCGGTCCACCATCTCCCGGCTTGGGAACATGTGTACGATCCCATGCGTGTGCGGATACTGGGAGGAAAACATCGTCGTCAGAGACTCCAGCGTCGACGCCGTCGGCGTCAGGCAACGCTGAAAATTGATCCCCCCCGCCGCCAGCTTATCGATGCTCGGAGTCGTCGGCCGGTGGTAGCCATTGCAGGAGAGATGGCTAGCCCGCAGCGAGTCCGACGCGATGATCAGGATATTCTTCGGCTTCGGCTTATTGAACGGGCCAAACTCACCCATCGAGTCACGGCTCACCCCATAGCCACTCGCCGCCAGCACCCCCAGCAGCCCCAGCACCGCCACACAACTAAACAGCAAAGGCTTCGCCGCCCGGCTCGCGAATCTCCGCGCCTCCGCCACATAAAACACACCCGCCACCACCACTGCCAGAGACGGGAACACATGCACGATGAACGCATGCACCGCCCCTTGCACCCCCTTACCCAGCCATTGCCCCAGCTGGTAATACCAGCCCTCCAGGTAGCGGTAATCACCAAAGTAAGGCTTCTCCAGCATCAGCCGCACAATGAAAAACCCGTATAAAATCCCCGCAAAAAGCGCCGTCCGCCACACCACCCCCCATTTCCCAAACCCCTGAAACCGACTCCAGAGAAGCACCATCGGGTAGATCAGCGCCGCATATCCGATTGCCACCAGACCATACCCCTTCAGCACCACCACGTTGCTCCAGATCAGGTACCACCAGTGATGCCGGATCGCCACCTCCGTGAACCGGTTATTAAAGCTATACGTGTTGCCCGCAAAGCTCAGAACCGCACTCAGATACCACAGCACCAAAGTCCCGAGCACGGTTAGCGTCACCAGCTTCAGGATTTGAAGACGAGAGAGCGCAGCGCTGGAATGAGGAGATTCGCCCATGGAAAAAACAGAGCCCTCAGAATACACCCACAAAACCCACACGCAACCCTCCCTCTCCCGGTTCCCTTCAACAAAAACCACCGTCTCCCAAACTCTCAACCACCGTCAACCACCCCGAACGGTCCTCTCTCCCATTCCCCATCACGCAGAAAAACCTCAAGCCTTTTTCGGCAGAAAGGTGAGATTCCTTTTTCCATGCCCCCAGTCTCCCCGTTCCGACAATGGGTTTCTCAAAGGTTAGATCATCAGGTGCCGCTGTCGAAAAACTAGAACCAGTCAAGAATCGTCTCCTGACCGTTTCTTGTGACCAAAGGATCCGCCCCTATCACGATCGGGGTGTCTATTGGACCGCGCGGCTAACTGGGGAGCCTGAGGGCGGAGGAGATAAGGTTGGGTCGTTACGGACGTTGAGGGAGGATGATTCGAGCTTTTTTGGGCCTGATGGTTTGGGTGTCGGTCGTGCCTTTGCAGGGGTTTGAACTGGCGACTTTTTCGGTGGATGTGACGCCGCCGATCGGGCATCCGTGCATGGGCGGGGGCATCTCGCCGGTGAGGTCGGTCAGGGAGCCGCTGATGGCGCGGGGATTTGTTTTGTGGGGTGAGGAACTGCCTTCGGTGGTGGTATCCTTTGACTGGTGTGAGATCCGGGGCACGGCCTTTGATGACTGGCGGGAAGCTATGGCAGAGGCGGTGGGGTCAGTGCCGGAGCGGGTGATGATCAGCTGCACGCATGTGCACGATGCTCCGGTGATGGACCCGGAGGCGGAGTATCTGCTGAGGGAGACAGAGCGGTCTGGGGCGTGGAGGGATTTGGCCGCTGTGGACTCGAAGGATAAGATCCAAATGGCTTCGGTTTGCTGGCCGGATTTTAACCGGTTGTGCATCCAACGGGCGCGCCTGACTTTGGCAGAGGCTCTGAAGAGAAAGGTGACGGTGACGCACTATGGGATAGGAAAGGCACGGGTGGAGGGGATCGCGAGCAATCGTCGTTTTATCAAACCGGATGGCACGGTGAGTTATGGGCGTATGAGCCGCTGTACGGACCAGGTGGCGAGGGCGGCGGCGGACGGGGAGATCGATCCTTTTGTGCGTGCGCTGAGTTTCTGGGCGGGGGATAAGATGGTCTGTGCGCTGCACAGCTACGCGACGCACCCGATGAGCAGCTATGGCGAGGGTGCGGTGAATGCGGACTTTGTGGGAGCCGCGCGGGACCTCGTGCAGAGAGAGCACCCGGAAGCTCTGCAGATCTATGCCTCGGGCTGCTCCGGCAATGTGACGGCGGGCAAGTACAACGATGGCAGTGAGCGGGCACGGGATGAGCTGACGCAAAGATTAGCAAGCGGGATGAAGGCGGCGCTGGCTGCGACGGAGCGGCGGGAACTGCGGGTGACGGGGCACCGGCTGGCAAAGATCCCGCTGGGGGCGCGGAGGACGATCGGGTTCACGGAGGAGGAGTTACGCTATCGGCTGAAGCATGAGGTGCGGGCCTACGGTCGGGCGGAACCGGCGATGGGGTTGTCCTGGTATGAGCGGGTGAAGCGCGGGCATAAGATCGATCTGCCCATGCTGGATCTGGGAGGGGCGCAACTGCTGCTGCTGCCGGCGGAGTCCTATGTGGAGTATCAGCTTTTCGCGCAGGGGCTGAGGCCGGAGAGTTTTGTGATGGTGATGGGCTACGGCGAGTGCGGGCCGGGATACATCCCCGTGGAGCGGGCATGGAAGGAGCGGGATACGAATCTTCACGACTGGACGTGGGTGGGACCGGGCTCCCAGGCGATCATGGAAAAGGCGATCCGAGAGGTGCTGAAGTGAGATTCCGCGGAGTCGCGATGGTTTGGGGTAGGGGAGAGTCGATTGGACTTCGAGGTGGACTGAGGACAAGCCGCCCCAACCGGCCACGCCCTAGCGAGCGCGGCTACAGAGACTTCCCGATTTCCGGCGCGGTCCATCGTATGGATCGGGGGTGGTTACCTCGCAAGGGCTCGAACCTTGAATAAGAGATTCAGAATCTCCTGTGTTACCATTACACCACGAGGTAGTCGTGTGGGGAGGTGCATTCTACGGGAACTCTCATTTCCGTCAAACAGCAGCTTGCACAATTCTTCAAGTTTGTTAGTCTCACCGCCCACAAATTTGCCTCCGTAGCTCAGTTGGTAGAGCAGAAGACTCTTAATCTTTTGGTCGAAGGTTCGAATCCTTCCGGGGGTACCATTTCATTTTCAACGCTTTCAGCGCCTCATGCGCATCGCGTTGACACCCATTTCAAGGTCATGCATGACAAAAGCATGACAAAATCGGGGGACACTCCCCGAAAAAAGGGCGGTCCGGTTCTGAAGGTGAAGCATGGCAGCACGGTGGTGCCGATCTATCGCGGAATGGTGCGTCATTGGACCCGCTACACGGTCAGTTTTCACATGAACGGGCACCGGGTCAGACGGACCTTCGGGTCGCTCGAAAAAGCGAAGGTGGGTCCGCCTCCATGCACAGGGAGCTGTTTGCCCTTCATCTCCCCAACCCCGAGCGGGTGACAGCTGATTACGCGGTTCTCGCGGGGCTATCCAAGGGCCTCAGTGGCGGGGACATTCTCAATGTGTGCGTCAATGCGATTTATGCGGGGAGCGTGGATTCGGATTCGGCGAAGTGGGCGGTGACGCAGGCGAGGTTGGAGCGGGAGATTGGGAAGGTAAAGAAGGCGAAGGCGGAGCACGCCGGGGAGATGACGGGGCCAAAGCGGAGGATTGGGTTTCAGCCGAGTTGATCGGCCAAGGAATTGCTTTTTGGGGGGGGCCGGGTCGAGTTCGCCTTGGGCGTGGTGCGGGGACGGGGTGTGAGGGGGGGGCTGTCTGGCACCCCGCAGACAAGCGCGGGGCGACTCATCTTTGCTGAGTTGCAGCCTTGAACTAAAACTGAAAGTAAATGAAGTTGACGGTTTCCGGCGAACGCAGCACTAAGACACCAACGATGATCACGCCTGCCATCATGGTCTGAAGAGCGGTCCAGCACCAGCTATGCATTCTCTCATCGTCGGCAGTGGGCAACAGGCGGTAGTGATCTACCAAGGGGTAAATCAGCGTCAGTGGCAAGCCATACAGCACGGCCTCCTGAGCAATGCTGCATCCCACCTGCGACTGCACCAGCGACGCCGCGAACGGATTCAGCGTCAGGTGCTGCCAGATCATGGCCAAGTCACGCTCACGGAACAGAACCCGGCCCACGTGCATGATGGCGAACGTAAAGACCACGCGGAAGACAATGCCCACCCGCCCCCCTGCGGCGCCAAACACGGGACATGCACGCGCGAGATGCGGCCAGAGGCAAAGCAGCACGCCGTGGAACAACCCCCAAAAAATGAAATTCCACGCCGCACCATGCCACAGGCCCGAGAAGAAAAACACGATCATCAGATTCCGTGCCGTCAGCCATGGTCCACCTCTCGATCCGCCTAGCGGAATGAACACATACTCCTTGAACCATTTGCCCAGGCTCATGTGCCAGCGCCGCCAGAACTCCGAGGGTGATTGCGAGATGTAAGGGTGATTGAAATTTGGGCACAACTCGATCCCGATGATTCGGGCTGATCCGCGCGCCATGGCCGTGTAGCCGCTGAAGTCAGCGTAAATTTGCACGCCGAAGGCAATCACCCCGCCCCAGAGCACGGGGAATGAGGCATCGCCCACGGCAAACACTTTGTCGGCTAGGATGGCTGCGCTGTCGGCGATGGCCAGCTTTTGAAACAGCCCCCACACCACCAGCACGAAGCCAGACCGGACTGCTGTCAGCGTGGGTCGGCGTGTCACCCGATACTGCGGCAGCATGTGACCAGCACGCTCAATGGGACCTGCGACCAATTGAGGAAAGAAGGCGGTAAATGTCGCATACTCCAGGAGCGAGCGACAGGCGGACTGCTGGCGGCGATACAAGTCGATCGCATAGCCCACGCTCTGAAAGGTGAAGAAGGAGATCCCCGCGGGTAGCGCAATCTTCAGCAGGATTGGCGAAGGCATCAAGTTAATGGCCGTCAGCACCGCTGTAACATTTTCAAGGAAGAAGCCGAGATACTTGAACACGCCCAACATGATCAAGTTCACGCTCACACTCACGATGGAAAAGGCCTTCCGCTGAGTTTGCTGAAAATGTCTGGCAGCTTTTCCCCAGGCGTCTTGGAGGCTGAGATCGAAAAGCGCGGCAAGGACACTGCAAAGTTCAAACCACGCAAGGCGCGCGAAGCACGAGTGCCAGAGCATCTACCCGCTGTGGATGAAATCATCGAGCCTGATGAGGTCGTTGCTGATCCTGAAGCCTGGCGCTCTATTGGCGAAGAGATCACCGAACAGCTCGACTATAAACCCGCGCGGTTCTTCCGCCGCCGCATCATCCGTCGG
>CAMBPV010000170.1 GCA_945869695.1 Prosthecobacter debontii
GGAGAGACCCGGAGCATGGTCATCGAGTATGGACTCACCGCGCGGGACATGACTCAAATCCGCCGCACGGTGCCGGGTGTCTCCATCGTCGTCCCGAGCCGCATCCTGACTGAAATCATCTGGAACCTCGACCGCAAGGCCGACTCCCAGATTGCCGGGGTCCTGCCCATTTACCCGGAGATGAGAAACCGCACCATCCTTGAAGGTCGCTTCTTTTCTGAGCTGGAACAGCAGGAGCGACTCCCCGTCGGCGTGCTGAACAAGTCTGCCGCCACCCAGCTCTTCCCCTTGAACACACCGACCGGAAAGTCCGTCCGCGTGCGCGGTTACTACTACAAGATTGTGGGCGTCATCGAGGATGAGTCAGCACCCTCAGGAGGGGAAGGCGGTGCCGCTTCGAGTAATGCCCTCGCGCAAATTTACATCCCCTCCACCACCTTGATGGACCAGTTTGGCGAGACCTTCTTCCGCTACAAGACGGGTGGCTTTGAAGCCGAGAAGGTCGAGTTTCACGAAGCCGTGGTCCGTGTGGGCGAGGCCTCCGAAGTCGTCAGCCGCGCCAATGCCATCCGGCAGATCCTTTCGTCCAATCACAAAAAGGAGGACTGGCGCATGATCGTCCCCATCGAACTCCTGAGGCAGGCTGAGCGGACGAAACAAATCTTCAGCATCGTCCTTGGCTCCATCGCCGCCATTTCCCTGCTCGTCGGCGGCATCGGCATCATGAACATCATGCTCGCCTCCGTGACCGAGCGCACTCGAGAGATCGGCATCCGGCGTGCCCTCGGAGCGCGACAGGCAGACATCGTGGTTCAGTTCCTCATCGAGACCACCTTGCTCGCGGGCGTCGGCGGCATCCTCGGCGTCATTTTGGGACTCTCCATTCCGCTTGCCGTCAGTCACTTTGCCGGTGTGCAGACCGTTGTGAAATTCTGGGCACCCGTCCTCGCCTTCTCCATCTCCGTCCTCACCGGCGTCGCCTTCGGCATCTACCCTGCCCGCCGCGCCGCGATGATGAACCCCGTCGAGGCCCTGCGGCACGAGTAGTCAGCTCGTTTCAATTTCGACTCATCTGCGCTTCAGTGACCGCTCAGGTTGGCGAACTCAGGATACTGATCGGTGAATCGGAGCCAAGTGTCGTTACGAATTTCAGGCGCATTCGAGCGGACGATGTTCAGAGTCACCTGAAGCTCGACGAGGGCGCGATCGAGAGCCGACTTGGTGAGCGTCGGAGGCAGGGCCTTCCGCAGTTCCGTGGTGGTCGTGGGCTCGGTTCGGATGAGGTGGTGGATTTTCCGAGCCAAGGGGCTGCATTCGGAGATGTCTTTGTGCGCCTGAGGGTAATGCACATCTCGCAGGTGCCGCAGGCTCATGAGAACCGCCAATCCGCCCGGAAGCTTGCCATAAAAGATCTCATCCGGACACTCGGCCGGGAGCTGGTTCTTCCATGTCCAAATGGCCGTGATCTTTTCACCCCACCCTTTCTGCCCCGGCACCCGATCTGGGAGATCCACCAGATCCCACAAGCTGGGTAGGTCGGACTTTTTGGAGCCAAAGATCAGACAGACCTTATCTCGAAGGATGAAGGCGCGCGCTTGCTCAAGGGTCTTGATGCGAGGCTTTCGGGTGGGTTTCATGCGCGGATCAGTCAACCTGAAGGTTGATCACCCCTTGTCAAACGGCCCCAAACTCGCGGAGCGTCCTGGAGTGCGCCGGGCCTCCGGCGCTTTCGGAAGGTCTTTCGTCACCTACGCGTCTTCCGATTATGATCCCATCTGAGACCCTCGTTCGAAAAGCTCCAGAGGGCTGGAGCACTCCAGGACGCTGTCGCGAAAAAGGAAGAACGCTCGTGTGGCGGGCATCACCCCTCCGGATGCACGCCGACGGCCATGACGCCTTCTTTGGGCCACCAGCCGAGGACTTCGACTTTTCGATCTTGGTGAGAAGCTCCGGCCATGCCTTTGCTGACGGTCTCCAGAAGTTTTCTCTCGTTGTCGGGAGTGAGCTGCACACCGAAAAAGCTTTCAAGACCGAGGACCACGTCCTTGGGAGCATCGATGCCAACGAGGGTCACGGGCCGACCGTCTGGGTTGGCGGGTAGCATCTCGGATTTCTCCAGCTTCTTGGAGAGCGGTCCTTTCATGACGACAATTCGTTTCACGGAAACCGCCGCCGCCTGATCCTTGGCGCGTTGTGCCGCTACAGACGCGGCTTTGGCCATCAGTAGCTGTTGCTCGGCGGTCATTCCTTGTCCGTTTTTCAGAGCCACGGGTGCCACGGGAGTGGCCGAGGCAGGCGGCTTGATGGAGACGGTGGGCCTCAGAAACGTGGGACTGGGGGCCTCCGGAAGCGGCACCATGGGCTCAAATCCGCCATCCTTCACGGGCAAGGGCAATTCCTGAGCTCGGATCATCCCAGAACCGATCACGCTAAGGATTAAAATGGCAGCCAATTTTTGCACGAACGGCATTTTTATCATTTTCGCCGGAGGAACACAATCACGAAGATGAGTTTCATGACGCATGATTGCGCGGAGGGCGACCCCGGCGATAGTCAGCACATGCTGATCTCGGAGATCTTTTATTCCATCCAAGGCGAGGGCTCGCTGGCGGGGACACCGTCGGTTTTCATCCGCACCTCGGGGTGCAATCTGCGCTGCACTTGGTGCGACACGCCGTATGCCTCTTGGAATCCCACCGGAACGGAGATGACAGTGGAGGCGATTTTACAGGAGGTGGCACTGCATCCCACGCGGTTCGTGGTGGTGACGGGAGGCGAGCCAATGATCGCCAAAGGGATGCCCGAGCTGCTGGCAGGGCTGAGGAACGCCGGCAGACACATCACGATCGAGACCGCTGGCACGGTGCCGCCAAACGGAGTGAACTGCGATTTGGCCTCCCTGAGTCCGAAGCTGGCCAACTCAACCCCAACCGCCGCCGACGCAGGCGAGGCCTGGGTGAAGCGCCACGAGAGCACCCGGCTCCAGCCCGACGTGCTCACCGCTTGGTGCTCGGGTTATGATTACCAATTGAAGTTTGTCATCTCCAGTGAAGCCGATGTGCAGGCAGCCGAAGCACTGGTGAGCCAGATCGGAGTGGCCGTGCCCCCCGAGAAGGTGCTCTTCATGCCAGAGGGCGTGGATGCTGAGACGCTGCGGTCCCGGACCGGGCTTCTCATCGACGTCTGCAAACGTACCGGGCACCGATTGGCACCAAGGCTCCACATCGACTGGTTCGGAAATAAACGGGGCACCTGAGCGCCGAATCTCCCGCTGAGGCGTATTCGAGATTGAATTTGCGCTCTGCATCTGCCAAGCACTCCCCTCCTCATGCCTGCCCCTACCGACGTCCCGACTGACGCACCTGAACTCACCCGATCCCAACTCTCCGGCCACCTGACCGTGGGCAACCCCAAGACCGCCGCCGCCGGACTCCCCGCCGTGGCCTCGTCCCTGAAGCACATTTACCAGCGCGCAGGTTTTGGCAAAGGAACGAAGGCGCTGTTAAATCTCAATCAAACGGGAGGATTCGACTGCCCGAGCTGCGCCTGGCCCGACCCCGAGGATCACCGCTCGTCATTCGAGTTTTGTGAAAACGGAGCCAAGGCCCTCGCCTCCGAAGCCACGGCCAAACGCGCGACGCCAGCTTTCTTTGCCGACCACAGTCTCACAGACTTAGCTGAAATGTCCGACTTCGAGCTGGATCAAGCAGGCAGGCTCACTCAGCCGATGGTGCTCCGCTCTGGCTCCGCGCACTATCAGCCTCTCGATTGGCAGGATGCCTTTGATCTCGTCGCCCGTGAGCTGAATGCGCTGGGATCACCAGATGGGGCTGTCTTCTACACCTCGGGTCGCGCCAGCAACGAGGCGGCGTTTCTTTACCAGCTGTTTGTCCGGGACTTTGGCACCAACAATCTGCCCGACTGCTCCAACATGTGCCACGAGAGCAGCGGACTGGCCATGAACACCAGTGTGGGCGTGGGAAAAGGCACCGTGACCCTGCGTGATCTCGAGTGCGCGGATGTCATCATCATCGCCGGACAAAACCCCGGCACGAATCATCCGCGAATGCTCTCCACGCTTCAAAAGGCCGTGGATGGCGGCACCCACATCATCGCCGTCAATCCCCTGCGCGAAGCGGGACTGAGTGGCTTCATGCATCCGCAGCACATCAGCGGGGCGATGGGAAAAGCGACGGCGCTGGCGAAGGATTTCCTTCCCGTCAAAGCGAATGGAGACATGGCTCTCTTCCGCGGTTTTGCAAAGGCACTGCTCGAGGCTGGAGCGCAGGATGAGGCCTTCATCGCCCAGCACACCACGGGTTTCCCGGCCTACAAGGCGCAGGTCGAGAGCGAGAGCTGGGAGCGCATTGAAAGCCTGAGCGGTATCGCCAAAAGCGAGATCGTCCGCTTGGCTGAGATCATCGCCAAAAGGCGGAAGCTCATCACCTGCTGGGCCATGGGACTGACGCAGCATCACAACGCCGTCGCCACGATTCGCGAGGTGATCCGTCTCCACCTCTTGATCGGTGCCATCGGACATGAAGGCGCGGGCCTCTGCCCGGTGCGCGGACACAGCAATGTGCAGGGAGACCGCACGGTGGGTGTCTTTGAAAAAATGCCCGAGTGGTTCCACGCCTCCTTGGACCGTGAGTTCAGCATCAAGACACCTCGTGCGCCGGGTTATGACACCGTCGCCGCCATTCAAGCCATGCATGAGGGTAAAGTGGGAGCCTTCATCGCTCTCGGTGGGAATTTCCTCCAAGCCGCCCCCGATACCGCTTACACGGCGGAAGCACTCCGGAAGTGCAAGCTGACCGTTCACATCGCGACTAAGCTCAATCGCAGTCACCTCGTGCATGGCACCACCGCCCTTTTGCTCCCTTGCCTCGGCCGCAGTGAGGCGGATCTCCGGCAGGATGGGGAGGACCAGTTTGTCACAGTCGAAGACTCCATGAGCGTGGTCCATGCCTCACACGGTGTGTTGGCTCCGGCCTCCGAGCATCTTTTGAGCGAGACTCAAATCATCGCCGGAATGGCCGCCGCCACCCTGAAGCACCGCAGTCGCATCCCATACATCGAGCTTGGGCAGGACTACGATCTGATTCGCGATCACCTCTCACGCATTGTTCCGGGAATGGAAGACTACAACGAGCGCGTGCGACAGCCCAGCGGCTTCTACATGCCCAACTCAGCCCGCCACCTCAAATGGGACACGCCAGAAGGCCGCGCTGTTTTCCACACCGATGAACTGACCGCCTTTGACCCGGGAGCGGATCGCCTCACGCTTCAGACCTTCCGCAGTCATGATCAATTCAACACCACCGTCTATGGCCCGAACGATCGCTACCGCGGCATCGGCAATGAGCGGCGCGTCATTTTCATGAACCCGGATGATGTGAAAGCACGCGGCCTCAGCCCGATGCAGTCGGTGCGCATCACCTCCCACTGGAACGGCGTCAAGCGTGAGGCCTCCCCCTTTGTGGTGATCCCCTACGAGATGCCTCGCGGCTGCTGCGCCGCATATTACCCGGAGGCCAGCCCACTAGTTCCCATCGACAGCATGGCCGCGCTGAGTCACACACCCACTTCAAAAAGTGTGGCCGTGACCCTTCAGCCTGTTTGAGCCACGCAGCGGCTCGGGACGGGTGATTCCAAAACCCCTGTGTTTTTGGAATTCCCATTCTCGATCCATGCGCTAGCCTGCCCCCCGTAACCTCCCGTCTTTGATCCTGTGAAAAAGATCCCCTCCGCTTTCCAGCGCAATGTTCTGTGGACAGCCATCACGGCTCTGTCGATCACTTTGATCGGCGCGCTCGGCATCGGCCTCATCTACCTCGGCACGAGGGTCATCGCTTTCCTCCAACCCATCCTCATCCCCTTCGCCCTCGCGGGAGTGCTGGCCTACCTGCTCGATCCTGCAGTGAAATGGATCGAAAGGCGCGGACTGAGTCGCCAAAAGGCCGTGCTCGTCGTTTTTGCCACCTTCTCACTCGCCGTCGGTGGCTTGGGCACCTGGGTTGGATTTCAAGCAAGCGCGCAGTCCGGCAAGTTCGTGGAGCGATTTGGCACTTACTCGACCAAGGCACGCCATGCCTTGGTCGGTTGGGTGAATGGAATCGAGACCAAGTACAATCTCACCCTTCTTCCTCACCTTCCCGAGCCCAAGGCACAGCTCCCGACACCCGAGCCCACTGCGGCAGCGGGTCCGTCAGAAGCGACCGATACCAAGATCAAACTCGCCAATTCCATGGATGATTTTGACCTCCAGAGTTTCATCACGGGGGACTGGGTGCGCACGACCCTGCCGACGCTGATCAAAAACGCCTGGGGCTTCGTGAAAACAAGCGTCGGCGGTTTCATGGGGATCTTTGGTTTTCTGCTCTCCTTCATCATCGTGCCACTCTACCTTTTTTACTTCCTCACCGAGAGTGCACACATCAAAGAGACCTGGTCCCATTACCTCCCGCTTCGAGCGTCTGATTTTAAAACCGAGGTGGTCGATTGCCTCACGGAGATCAATGGCTACCTGATCGCCTTCTTCCGCGGACAACTCTTCGTGAGCCTGATCAATGGCCTCGCCACAGGCGTCGGCCTCATGATCTTGGGTCTGGATTTCGGATTGCTCATCGGCCTCATGCTTTGCCTTCTGGGCATGATCCCCTACCTCGGAATCGTCCTCTGCTGGGTGCCCGCAGTCGTCATCGCTTCCGTTCAAGGTCCGAGCACCTTCTTCCCCGATGGCACTCCCTGGTGGGCCTTGCCTCTGATGGTCACGATCATCTTTGCCGCCGTGCAGCAGGTCGATGGACTCTTCATCACGCCAAAGATCGTCGGCGAATCCGTCGGCCTTCACCCCATGACAGTCATCGTTTCCGTCTTCGTTTGGGCGCTGATTTTGGGCGGACTCCTCGGTGCTATCTTGGCTGTTCCCATGACCGCTTCGATCAAGGTTCTTTTCCAAAGATATGTCTGGCGCGCCCGACTCGCGGCTCAGACCGTGGGTGGTGCAGCTTCACCCGCAGAGCTTCCTTGATGTGCCTCCCCGCAGGCCTGACTCACACGAGCGGCTCGCTGTCGTAGATGATCACGCGCTCCCAGAAGGTCTTGCAGGTGTCCACGAAACGCTTGTGGTCCTGGCAATCCGTCTGGTAAAAATCGTGATCCGCCAGGGTCTTAAACTCCACGCTCAGGGAGTAACTGAAGGAGTGATCCGTCACGGGCCGATGCGCCGTTGCCGCAGGTTTGCCCATCGCACCCATGGCCAAGTAGCCGATCTGGGTCACGAGCTTGAGTTCTTTTTCAAAGAGGGAAACCGACTCAGCGGGGAGATCGGACTTCAGCCAAAAATAGACGTTGTGGTTCATGAGGGTGTGAGGGTTGAGTGTGGAATTATTGGTAGAGGAAACCCGTCAATGGGCTGGTGGCCACCGCTTCGGAAGTGGTCTGACCCAGTCCCATCTCAAACGCGGCGCGGCCTGCTTCAACGGCAGCTTTGAAGGCAATCGCCATTCGAGATGGATCCGATGCAATGGCGATGGCCGTGTTCACGAGAACGGCGTCGGCACCCATCTCCAGTGCCTCGGCAGCGTGACTCGGTGCGCCGATCCCAGCATCCACGACCACTGGCACGGTGGCCTGCTTCAAAATGATCTCGATCTGACAGCGGGTGGTGAGGCCTTGATGAGATCCGATCGGTGAGCCCAGCGGCATCACGGTCGCTGTTCCGACATCTTGAAGCCGCCGTGCCAGCACGGGATCTGCATTGATGTAGGGCAGCACCACAAAGCCTTCTTTGACGAGGATCTCGGCCGCCTTCAGCGTCTCGATGGGATCAGGCAACAGAAAACGGGGATCGGGATGGATCTCCAGTTTCACCCAGTTCGGCAGACCCGCCGCCACGGCGAGACGGGCTAGACGCACCGCCTCTTCAGCATTCATGGCACCGCTCGTGTTCGGCAGGAGCAGCACGTTCTTCGGGATGTGATCCAGGATGTCCGCATAGGGATCTCCTTTGCCCGTTAAATCCGCACGCCGAAGAGCCACGGTCACGATCTCGGTGCCGGAGGCCTCGATGGCGGCTCGCATGAGCTCGCCTGAGGCAAATTTCCCGGTTCCGAGCATCAGCCGACTGCTGAAACTGCGTCCCGAGATGATGAGGGGTGAATTGCCAGTCATAGAAGGAGGGCCGATCAATCCACCAACACTCGATTGAGCAGCTCATTAACCGGCAATTGGATCCCGATGTAGAAGTCGCCGAACTCAGCAAACTGAGCGCTCACTTCATCGAAGCGCATTTCGTAAATGATGCCCTTGATGTTCGACAGGTCATGAGCAAACAGCGTCACGCCCCACTCATGCGTGTCGAGCCCCGTGGAGCCCGTGATGAGCTGCCGCACCTTCCCTGCCCAGGTCCGTCCCACTCGCGCATGACCACTCATGAGCTGACGGCGTGCGGCGAAATCCAGCGCATACCAGTTTTGCCCCGGAGCGCCGCGCTTTTTGTTCATCGGGTAAAAGCAAAAGATCTGCCAGTCCGGCATGTTGGGGTAGAGCCGGTCATTGTAATACTTTTTCATGTGGGTGTTCCACTCCGTCAGACGCTTCGTGAACTCCTCGGAGTCGGGGGCCAGCCCTTCTTTTTCAAGGCGCGCACGCGCCTCGTCTTCCTTCTCGCTGTACTCGGTCCATTCCGTCATGGACAGGTAGCTGTAAGCAGGAGCCATGGCATCGGGGCCGAGACCGAGGGCGAGCTGTTTTTCAAAGCGATTCGCGTCATGCAAATCGGGCGTGATGAGCATGATCCCGATGTCGGACTTCGGTGTCATCATGCTGAAGACCAGCAGTTGAGTCCGCGGATGAGCGCGGATCTTTTCCACCAGCTTCGTGAATCCCTTCTTCCGCTCTCTCTGCTCTTCATCACTCAGGGAGTTCCAGAGACCGAGGTCGATGTGATAAAACAAATGAAGAACATTCAGCCCCTCCTGAGGGACAAGGGGGGACAAAGGAGCTGGCGTGGCGGGTTGGGCGCTGGGATGGGATGACATGGCTAGGGGGCTATGAGTATGCTGAATTCGTTCTGGAATCCCCTTTCATACGCCGGAATTTCCCGGCGACAACGGTTTGATGAAGGTGAGGGCCAGAACAGCCCAAATGATAGCCGTTTCCGATAGCTTATCACCGATGACACCCGCGAACTGGAGCAGGCCCTTGCCTCCTTTTAACTCGATCAGCGTGTCAGCGTCCGAATGCACCTCCACGCGAGCGCCCTCAACATGTGCAATGCCGGGCGGCAGGAAATTGGCCCCATTGGGGACCGTGGAGGAGAAGGTCATTGCTACCAGAATTTGCGTAAAACGAAGCCAGCCTTCAACCGGGAGTTCGTGCCCGAGCGGCGGGGTGCCAATGGAAGCCGTGTGCCCTTTTGACAGGTTTTTGCTGCGGAAAACAATTCCAAATCAACACAAGGCGCCTGTCTGCTGGGCATCTAGTTCCTAGACCCTGCGGAAGCATGATGGAGCTTTTTCACGCCAGCACCAGACCATGCGGTGCCATCGGCATGAAGTCGTCCCGATTGCTCGTCGCAAGAGGTGCTCCGCATCGGATTGCCACTGCGCCGATGCAGCAGTCCGCGTAGCTCTTCGAGCGTCGGCCTGTCAGGTTGAAAAGCCGGGCCGCTTCCTCGGCATCGTCTCGCTCGAAGTCTTCCGCATCGGGTAGTAGTTTCCGTGCAAGTTCTTCAGCTGTGGTGGAGAGCGGTCCGCAGAGAAACTCACCCCACGCGACTGCACTTACTCCCAACGTCTCGCCTGCGCTCAGCCAGCGCACGAGGTGTGCCTCCTGCTCGCTGTCCGGGACAAGAGCATCAATCAGGAAGTTCGTGTCGAGGTGAATCAATGACAGGGTTCGAGTGAGGTATTATCGCCGCGCATCCGCCACCGCACTTTTCCAGGCAGCAGCGCCTGCCTCAGTTAGATGCACTTCCTTCTGCAATTGCCGGAACACTTTCAGCGCCTCCGGCATTGAAGCCTGGGGCTGTGGAGCACCCGTCAGACGACGCTGCAACCAATTCAATAGCGACCACTGATCCTGCGGTGGCAGACCGGCAACGGCGGATTCGATTTGAATGAGCGTGCTCATGGCTCCCAGTATCCTCAATCGCCAGACGAGTGTCAACTGCGGTTTAGAGCCTATCCGGCAAAAGGTTGAACAGGCTGTAAAGTGTTGAGGCGCTGAGTCATGATGCCAATGAAGGCGAGATAGACAAAGGCTTCGTGATGGCGAGGGTTCTTCTCATGGTCGCGTGTCAGGCGGCGTTGTTTGACCAACCAGCCGAAACTGCGTTCGATGACCCAGCGTCGAGGCAGCACGATGAAGCCCTTCTGGTCTTCGA
>CAMBPV010000171.1 GCA_945869695.1 Prosthecobacter debontii
CTGAAGTGCTCGATCGCGCGCTGGCGACCAGCCGCTGCCATCTGCTGCCTCAGGGGTGCGTCAGCCATGAGGCGATTGACCGCCGCCGCGAGATCGCGCGCATAGCGGTCAGGGTCAACGGCCTCGAAGGGTGTTTCCGTTTGCTGCTCGACGGGCACCAGAAGTCCCGTCGTGCCATCAACGACGACTTCCTTAATGCCACCGACTGCGCTGGCCACCACAGCCGTTTCACAGGCCATGGCTTCGAGGTTGATGATGCCGAAAGGTTCGTAGATCGAGGGACAACAAAAAACATCCGCATGAGAGTAGAGCACGACCTTCTCTGGCAGATCGAGCATGGATTGGATCCAAATGATGCCAGGACGCATGCGCTGTGCCTCCGCGACTGCAGCCCTCATCTCCGCCGCGATCTCGGGAGTGTCGGGCGCTCCAGCGCATAGGACAATCTGAAATCCAGGGTCGAGATGCTCAATCGATCTGACGAGATGGATGATGCCTTTTTGCCGGGTGATCCGACCCACAAACAGAATGAAAGGCACAGAGGGATCGATGCCGTGTTTTCTCAGGACGTCGGGATTCTCTGTCTTCTGATACTCGTCGGAGTCGATGCCATTGTGAATGACGTGAAGCTTGTGCGGATCGATATCAAACAGGCGCTGGAGATCAGATCGGGTCTCCTCAGAAACAGCGATCACCGCATCAGCCATCTGGATAGCTGTGCGTTCGAGCCACACTGTGAAATCGTATCCATGTCCGAGTTGTTCACGTTTCCAAGGTCGGAGCGGCTCCAAGGAATGGACAGTGAGCACCATGGGCAAGCCGTAATTGAGCTTGGCCAATAGGCCGCCGAAGTGCGCGTACCATGTGTGGAGGTGAACAATTTGAGCGTCGATGTGTTGAGTGTTGAAATCCAGACAACGCTGAAGTGCCCCAAAAACGGACTTCAGATTGGGAGGGCAGGTCCATTCCGTTGAATCCAGTCCCACTCCATGGACGGTGAGATTCTCGGTGGCGGTGCGCTGATCACCAAAACACCGCACTTCCACATCGCATAGTTTTGCCAGTTCCCTTGTCAGGTACTCCACATGCACGCCGGCACCGCCATACACGTAGGGCGGAAATTCATTGGTCAAGATAAGGGCCTTCATTCTCGCGCTCCCTTCGGCTACAACACCACCTCCTGCAACCGGGAAGCCACTGTGATGTTTTGCTCGGGGTGGCTCTCACGGAGCGCCTCAGCCAGAACCTCGGCGCGCTCGGGTTCACCATGAACCAGAAACACGTGCTTTTTCGGTCCGGTGATGCCTTCAAACCAGTTGAGCAGCTCACCTTGATCGGCATGGCCCGAAAACGCATCGAGGGTTTCGATGCTGGCATGGACATGATGCTCCTCACCAAAAATGAACACTTTCTTCATGCCCTGACGCAGCTTCCAGCCCAGGGTGTTTTGGGCGCAGTAACCCACAAAGAGGATGATGTTGTTCGGGTTCTCAATGTTGTTTTTCAGGTGGTGAAGGATGCGGCCATTTTCAGCCATACCCGATGCTGAAATAATGATGGCAGGTCCTTTCACCCGATTGAGCGACTTCGACTCATCCACCTTTCGAACCAGATGCAGCCCTTCAAAGCCAAAGGGGTCTTGTTGCATGAAGAGCGCTTCTCCCACCTCGTCCTTGAGGCTATCGAGATGCATTCGAAAGATCTCAGTCGCACTTACTGCGAGGGGGCTGTCCACGTAGGTCGGAATCAGGGGAAAGCAGTTTTGAGCGCGTAGCTTGTCCAAAGTGTAGAGGAGTTGCTGAGTGCGCTCCACGGCGAATGAAGGGATGATGAGCTTGGACCGACGCTCAATGACTTTCCGAATGATGTGGCAAATGTGATCGGATGTCGAAGCGGGAAGCTCATGTGTCCGACCGCCGTAGGTGCTCTCCATGATGACAATGTCCACATCGGCACAGGTGGCAGCGTTGTCGAGGAGGTCATTGTCTGGCCGGCCAATATCACCTGAAAAGAGCAGGCGTTTCTTTTTGCCGTCACTGCGATCCACGATGTCGAGCACGACCTGGGCTGAGCCTAAAATATGACCCGCATTGATGAAGGTCAGCGTCACGCCATCGCCGATGGGAAGTGAGCGCTCGTAGCCTACGGTCACAAACTGACGCAGGCATCGATTTGCATCAATGATGGTGTAGGTGGGCTCAACAGGGTCCAACCCATCGCGTTTGCGGTGTTTGTTGAGATACTCCACATCCGACTCCTGAATGTGAGCGGAATCAGGTAGCATGATGCTGCACAGGTCACGGGTGGCACTGGTGCTGTAAATGTTTCCCGTGAAACCTTGCTTTGAGAGATTCGGCAGGTTTCCACTGTGATCAATGTGGGTGTGGGAGAGAACCACGCAGTCAATGGAAGCAGGTTTGAATGGGAAGTGCTGATTCCTCTCAAAGGCCTCCGCTCGGCGTCCCTGGTAAAGACCGCAATCCAACAGGATTCTCAATCCGTTGACTTCAATGAGGTGTTGAGAACCCGTTGTCGTCCCTGCCGCTCCGCAAAAAGTAATCTTCATGTCCGTGGTTGGTTTTCGTTGCGGCTCTACTAGACAAGCAATGAGCCCGAGGTCAAAGAGCGTGTTTGGATTCGGTTCCCGATGATTTCATAGACTGACAATCGCGTCGGATCGTATCTGATGTGCCATGGATGAAAACACGCCGACTGAAACTCCAGCTACTCGCCAACGCATCGAGGAGGCTTATCTTCATGAATTCAAAGTCGAAGGCCGCCCGCCTGTTTCCATCTTCAAGCTCTGCCAATCTCTAGGAATCGCCGAACGGGACTTCTTCTCTGAATTCCCATCTCTGGAGGCCGTTGAGATTCATTGGTGGAAAGGCGTGATGGATCAAGTCATCGCTTCGGTCGAAAGCGGCCCGGAGTGGGCTGAGTTCAGTGCCAGACAACGCATGTTGGCCTTCTTATTTGCTTTCACGGCGGCCGGTCTGGACCACCGCAGCCTTCTTCTGATGAGGTTAGGTCATGCTGGGCCGATCAAGTCAGTGCCGGAGTGGGCGGCGCTTGAAGGGAGGTTTGAGCAATTTGCAAAATCGATTCTGATGCAGGGTCGGCAGACGGGTGAGATCGCCTCACGCGGTCCGGTTAGCTCGGTGTATTCGAGTGCCCTTCGACTTCTCTTTCGCAGTGTCGTTGCCTTCAACCTCAAGGATGACAGTGCCCAATTTGAGCGCACCGATGCATTCATTGAAAAATCAGTCACCCTCCTTTTTGATTTGATGGGAAGGCAAGTGTTGGACTCCGGTTTTGACCTCTTACGCTTTTTGTTGCCGGGTGTTTTGCGCCGCGCCTGATCCATGGCCACCGAACATGCCTCCCAGGATCGCATCCGAAGCACGCCGCTGGGCCGCATGGCCGAGTTAGCGGGGACCGGTGCGCGGGTTGGACTGAATTATCTCAAGTTTTACGGCCAGCGTGCGGTCAGTCCAGAGTCGGCGGCATCGGGTCTGCGGAAAGATCTGGATGAAGGGAATGCACGCGCGGTTTATGAAACCTTCAGCAAGCTCAAGGGCGGTCCGCTGAAGTTGGCGCAGATGCTGAGCATGGATGAAAACCTGCTTCCTCCGGCCTATGCTGAGCAGTTTGCACAAGCCCAGTATTCGGCCCCTCCTCTTTCATGGCCTCTGGTGCGTCGGACGCTCGAGCGGGAGTTTGGACAGAGTGTCGAACAGCTTTTTGATACCTTTTCAAAAGTGGCTGCCCATGGCGCTTCGATTGGTCAGGTCCACAAAGCGACTCGGGGAAGTCAGACCTTGGCGGTGAAAGTCCAGTATCCCGGGGTAGCAGAGTCGATGCGCAGTGATCTTCGAGTCGTGAAACCCGTGGCTTTGCGGATGCTGGGTCTTCGTGAAGACGACATCGCGCATTACTTCGCGGAGGTCGAAACGAGGTTGCTTGAGGAGACGGATTACATCACAGAGCTCCTGCGCTCTCAGGAGATCGCAGCTGCTTGTTCGTCGCTCCCGGGCTTGAGATTTCCAGTTTTTTACCCTGATCGATGCTCGCGCCGGGTGCTGACCATGGATTGGATGGAAGGTCTCACGCTGGATCGATACGCCTCCAGTCAGGCCACCCAATCGGAACGGAACCGGATCGGCCAAATCTTGTGGGACTTCTACATGCATCAGATTCATGTGCTCAGGGTCTTCCATGCCGATCCGCATCCTGGAAATTTTCTTGTGAATCAGGAGGGCCAACTTTGTGTCCTGGACTTCGGCTGCACGCGAGCCATCCCGCCCGATTTTTATGAAATTCAGTTCGCTTTCTTGAATCCGAAAATCTTGGATTCACATGCAGAACTAGACGAGGCTCTCCGGGGGATGGATGTGATCCTCCCTTCGGACAGCACGGTGGAGCGGGAAAAAGTGACGCGGCTCGCTCGCGAGTCGATCGAGCTCCTCACGCGGCCTTTTCGCGCGGGGCGCTTTGATTTTGCGGACCCCGTCTTCCTTCGGTCCCTTTATGAAATGGGAGAAGCGAATCGCAAAGATCGCGATCTTCTCTCTCTTCGAGGGGCACGTGGAAGGGCGGAGTCAGTGTACGTGAACCGTGCGTTTTTCGGCCTGTTCAGTCTCCTCCATCGACTTCGAGCCACGGTGGAAACGCGCAGACAGGCCGTTGGGGGCTAAACCAAAATCACACTCCGGTGCCCACGTATTCGGCGGAATAGGTGTCAAACTTCGCCACGCTACCCTTCGCGGGTGCTTCTTTCACGTCGTAAATGTTGTTGCCCACGATCTCTTGAGACTGCGTGTCGAAAATCATGACGGACTTAGCTCCTGTGCTTTTGTCGTCCTTCACTGTGTCCACCGCGATGTAACGTGATTTGCTTTTCTTTGATTTTCCAGCGGCGACATCTCTTTTCCGTTTCGCTTCCATCCGGGCGGCTGACTCGCGGGCTCTTTGTTCAGCCACGAGTCTCTGGCGCTCAGAAGCTTTCCTTTTGGCGACGATGTAAACGGTGGCGGCCACCACCGCACCTGTGGCCACTCCGATCACGGCCGATTCTCTGCCGCTCGCGCCGAGGTCGCGGGCGATGACTCCCGCTCCGAGACCGCTCAATCCTCCGAAAACCAAGGCGTTCGCCTCGGGGGTGAGTTCTGCACAACTTGTCAGGAAGATTCCTGCAGTGAGAGTGCAGGCTGTTGTCTTGATGGTTCGGGTGTTCATGAGAATGAGGTTTGCTTTCGCTTGTAAACTTAGACACGCGCCCGATTTGGCAAGCGGGAAGTGAGGGGGCTACTTGCTGGCCTTTTTGAGTTCAGCCACGGCCCGGTCATCGCCTTTCTCTGCGGCGAGCTCCAACCACTTGCGAGCTTCGATGAGATTGATCGTGAGACCGACGCCATTTTCCAGGCATTGAGCATAGAAAAACATGGAGGAGGGATCACCTTTTTCTGCTCCTTGACGGAAGAGATCGGCTCCGGTTGCCGCATCGGGATTGACACCTTTTCCATTCATGTAAAGCACCCCGAGATTTCCGAAGCTGGGTGGCCAATCCAGTTGACGTGCTTTTTCGAAGAGCGCGAAAGCCTTCTCGTATTCTTTCCGCTCCCGGTAGTAGTAGTCTCCGAGGCGATCAATCGCAGCGGGGTAGTCCTTGCTCGCAGCTTGATTGAGAAATTCGATTCCTTTCATGGGATCGCGCGTCACTCCCTTCCCGAGGAGATAGCTCTCGCCGGCCAAATAAGCGGAGGCCGCGTCTCCTGACTGAGAGCCTCGCTCGAAGAACGAAACGGCTCGTGCCATATCTCCGGGCTGTGTACGGTTTGAGTAAAGGAGGCCGCCTTGACGGAGTGCGATGACGTCGCCGGTCAAAGCGGCTTTTTCGTACAGATCGAGAGCGCGGACGGGATCACGCTCTCTCAGATTCTCGGCGAGCAAAACGGCGGCGCTGGTGATTCCCAGTGCGGCCGCATCTTCGAGAGGCGCTTGGATCTTTTCATAGCTCTCACGATCCGCTGGTTTTTCATCCCGGATGAATCGCGCGCAGATGGATTCGAGGCGGCGGCGTGGCTCAGTCTCCTCGGGGAGCTTGCGGGCAATCTCGACGAGCGTCACCATCGCTGACGGATAGTCCTCGGAATCAATAGACTCCTGCGCGGCGGAGAGGGCAGTGATGAGCGGACTGGGTTTCGGGGGCGGAGGAGGCGCGGGAGGCGGCACTTCGACGGGAGTCGCAGGTGTGGGAACGGTCATCACAGGCGGAGTGCTGACGACGGGTTCGGGAGTTATCGCTTGGGGCTTTGCCTTCGCGACCTCAATCGGTTTTTCGGCTGGCACATCCGACACGCTCTTCGCCGCATTTTGAACAGGGAACCAAAGGTAGGCACCTCCGCCGATGAGTATCATCAAGGCGACCAACCCGACGACGAAGGGGAGGAGTCGACTCGGATTGCGGTGTTCGAGTCCGGCAGCGATCGGGGGCCGTTGGGGCTGTGGAGCAGGGCCGACAGGTGGAGGCAGAGGAGGAACCTGGATAGGCTCATCCATCAGCGTAGCCATGGCGGCTTGGGTGTCGGAATCTCCCTCCGGAGGAACGGGAACCCGCGTGAGCAAAACGTCGCCTGCTGGCAGTTGGGCCATCGCGGTTTCGATCTCTTTGCGCAAGTCTGAAACTTGAGGCCTGTCGTTGGGTTGTTTCTCCAGCATGTGCTTCAGGAGATTCACCACCGAAGCGGGCAGTCCTGCCAGTTGCTCCACGGGCACCGGCTTGTAGAGATGCTTGCTCATCACCTGTGCCATCGAGCCTGAGAAAGGAGCCTTGCCCGTTAACATGCACCAAAGAGTCACACCGAGTGAGTAGATGTCCGACCGCACATCCACGCTCTTTTCTTCGAGTTGCTCCGGACTCGCGAAGTGCGGTGTGCCGAGGAAGCCTCCCTGCGTCAGGGTCATGTCATCAGCACTCTCGGACTCGACGGCTTTGGCCAATCCGAAGTCGATCACTTTGACCAGGATGGCTCCATCGTCCTCCTTTTGGAGCATGATGTTGGCGGGCTTGAGGTCACGGTGGACCAGCTTTTGCTTGTCCGCAGCGATGAGGGCGCGCGTGACCTGAAGGGCGATCTCCAAGGCCATGCGGACGGGCAGGGGGCCGTCACGCCGCAGTCGGGCATCCACGGTTTCTCCGTCCACAAACTCCATGGAGTAGAAACAAGTGTCGCCCTCGTTCCCCAGGTGCAAAACGGAGGCCACATTTGCATGTCGCAGTGCTGCGGCGGAGCGGGCCTCCCGTAAAAAGCGCTGTCTGGCCAAATCGCTTCCGAGAAAGGCAGGGCTGATGACTTTAAGGGCGACGTCGATTCGAAGATTCGTGTCGTAGGCCTTGTAGGTCACACCCATCGCTCCCCGGCCGAGTTCATGCAGCGCGCCGTCAGGTTTTCGCTGAACTTCGTAATGTTGAAATTTTTCCGGCTCACCCATGGTGACGGCTAATGAACGCCGGAACCGGCTCGGTGAAAACTGGAAACTTTTCACGATTTCGTGCTACATTCCGCTCACTATGCCAGCAAGAGTTCAAATTGTGCCCACGGATGGCAGCCCACCCAGAGAGATTGTCATCGGCAATACCGCCAGCATTGGTCGCACCGCGGAGAACACAATTTGCCTCGCGGGAAACTCGCGCATCTCCCGGCAGCACGCGGTCATCCGCTGTTTCAATGGCGTCCAATACCAGGTCATGGACTTGGGAAGTCGGAACGGGACCTATGTCGGGGATCGACGCGTGGTCACACCCGTGACATTGGAAAACGGTGCCATCATCCACATCTCCGGCACTGAGCTCCACTTCGAGGCCCTCGACGAAGGCGACGTTGATGGAGATGGCATCCCTGACGTGACCGTCGCCACCACTTCGGCAGGTTCCAATTCCAGTTTGCAGCACGTGGCCATCCTGGTCTGTGACATCCGTGGTTTCAGCACCGCCTCTGAAAAGCTCGAGCCCGATGTGCTGGCCCGCGTGCTGGGCGGGTGGTTCGCGGAGGCTGGCAATCTAGTGAACCAATCAGGTGGCACGG
Source organism: Prosthecobacter debontii (assembly GCA_945869695.1). GTDB lineage: Bacteria > Verrucomicrobiota > Verrucomicrobiia > Verrucomicrobiales > Verrucomicrobiaceae > JAIBCL01. The sequence continues at coordinate 8,085 of CAMBPV010000171.1, forward strand.
TGGATAAATTTATTGGAGACGCCATTCTTTCGTACTGGATCGAGCCAGAGGAGCCAGACGCATCGGGAGGTGCTTGCAGCACGGCGCTTCAAGTGGCTGAAAAGTTTCTAGGGGTCGCGCCCAAACGGTCGTGGCCGGGTTTGGATCAGCCCTTCCGGGTGGGAATTGCCATGCACTTCGGCCCTGTGAATTGTGGAAACATCGGACTGATCGCCCAACGCGATGCGACCATCATCGGAGACGCGGTGAACACCGCTTTCCGCCTTGAGTCCGTGATGAAAGACCTCGGTCAGGACTTGATCATCTCCCAAGACTTCGCCGCCATGCTGAATCCTCCGCGCAAACTCATCGACCTCGGGGAGCACCAGCTCAAAGGCAAAAACCAACAAGTCCGCGTCCACGCTTTAGCCGATCCTCTCTCGACTGAGGTGGATGTTTGATTCAGGTGTCCGTTTAGGAGTGCCAGAAACGACTACCCCAAACACCGCCTGAAAAAATCAACGGTGAGTCCGAGGGCTTGGCGGGCGAGCTCGGGATCGTAGCGGAGGCCTTCATCTCGGAGGAAGGCGTGGGCAGCGTTGAACTCGTGCCATGTGAAGCTCACTCCGGCTGCCGTCAGTGTTTGGTAAATCATCGCGCGACCCTCAGCGGGGACGTGCGGATCTTGCCGGCCAAAGACCATCAGCAGCTCGCCTTTGATCTCGGCTGCGCGGATCAGGGAGTCGTCATTCATGCCGGCTCCGAGGCTGCGTTTAGGGAGATCGGTGGGGTAAAAACAGGCGGCAGCAGAGACATCGGGCTGGAGCGCGGCGCGGTAAGTGAGGTGACCGCCGATGCAGGGGCCAAAGGATCCCAATCGACCGTTGCAGGCTTCATGGTTTTTCAGAAAGTCGAGCACCGCGCGGTTATCCGCATCATAAGCAGAGACGGGTTTTTCAGTCTTGAGTCGGTTGCCGGTATCCGAGCCATCCTGGTCATAGGCCAGCACGGTGCCTGCGGGCGAGTACTCGTGATAAATCTCTGGCACAGCCACGATAAAACCATGTCCCGCCAAAGCGGCAGCCGTGCGGCAGATGGGAGCGGTGAGCTGAAAGATCTCGGAGTGAAACAGAAGACCCGGGAAGCGACCCGCTGCAGCAGGACGCAGCACCCGGGTAAGCATCGGGCCCGTGGGCGTATCGATTTCGACAATTTCAGGTTCGCGTAAAGTCATGGAGAGGATCTGTGGGGAATGGCTTCGATGATGGCAGCGGTGCTGGGTTGAGACAAGTGATCCCTCTGCGTTTAACGCGAAGAAGCACAGAGGGTGAGAGTTCTCCGCCTCTGTGCTTCATCAAAGGAAGCCCGCCCCACCCGGAGCACCCGGAGCACGCTAAAGCGTGAACAACGTACCCCAAGGCCCCAAGGCTCCTCTCACGGGAGCGAGAGGGCAACTGAACCCGTAGCTGCGCTCGCAAGAGCGTGGATCCCCCTCCGGAGTCCCAAAGATCATCATCGTCAGAATGTCTCCGTACGTTGTTCAAGCTTTAGCTTGTCAGGAACGCCCACCCCACCCCGAGCACGCTAAAAGCGTGAACAACGTACCCCAAGGCTCCTCTCGCGGGAGCGAAAGGTCTCCTGTGCGTGTAGCCGCGCTCGCCAGAGCGTGGCTCCCCACCCAAGTCCGAGAGATCATCATCGTCAGGTTGTCTCCGTACGTTGTTCAAGCTTTAGCTTGTCAGGAACGCCGCCCCAACCCGAGCACGCTAAAAGCGTGAACAACGTACCCCAAGGCTCCTCTCACGGGAGCGAGAGGACGACTACACCCGTAGCTGCGCTCGCAAGAGCGTGGATCCCCCTCCGGAGTCCCAAAGATCACCGTCGTCAGAATGTCTCCGTACGTTGTTCACGCTTGAGCGTGTCAGGAACGCCCACCCCACCCCGAGCACGCTAAAAGCGTGAACAACGTACCCCAAGGCTCCTCTCGCGGGAGCGAAAGGTCTCCTGTGCGTGTAGCCGCGCTCGCCAGAGCGTGGCT
>CAMBPV010000172.1 GCA_945869695.1 Prosthecobacter debontii
TCCACATAAGTGATGATCGCCAAAGTGACGGCGAAGAAGAGCACGACGCGGCGTGCTTGAGAGGGAGGAGGATTTGTCATGAAAAAAGAGTGCGGTCGCGCGGTTGAAGACATTCATCATCGAATCCAAATTCCCTTCCCTGTGCCGCCTTTCGGTGTTGTCTTGGGGTAGTCGGGGTTGAGCTTTTGCTCGATGACTTTGACGACTTGATCGATGGGCAAGTCGGTCGGCGAGTCCTTGCTGCGGACGCCGGAGATGCTGACGTTGCGCACGGTGCAGTCGAGGTCGGGGGAGAAGATCTCGGTCCACTTCTCTGGCTTGCTCGGACCTCCACTCTGGTAAGTCATCGATTTCGGGCCAATGGCGAGGAGGTGCCATTCAGGAGTGATGGGATGATTCACGCTGACGTTTTGAACCCTGAGGCCGTCGGTGTTCGCGTGGAGTTCGATCTTGCCGGGGTGATTGAAGATGAGATCTACAAAATGGAGGTTCTTGAGCGTGCCGACTCCGATGCTGAAGTCGTTGTCGCGACCGAGTTCGAGGTTCGGCTGGTCGTAGAGCTTGAACTCACGAATGTCCTTGATGCGGCGCAGCGTGATGTCGCTGATGGGGCAATCGAGCGTGGTGCCATCGTCAAAACGCTTCACGCCGGGCAGGATGCGGATGGAATTGGCCGCAGGCACACCTTTGGGCGCTCCGGTGACGTCTTCGATGACGATGCGTTCGATGGGGCCATAGCTGGGCGCGTAGTTTTTCCATTCCCAAGCATTCAGCGCGACATTGTCGTCATGCGAATCGCCACGCACGCCGCGGATGAGGCCATCACTGGCGGGGCCGTTCACATGCACGCCGTCGCGGCGATGGTCTTCGAGGGTGATGTTCTCGACGGTGAACTCATGCGCGTTCGCCAGATGCACACCGAAGGGCCTGCTCTGGCGAATGGTGACGTTCTTCACCGAGACGCGACGCACGTTTTGCAAAAGGATGACGCCGTGAGTGCCGAAAGCGGGATTCTCCTTTGCGGAATGGCCGCGGTTGTTGCCGTTGCTGGCCACGGCGGTGGCGAGTGTGGTCCAGATGCCGCCTTCGACGGTAATGTCCGTATCGAGCTGCATATCGGCGGGCACGGGCTTGGTGTTCAAAGTGACGACATGCTCGTTGCGCACCATGCAGGTGTTAGAGTCAGGCTTGAGGCGAATCTCGGTAGTCGGATCGGCGCTGAGTTTTTGACCGGATTTCAAGACGAGCGGGCCATCAAGGTAATAGGGCTGCGCTCGCGCGGGAATGTGCAGCGTTCCTTGGGCGTCCAGCGTCGCTTGCATGGCCTGCGTCCACACTTCGGCGGTGACGTTGCGTGGTTCGGCTTTGCCGGAAGCATCCGGCCATTTCTCGGTCCAGGTCTCGGTGCGGACGAGTGGCTGGAAATCGGACAGCTTCTTGGCGGCCGGTGTTGGCAGCTTGTCCGAAGGCGTGAGATAACCCAGCGATACGAAGAAGGCGTCCAGCTCGCGAATGGTGCGGTGAAAGCATCGAGTGGCTTCCTCGCGTGGCTCACCCTTGCCTCGCCCGGGATTGAAGAAGCCGTGCGGCTGACCTTCGTAGGCTTTGAGTTCGCAGCGATTGCCTGCGGCGGTCATGGCCTTGGCAAAGAGTTCCACCGTGGCGAAGGGCACCGCCTCATCCTTCGTGCCGTGGAAGAGAATGCTCGGCGGCAATCCAGCGCGGACGAAATGATAAGGCGAGATCTCCTGCGGACGGCCATCGGTGCGGGCGCGGATATCGGCGATTTTGTCGTCGGAAAGCAGCCCAGGATGACCTTCCACCGGAGACAGCACAACGGCTGGATTGAACAACGCGAGAGCGTTCGGCATGGAGCTGACCTCCGTGTGATTTCCGTCCTCGAAACCCGGCACCAGCGCCACCGCAGCAGCGAGATGACCACCGGCGGATTCACCTCCGGCCACGATGCGGTCGGGGTCGATGCCGAGACGCCCGGCATTGGCACGGGCCCAACGAATTGCCGCCTTTGCATCACGCAGGCAATCCTGCGGGATGACCCCGTGGCGGCTCAGCACCCGGTAGTCGCAAGGGATGGCGACCATGCCGCGCTGCGCGAGGTAAAGCGACTGCGGCAGGAATTGCCCCGGCGATCCTCCCTTCCATCCGCCACCAAAGAAGAACAACACTGCTGGGCGTCGATCCGAGGCTTGATGGTTCGGAGGCGTGAAGATGTAGGCATTGAGCTTTACCCCGTTCACCTCCCGATAAACCTCCACACTCGCCCCCGGCATCTCCGGCGGGTATTTCCAACTCACAGGCGGCTCAGGAAGATCATCAGCAGCGTATACTGCGGCCAGCGGAGCCAGCAGCAGGGCGGTGAGGAGGAAGTGCTTCATGGGATGGTTTCCTGTCGTGGCGTTTCTTTTCATTTCGTGAGGGCTCGTTTGCCCTCCGTCTTGGGCCCGCTTTCCACGTCCTTCTGCCAGCGGTCGAGGCGTCGGGCAAAGTCTTCCACCTGGGCAGTGCTGCCAGCGGAGAGGTCCAAGGACTCCGCGCGGTCTTTGGAGAGATCAAACAGCTCCGTCTTTGGTTTCGCCTCAGGATTCTTTCCGAGGGCGTCGGTGCGGACGAGTTTCGCATCTCCGGCCCGGATCGCGCAGAGTTTTTTGAACGACCAGAACAGATCTCGTTGCGGCAATCGTTGGCCTTGCATCAGGGCGGGGAAGAGGTCCACGCCGTCGAAGGCGCGCGGCGGCATAACGGCTGAACCCGCCAGCTTCAGCAGGGTCGGCATGATATCCATCGTGATCGCCGGATCCGCCACCACGCAGGGAGCGATGCGGCCCGGCCAATGAAAGATCGCTGGCACGCGGATGCCCCCCTCATAAAGATCAAACTTCTGGCCGCGAAGCCCGCCAGTGTCACCGATGAAGACGGGATTATTCTTGTAGCGGCCCGGCGCTCCATTGTCGGAGAGAAAGATCACGAGCGTTTCCTTTCCCACGCCTTTGCGTGAAACAGCGTCCATGACCTTGCCCACCGCATCGTCCATCGCGCGCACGAGCGCTGCGCGTCCTTCCAGGGCATCGGGTTCCTTCGCATTGTCACCCCCGTTCCCCACCCCCAGTTTCCACACCGGGCGCGCGCCGGGCGCGGTATAGGGCGAGTGCGGCGTGGTGAACGCGAGGTAAAGAAAGAACGGCTGCTCTTTCTGTCGATCGATGAAGTCCACCGCGTGCCGTTCGATCAGATGGGTCACGTAGCCGGGCTCCATCAGGCGTTCCTCTCCCTGCCACCAATCCGTCTCACCCATTTTGTCGGCGTGCGAAGTGTGGTCGATCATTCCACTGAGACAGCCGGTAAACTCATCGAACCCTTGGCGCAGTGGATGACGCTCCGCGCTGCTCCCGAGGTGCCATTTACCGATCAACCCGGTGCGATAACCGGCTTCCCGCAGTGCCTCCGCCAGAGTCCACTCCTCCGGTGCCAGTCCTTCATTGTCTTGAATGGGCTGCACCAGCGCGGTGTTGACGCCGGCCCGCTGGGGATAGCGCCCGGTCAACAATGCCGCCCGTGTCGGCGAGCAGACGCACGAGTTCGCATAAAACTGCGTCCACCGCTGGCCCTCTTGGGCAAGGCGGTCCAAGTGCGGAGTCGCAACTTTTCCACCGTAACAACCGAGTTCACCATAACCGAGGTCGTCAGCTAGGAGGAGGACAATGTTGGGTTTCGCACCAGGCTTTGGCGCTTCTGCGGCATGCAGGCCGGTGAGCGGTGCGAGAAGCAGGCCGGCGATACAAAGTGTGAGTGTGGGTTTCATGCTCGGCATTTTCATTTGAATGATGCTCCTTGGGTTTTGGTGATCTTCCCCTCTCCGCCCTGGTGGACGGCCTTTGTAGTCGCGGGTATAGAGAGGTCACGGAGATCGAGAGCTTCGATGGTTCCGGCTTGATGATCGAGGACGTGCTCCAGCCCTTCGGCGACGACATCGCTGATCTGGAGTCGCTGAATCTGTGGTTGCGAAGTGAGGTAGCTGTAGGCTTCGGGCCACCCCCAAGTGTTTCTGGCGGTGGGCTTTTTTATGTTGTTAGCCACCCAGCTCGTTTCGAAGGCCTTCTTCATATCTTCTCTCGGCAATCCGGTGGCCAGCAGCGCCCCTGCCGGCGCACCACTTTGCGGCCTCTGGACAACAACGTCCTTGATCTGCAGAATTTTTACTTCCCCGTCGGCTCGGATGATCGGCCCATTTCCGCAGTTCGACCGTTGGTCAAATATCTGGAGACCATGGATGCCGAGGTAGGCTATCTTTGCATCCGGCGCGATCCATACAACCGGCCGATCATCGATGGGCAGATAGTTGACGATATTGCGGACACTTAGATGCTCAATTTTACCAGACAAATATAGTTGGAAGGGAGGGAGATACTCAAAGGCATTGGGCGCCTTAGCCCTCAAGTCGATGTTCTCCAATTCCACCCGTCCGATATTCCCGCCCTCTCGCCAATTGGGACTCAACCAGACCCCGAAAGTCCGGTAGGTTCCACGCACGTTCCTGATCGACACCCGGTCAATCCTCGATTCGCGAGACAGCAACCGAATGACCTGTGCGCAATCTTCCGCTTGCACCCCGTCAATGTCCACGTCCGTGATGGGTCCGTAGCTGGCATATGAGCCAAAAGAATCGTTCCTCACGAACTTTCGATTTAGGTCCCAATCGGCATTATTGTCGTCCGCGTTCAGCGCGATCATATCATCCCAAGTGCGGCCCTGGATATTCCGCATGCTGAGGAACTCGCCCGGACCCTGCACATGAATGCCATCTTGATTCGAACTTTCAGGGATCTGCCCGAGATTGATATAGATGTTCTCGAATACGACTCTCCTCCAGTTGGTGAGGTGAACTGCAAACGTGCGCATATCCGTAATGGATACGTCGCGAAATAGCAGTTGCTCGACTCCGTGAAGAGAGAAGGCCGAAATCCAGCCGAGTGTGGGATGCCTCTTATTTTGCTTCAGCGCATTTCCGTTATAGGTTCCTCCGATAAATGATATATTCCGATCCTCGCGACCGGCAGGCCGCTGGTTCGCGTTCCTGATAATATGCTGGTCGGAATGGTCGGCGAGGAAGAAGCCGCAATCGCGATTCAGGCACTCGATGGTGGTGTCGGAGTGGACCTTCAGCCCCTTCACGAGAATCGCGCCGTCTACGACGAGCTTCAGCGCACCAAGCTTCGGGGCGCGATCGAGGATGGCCTGGATGAGCGCCGTGTCGTCGGTGCCGCCGCCTTTGTTGACGTCACTATCGAGATGCGCACCGGCCTCGCTGGCAATGACGATACGGGAATCTGAGGATGGTGCGGCATTCAGTGCGGCCAGCGGTGCGAGTAGCAAAGCTTTGATGAGGGTGAGTGTGTGTTTCATGCTATTGGGTTACTGTTGCTCGGATTACTTCATCGTCTTCGCCATCGCATCCACCTCACTCATTTTGAAGCGCACGCTGACGATGGAGCAGCCGATGTCTTCCTTTCGGTAGTTTGCATACGTTGTGGCGACGATGGTGCCGTCGGGGAGCAAGTGCAGGCCGGGGTAGAAGCCGTCTTTGAAGGTCTTCAGCAGACTCACGCGATACTGGCCGGGCTTACCTTGCTTGATGTCGTCGTAGGTGCCGACCCAGGCAATGAAGCCGGCTTTGTCCTTCGATTGCGGCGAGGCGTTGCGGAAGACGATGGTCATGCGGCCATCGGGCAATTGAATGCCGTGATGCCGATCTCCCGTGAGGCCCCACGGTGCGTCCACGGCTTGCGACCAGGTTTTACCTTCGTCGCGGCTGAACATGACGAGGCTGGTGCCGCTGCGTTTGTTTTCGCGCATGAGGCAGCAGAGTTCGTTGCCATCAGGAGAGCGGAAGACATAGGGCTCGCAGGGATGCTTGCCGTCGAGCTTCGTGCCATCGCAGGCCATCACGGGTTCAGACCAAGTGAAGCCGCCGCCGCGCGTGATGGATTGCAGCACTTGCAGTGTGCCACCTTCGCCGATGCCGCCGCCGCGATGGAACATGCCGAGATGCGAGCCGTCCTTCAGCCGCACGATGCTGGAGAAGGTCATGATGTTGCGAAAGGGATCGTCTTTGGAAATGCGCCCACCGATGGGCGGCAGCTCGCGCCACGTTTTGCCATCGTCCTCGCTGACGATGCGCGGCATGAATCCTTCGTGGCGACCTTCGATGAGCTTGGGGTTCTCCTTGTCGGTCAAGGTGCGTGCGGCAAAGACCCACAAGCGCTCTTTGCCCTGCGGATCGGTGATTCGATAGAGGCTGGGGCAGTTCTTGAAGTTGACGTAATTCGGCGGCAGCGAGTCTTCGATGCGCGTCCATGTCAGCCCCGCGTCATCGCTGCGAGCCATCGGCCCTGCGTGTCCGCCGTGGCCGAGGTTCCAGACGCAAAACATCGTCTTATTGTCCGCCAGCATCGCCGTCGTCGGATGCGCGTGATACTCGTCAGGCTTTGGCGAACCGCGAGCGATGATGATCTGCCGCTTCGTGTCATCGGAGAGGTCGATATTGATCAACGCATCGCGCTGCCGCTGCCACAGCGCCTTCGTTTCAGCAGGCGCGGATTCCCAAGCACGTTTCGCTGCCTTAGTGGCATTGGCGACTTCGGGCTTGGCTTGGGCGAACGACGCCACCGGCGTGAGCAGGAGGGTGGTGAGGAGTGTGAGGGTGGGTTTCATGTTCATTGCAATTCTTTCGTGCTCACCTGGGTTCTTGGGGAGATGTCTTCGCATCCATGCCGCCCCGGTTCATGCCCAGCTTGCTTTTGACGAGGTTCTTCAGCGCGGCGTCTTTGCTGACGAGCTTGCCCGCCTGCACGTCTTCCTCGCGGAAACGGGCAAAGAGAATCTCTGCTGCGCCGGCGCGGTCGCGATCGTAATGGACGTAGATGTCGCCGTTCGGTGCCTGCGCGATGTCGGGGTAGGAGACGTTGATGCGTTCGTCTAGCAGCAGCTTGCCGGACCAGGTCTTGCCTTCGTCGGTGGTGAGGAATGCGGTCAGTTCTTGTCGCTTGGGCGTGGCTTTCGTGATGTCCTGGCCATGACGGATGACGAGCAGGTTGCCCGATTGCAAGCGGCGGATGACGGCCTTGCTGTTCACGTGCGGAAAGGCGGTGGACTGCGGCTGCCACGTCTTGCCGCCGTCAGCGGAAAAGCTCTGGAAGGTTTCCTTCATGCCGCGCGAGAGCATCCAGAGCCGTCCGTCGTTCAACTCGGCCACGGTGTGCTCGTTGAAGCAACTGTCTTTGTAGATGACCCCGCCGCGATAGCGCCAGTGGCCGCCTTCGTCGTCGGAGACGAAGACGTTCGCGCCGCGCACGGCATCGAGTTCGTGGTAGCAATCGGCAAAGGGCTTGTCGATGTGCCAGCGTTCCCACAGCGACACGGGCAGGATCCATTCGCCGTTCTTGCGCACGATGGGTTTGTTGATCGATGCGCCGAAGCCGATGTAAACCGGCTCCGTCCACACGGGCTTCTCCGCATCAGGATCGTCACAGCGCACAAACCAGTTGCTGCAACTGCCATCGAACATGCCGACCGACTGATGGAAGAACAGCCAGAGCCGCCCCTTCGGATCGCACCAGAAGGAACCGAGCCGTGTGCCGATCGAGATTTTTCGTAATTTGGGACCGAGGCCCGTCTCCACTGTGTATGAAAACTCCGGAAGCTTACCCGTTTTCGAAATGTGGGCCTGAGGGTCGATAACAAACACAGGATCGCGCCACGACTTGCCCTGGTCATCGCTGTAGCTCGCCAGCAGATAGGCATTCGGCCCGTCTTCGCCGCCCGCCCAGCAAGTCCAGAGCCGACCCTTCGACGTGACTTCGAGGCTCGAGGACATCGCGAAGGGCAGATGCTTTTGCCCATAGGCGGCCATCGGATCGAAGATGAGCCTCGGCGTGATGTGGATGCTGTTGAGAAGCTCCTGCGTGACTTTGACGGCGGATTTCGGCGCGTCGTCGGCATGCACAGCGATGAGCGGTGCGAACAGCAGGGTGATGAGGAGAGTGAAGGTGGGTTTCATGAGTTCACTTCTTCGGCGCACTCGGCAGTTGTTTGATCCACGCGAGATTGAAGGCGTAGTGCTTGCTGCTGGTGACGAGCTGGATGCGGCCATCACGGGTTTGGGTGGTGGCGAGGTAGCCGTTGGTGTTCGGCGGGACGCCGTTGGCGTTGGTGACGGGTTCCTCGGGGCCGACGATGAGGCGGCGGTCGGGCCAGGTTTGGCCTTCGTCGTAGCTGACGGCGGCGAAGAGGCCCACGCCGGTGAATTCGCCATCGGTGCTCTTGAAGGTCATGCCTTTGCCGCCGAGACCTTTCTTCAGATCGCGGGCCTGGTCGGTGAAGGAGCAGAGCACGATGGGGCCTTCTTTAAGCCGCAGGAGCACGGGGCGCTGCGTGTTGCTCACGACGGGGAACTCGCTGGCGGCATAGCTCCACGTTTCGCCGAGGTCGCTGGAGTAACTGACGGGCATCTTGAAGCCGAAGATCTCTTGGTCTGCCACATCATCGAAGCGACCCATCGCCATGAGGCGTCCGTCGGCGAGCTGCACGAGCGGCGCATGGATGCCGGCGATGCACGGGCCGCTGCCACCGGGGCGCACATCCACTTTGTCGCTGCGCCAGGCTCCGTTTTGTTTCCATGTCTGGCCGTTGTCGCGGCTGATGACGATGGAATGATTGTCGATCGAGATAGCGAGCACGCCCTCGCGGGTGCGGATGAGGTTGTTGCTGGTCTCGCCCGCTGGGATGAAGACCTTGGCCTTGCTCCACGTCGCGCCGTTGTCCGTGGAGGTGCGGAAGAGCACGTCGGCAAAGGCGCGTGATTCGGCGAAGTGGATGATGGTTTTGTCGCCGTCCCACCAGAGCTTCGGCGCGTGGTCGTTCACATCGGCCGCATCCCAAAAGGGCGAGGGTGTTTCCCAATCCTTCGCCCCCAAACGGAGGCGGTTCGCGCCGTTGGCGAGTTCGGGTCCGGGTTCGCTGACGCAGGTGAACCAGGTGACGAGCAGATCGCCGTTCGGGCACTCGGTGAGGCCGGGGCTGTGGTTGTGACGGGTGAAAAGCGGACCGACTTCCCCAGGCGGAATCTGGCGGTAATAGCGCGGTCCCTCCATGAAAGGCACGTCGTTGGCTTGCGGTGTGATTTTCGGCACTTGCTGGCTGACGTTCTGCGCGATCATCGGCGGTGCCGGAGGTGGAAGCAGCGTGCCTTTGGGCAACTCGCCCATCACCACGCGGAAACCGACCCAAAGGCTCGCGGAATCGGGAATCCAGCCGCCACGATTCGCCGAGCGCACCATGCGCGTGAGCTGGGAATGACTGCCGCCACGGAACACGCGGAAGTCGCCGTCGCTGCGACCCAGTGGATCGGTCTGCGCACCGTTCTCATACGGCCCATACCAGTCGAGGCACCACTCGGCCACGTTGCCATGCATGTCGTGCAGGCCCCAGGCATTCGGAGCCTTCTGCGCCACGCGGAGCGAGGTCGCACCGTCCTGCCACGCATACTCGGGCGGCATCTTGCCATCGGGGAAATACAGCTCACGCCAGCCTTGCCGGCCGAACCACTTCTGATGTCCGTCGGGCAATGTGTCGCCCGTATGGAAAAGCGTCGTCGTGCCCGCGCGGCAGGCAAACTCCCACTCCGCCTCCGTCGGCAGTCGATACGCCTTGCCTTCCTTTTTCGAGAGCCATTCGCAGAACGCCACGGCCTTCGTCCAAGTGATGGCGTTCACCGCCTCATCGTCCGCGCCTTTGCCCTTGCGGAAGTCAGGCACGAACTGTCGAAACTGCCCCAGTGTGACCTCGGTCAGCGCCATGTGAAACGGCTGCGTGAGCGTCACGCGATGCACTGGCTTCTCATCCCAGTCCGCCGAACGAAAATCCGCGTGATGCGTCTCCATGTTGCCATTCCCCGCAATCGGCGGTTCATCTTGCCCCATCATGAACGTGCCCGGCTG
>CAMBPV010000173.1 GCA_945869695.1 Prosthecobacter debontii
GGCGACACCGTGCTCGTCTCGTCAAAGCAAGTGCCCTCGCCCATCGCCGTGCGTTATGCGTGGTCCGACAATCCAACGTGCAATCTCTACAACCAAGCCGGCCTGCCCGCCTCGCCCTTCCGCACGGATGATTTTCCCGGCACCACCGAAAAGAAGCCCAGCCGCTAACCGATCTTTCCTGAATTAGAACACCCGATGAAAAACACCTTCCTTTCGCTAACGGCCTAATGACAGCCAATTCTAGCTCCCCTTAGCCGCAGAGAGGCAAAGAACTAAGACTCTGCTCCTCCGCCTCTCTGCTCCTCTGCGGCAAACCCGAACCACCCCGGACTCCGACATGGCCCTCAACGACCCCGCACCCTACGAAAACGATCTCGCCACTCAGATCATTGGTTGTGCGATGATCGTTCACCGTCACTTCGGCCCGGGATTGATCGAAAGCATTTATGAAACCTGCTTCTGCCATGAACTTGCCAAGGCAGGATTGAAAGTGCTGCGCCAGAAGCGTCAGCCCATCATCTATGGCGGCATCACCTTCGATGATCCCTTCCGCATGGACATCGTCGTGAATGAGACCATCATCATTGAAAACAAAGTCGTCGAAGTTGTCCTCCCGCTCCACAAGGCCCAACTCCGCAGCTATCTCAAACTAGCCAACCGCCGCCTCGGCCTCCTGATTAACTTCAACGTCGAACGCCTCAAAGACGGCATCCACCGTGTCGTCAACGGAGACGCCACTTATGACCAATGAAAATCCATCGTAACTCGCATGAGCCGCAGAGAGGCAAAGGGGCAAAGAGGCAGAGTTTAAAGACTCAATCCGTTCTCTGCTCCTCCGCCTCTCTGCCCCTCTGCGGCAAACCCGAATCACCCCAATCCTCCTTATGTTCCACCGCCTCATCCTTTTACTCTGCATCTCTTCCTCCCTCATCGGAGCCGATCTATTCGACAAACCCAACCTAGCCGCGTGGTGCATCGTGCCGTTTGATGCCGCGAAGCGTGGCCCCGAGGCCCGCGCCGAGATGGTCGCGAAGATGGGCATCCAAAAGATCGCCTACGATTGGCGGCAGGAGCATGTCGCGGAGTTTGAGCGGGAGATCCTCGCGTATCAAAAGAACGGCATCGAGTTCTTTGCCTTCTGGGGGGCGCATGACGAGGCGTTCCGGTTGTTTGAGAAATACAAACTGCACCCGCAGCTCTGGATCATGATGAAGGGCACGGGCGATACGCAGGAAGCCCAGGTCAAATCCGCTGCGGAAGGCCTGCTGCCCATTTTAGCCAAAGCGAAAGCCATCGGCAGCCAAGTCGGCATCTACAACCACGGCGGTTGGGGTGGTGAGCCGGAGAACATGGTCGCGGTGTGCGACTACCTCAAAAAGAACCACGCCACCGACAACATCGGCATCATCTACAACCTCCACCACGGCCACAGCCACCTCGACCGCCTACCGAAGGCCATCGAAGCGATGAAGCCACATTTGCTCTGCCTCAACCTCAACGGCATGGACATCGCGGGCGACACGAAGGGCCGCAAAATCCTCCCGCTCGGCGTCGGCACACAAGATGTGAAGGTGCTGCGCCAAATCCGCGCCAGCGGCTACAGCGGGCCGATTGGCATTCTGAATCACAACGACGAGGATGCCGAAGGCCGCCTGCTCGACAACCTCGACGGCTTGAAATGGCTCGTGCCGCAACTCGATGATGCACCAGCGGCGAAGAAGCCTGTGTATCGCACCTGGGATGAGTCGAAACAGAAGCCAGTTTCAAAGTCGCCCGTTTCAAGTTTCAAGCCGGAGAGCGTCGATTCTATCAACGTGGAGTTTGGCAAGGCGCTCAAGGGCGGCTGGGTGACTGAAGGCAATGAGGAGTTCGCAAAGCTGCCCTTCACCATCGAATGCCGCGCCAAGCTGGATGGCAAAAAGGGCTTCAATATCCTCGTAGCCTCTGAGCCAAAATCCTCCGCCACGCATTGGGAACTCTACACCCACGCGGGTCGCGGCACACTGGCGCTGTACCTGCCCGGACGCGGCGGCGATTACGATTCGAAGGTCGATGTGTGCGACGGGAAGTGGCACGACTTCCTCGCGAGCGTGGATGAAAAGGGCGTGGTGCTTTGGATTGATGGGAAGCAGGTCTTCGAGAAGCCCGTCCAACCGCTCAAAGGCACCCCGAAGCCAAGTGGCCTCGCCTTCGGTCGCCTCGTCGAAGGCGGCATCGGCTGCGACGGCGTCCTCGACGATGTGCGCCTCTCACGCGGCGTCATGAAGCCGCGCAGAGGCAACTCGCCCCGCCTGCGCATGGACAACACCCTCGGCCTCTGGGACTTCGACAACCTCAGCGATCTCCTCCCGCCACCCGCACCAAAAGCCGCAGAGTTCAAACCCGACTTCCCACCGCTGAACAAAGCCGACAACCAGCACTGGCAGGAATTTGTGAATCGCGAGCGCACCTTCGATTTCTACGGCAAACAGGCCCTGCAATTCATGAAGCAGAAGCCACTCCCTGCGCTCATCCCGCCCTTCCCCGGCATGGACGGCGGCCAGCAAGGCCACTGGGGCAATCAAAATGACCAAGTGACGTGGAAGGATGGCCGCTGGGCCGCGAGTGATCTGGGGAATGTGTTTAGCGGGGTTTTCAAAGGGGCTGGCATCACCGTCAACAAAGGCGTGTGTGTGCGATTCGGTGACAAGTCCGCCGTCTTTGACCCCGAGCGCATGGCATGGCGCTTGGCGTGGTCGGGAGGCTTTTTGAAGCTCAACAACAACCGCCACGGCTTCATGGCCGGAGCGCCGATGAATGGCCAAGTGATCTCTAAAGAGGAAAAGAAGCTCCCAGGCTCCTACCGTGGCTTTTTCCGCCGCGTCAATGAGGTCAATATTGTCACCAGCGAGACGCCCTTACCCGCACCAGGCCCCGCCCAATGGCCGCAATGGATCGAAACCAAAGGCGAACTCGGCACGCAGACGCCCTTCGCGACGGACCGCCTCACGATCCCCTTCGACAATCCCTATGGCACGCTGTTTTTCATCAGCGCGCACGATTTCTTCAGCGACGGCACCGCCGCCGTCGCGACGATGACTGGCGAGGTGTGGCGGGTGAAAGGTATCGACGAGAAGCTGGAGAAGCTGCGCTGGAAACGCTTCGCCACCGGTCTGCATCAACCACTGGGCATGAAGATCATCAAGGACAAGCTCTACGTGCTCGGTCGCGACCAGATCACCTGCCTACACGATCTGAATGGCGATGACGAAGCCGACTTCTACGAGTGCGTCACGAACGCGATGCAGACCTCGCCTGGCGGTCATGATTTCATCGTCGGACTCGAAACCGACAAAGAAGGCCGTTGGTATTTCGCCTCCGGCAATCAAGGCGTGTGCCGCATCACGGGGCGCGACCAACTCGAAGTGCTCGCCACTGGCTTCCGCAACCCCAACGGTCTCGGCATCTCAGCGGATGGCCGATTCATCACCACCAGTGTCCAGGAAGGCGATTGGACGCCAGCGACCTCCATCTGCCAGATCGAACTCGATCAGAATCTCGGTGCCCACTTCGGCGCCGGTGGTCCAAAGAACGGCAAGCCACCCGAGCCCGTGCTTATGTACATGCCGCGTGGCGAGGACAACAGCGCGAGCAGCCAAGTCTTCATCACGAGCGAGAAATGGGCCTCCCTGAAAGGCGACAACAACCTCATCCACCTCTCCTCGGGCGGCGGCAGCGCTTGGCTCATGATGCGGCAGCAGGTGAAAGGTCGCTGGCAAGCCGCAGCTGTGAAAATCAGCGGTAACTTCGACTCCGGCCCGCAGTGTGCCCGCTTCAATCCCAACGACGGCCACCTCTACGTCAATGGCATGACAGGCTGGGGCACCTACACACCGAAGGATGGCAGCTTCCAGCGCGTGCGCTTCACCGGCGGCCGGCCGGTGCCGGTGGCTTTTGAAGCTCGCGACAACGGCGTGCTCATCCATTTCAACCAACCCGTGAAGGACGCCGATGTCGCCACCTGCTTTGCCCAATGCTGGAACTACAAGTACGGCCCGCAATACGGCTCGCCCGAGTATTCCGTGAAGTATGCCGAAACGCCCGGCCACGATCCGCTGGAGGTGCGCAGCGTGCAGAAGCTCGATGACGGCAAAACGCTGTTCCTCGAAATCCCTCAAATCGTCACCGCCAGCCAGATTCACGTCCGCGTGAGCACCGGGCACGATGTTTTCATGACCGCGCATGCTTTGGCCGAGCCGTTCACGGATTTCCCCGGCTACACGAAGATCGCCAAAACAAACCACGCGGCTCAAATCGGCCTCGAAGCCCCCAAACCGACCAAACCGAACCCGTGGGCCAAAGGTGAGTCCGGACGCGAAATCGTCATCGAAGCCGCCTTGGGCCTGCAATTCGTCCAAAAGCAACTCAAGGCCAAAGCGGGCGAAAAACTCATGATTCGCTTCAAGAACCCCGACGTCGTGCCGCACAACTGGCTGCTCGCGAAGCCCGGAGCGCTGCAAAAACTCGGCGAGAAGTGCAATCTCATGATCACCGACCCGCAAGGTCTTGCCAAGCACTACGTCCCCGATAGCGACGACGTCATCGCCTACACCGACATGACGAATCCGAAGGGCGAGTTCACCATTTACATCACCGCTCCGGAGGAAAAAGGTGATTACCCCTACCTATGCACCTTCCCCGGCCACTGGATGATCATGAATGGGGTGATGAAGGTGGAGTAGCGGAGGCCTTGCAGAGAGGTTTCTCGTAACATCCTCTCCTCTGGGAGCGATTCAGTGTGACACCCCTCATGCTCCCGCGCATCTCCCTCTTTTTCCTTTCAGTCGTCGGCCTATCTCAGGCCGCGCCCATCGATTTTTCCCATCAGATCGTTCCGATTTTACGTGAGCACTGCGCAGAGTGTCACACCGGCGACAAAAAGAAGGGCGGCCTCTCCATCAATGACCGGGAGGCCCTCATCGAGGGCAGTGAAAATGGCCCTGTCATCGTGTTGGGCAAGAGCGAGAAAAGCCCCCTGATTGAGGTCATCACCTCGACCGACTCAGACATCCAGATGCCCCCGAAAGGCAAACGCGTTCCTCCCGAGCAGATCGCCCTTTTGAAGCAATGGATCGACGAAGGGGCCGTTTGGGAGAAAGGTTTCGCCTTCAAGAAGCCCGCCTACGATCCGCCGCTGAAACCCCGGAAACCCGTGCTCTCCGCCTCGATCGACGGACGCGAGCATCCGATTGATCGCATCATTGATCATCACCTCGCGCAAAAGAAGCAACCTCGGCCGGAACCGATCAATGACGCCACCTTCATCCGGCGCGCTCACCTCGATCTCACCGGCCTTTTGCCCGAGCCGGAAGCACTCGCGAAGTTCATCGCTGACCCAGCTCCCGATAAGCGTGCAAAACTAATCCACTCCCTGCTCAGCGACGACGTGGCCTACGCCGATCACTGGCTCACCTTTTGGAATGACCTCCTGCGGAATGACTACGGCGGCACGGGTTTCATCACCGGGGGTCGGAAGCAGATCAGCAGCTGGCTTTACCGAGCCCTGGTGACTAACATGCCCTTTGATCAGTTCACGCGTGAGCTCATCGCACCGCCCAATGATGAAAGCCGCGGCTACATCGACGGCATCAAATGGCGCGGAGAGGTCAGCGCGGGTCAGACAGTGGAGATCCAGTTTGCGCAGAGCATCTCGCAGAGCTTTCTCGGCATCAACATGAAGTGCGCCTCCTGCCACGACAGCTTCATCGACCGCTGGAAGCTCGACGAAGCTTACGGCCTCGCCGCCATCTACTCCTCACGTCCACTCGACATCGCCCGCTGTGACAAGCCCATCGGAAAACAAGCCACTGCCTCCTGGCTCTTCCCCGAGATCGGTCAGGTCGATGCCAAAGCCGCGCAGCCCGAGCGGCTCAAGCAACTCGCCGCTCTCATGACCCATCCGCAGAATGGACGCTTTACCCGCACCCTCGTCAATCGACTCTGGCATCGCCTCCTCGGTCACGGCATCGTCCATCCCGTCGATTCCATGCAGACCGAACCTTGGAATGCAGACCTGCTGGATCAGCTCGCGACGAATTTTGTCGAAAGTGGCTATGATCTGCGGAAGACACTCGCCTACATCGCCACCTCGCAGGCTTATCAGTCCACCACTCAAATCCTCACCCAAGAAACCGACGACCACGGCTTCACCTTCGCAGGACCTCGCGCCCGACGGCTCACCGCCGAGCAGTTTGTCGATGCCATCTGGACCCTCACCAGCGCCGCCCCCTCGAAGATGGATGCCCCTGTTTTCCGTGGCAAAGTGGATACCGAGCAGGCTAAGAAGATCGCCATCCAGGGCCGGTGGATCTGGGGTGACAGCGCCGCCGCCGGCAAGGTCCCACCGTCAGATGAAAAGATCACCCTGCGCCAGACGCTTAAATTGGACGCAGACCCCACCGCCGCCACCGCCGTGGTTACTTGCGACAATGCCTTCATCCTTTACATCAACGGCCGCAAGGTCAGCGGTGGTGATGACTGGGGAAAACTCGCCGCCGTGCCCCTTCATGGCGCACTGAAAAAAGGGGCCAATACCCTGATCGCCGTCGCCACCAACGGCGGGAAAGGCCCCAATGCCGCAGGCTTCTTTCTCGACTGCCGCATCCGGATGCCAGATGGCAAAGAGATCACCCTCGCCACCGATTCCACCTGGCAATGGACGCCCCAGTTTCCTGCCGCCAGCAAGGAAGGCCGGCTCGGTGCCTTCGACGCCAAAGACTGGAAACCCGTCACCCTCGTGGAAGCAGTGCCCGTCTGGCAAAAAACCATCGACAGCCAGGCCCCCGCGCTCCTCGCCCAGGGCGTGAGCGGCAGCACCCGGATGATCCGCGCCGCACTCGTGAAGGGTGACTTCCTCATGCGTGCGCTCGGACGCCCGAATCGTGACCAAATCGTCTCCATGCGCCCGAATGACCTCACCACGCTCGAGGCCATCGACCTCGCCAATGGTCAGACATTGGCGGACGCCCTGCGCAAAGGATCCTCCAAACTCGCCTCCGAAAAATGGCCAGCCCCCGACGCCCTCACCACGCATCTTTACCGCCACGCCCTTTCGCGTGATCCCACCGCAGGCGAGCTCACCTCTACCCGCGAGGTTCTAGGCACCCAGCCCACGCCCCAGAGCATCGAAGACGTCCTCTGGGCCATCTGCATGATGCCCGAGTTCCAGTTTGTGAGGTAGAGGCCTGTGTGACGCGAACCTGCTTGCCAACACAACCCTTCACCCCGACTCTATGCCGCATGAAGACAAAGCCACGAGTCTTTCTCAAGGCAGCACGCTTGCCCAAGCAATCGCGCACCTCCGCCGAGGCCTATGCTCAGATGGATCGGATGCGGGAAGCGGCGCGAGGATCGGAGGATCAAGCTCAGATCCTCGTGGCGAGTCGTTTCAATGGAAAGCGCTAGAATCCTGGGCCTCAGACTACGGTCTCTTGCTCCCCTCCTCATTTCCCGGACCGGAACGAATGGGAGGCATGGAAGTGGATGTGCGTTTTGATCCCGCTGACTCTCTGTGGTGGAAATACACCAATCCCGGATTCGCTGGTTTCACAGTCGAATGGCACCCTGGAGAACCGCCGACACTCATGATGGCTACCCCATTGCAGTATCTTGAGCGATTGGAACTGACCAACGAACTCTTCGCCATGGGCATCGAGCTTCGCGGACTTTGGCCAGCACCCGAGGGCGGGGACTGGCGGATCGTCACGACACAGCCGGATGCTGTAGGCGCGGCCGCCACCCATGAGGATATTCTCCACGGCATGGAGGCCGCAGGATGGGAGCTTCTACCCCATGCGGATGTAGGTCGCCGGGGTGCACTGTCTTTTCGACAAGGATCGGTAGCACTCTGGGATGCCCACCCGGCGAACATCGTCATCACAAATGACGGCACACTGGTCCCGATTGATGTCATCTTGACGCGAGTGTGACAGTCACCCTCTACATCCCACGTTATCTCACCCATGATCCTCGAAGAAGACCAACCCGAACACCTCGTCCGCCGTGATTTCCTCAAGAAACTGGCAGCCGCCAGCACCGCAGCATGGATGACGGGCGAGCCTCAGAGCCTGTGGGCGAAGACCGGTGAAAAAGTCACCCATCCCGAGGCCAAGGCCGATGCGTGCATCCTCCTCTGGATGGCAGGTGGCATGGCCGCACCCGATACCTTTGATCCCAAAGGCTACCTCCCCTTTGAAAAGGGCCTCGAGGTGAAACGGATGCTCAGTACCTTCCCCGCCATCAACACGAGCGTTGACGGCATTAAAATTTGCCAAGGGATGGAGAACATCGCCAAGGTCATGGACCGCGCCACACTCATCCGCAGCGCCGTGCAGCCCGACCTCGGCAGCATCCTGCACTCGCGGCATCAGTATCACTGGCACACCGGTTACGTGCCACCGCAGACCGTCGCCACGCCCCACATCGGTGCCTGGATGGCCAAGGTGCTCGGCCCGCGGAATGCCGTGATGCCCGCTTTTATCAATGTCGGCCAACGGCTCGAAGGCGTGGGCGAGAGCGAGGAACTGAAGGCCTTCACCACCGCCGGATTCTTCGGCAGCGAGTTCGGACCCATGAACCTCCCCTTCCCCGAGGAAGCCGCACAGTCCGTCCGTCCGCCCAAAGGCATGGAACCCGCCCGCTTTGCCAGCCGCGATAAGTTCTTCCGCAAGCTCGTCGATCTAAGCCCGCACCGCGATCACATGAGCGACTACCAGCAGCAGTCCATGCTCCGCAGCATGGACAATGCCTACCGCCTTCTCAGCTCCAAAGAGCGCGAGGCCTTCGACATCACCCTCGAGCCCAAGGAGAGCTACGCCAAATACGACACCAGCCGCTTCGGTCGGGGCTGCCTGCTCGCCCGGCGGCTGATCGAGGCAGGCACGCGCTTTGTCGAGGTCACCACCGAGTACGTGCCCTTTTTCCAGTGGGACACCCACAAGGACGGCCACACCACCGTCGCCACCATGCACAAGGAGATCGACCAGCCCATCGCCCAGCTCGTGCTCGATCTCGAGGCCAAGGGCCTGCTCGACCGCACCCTCATCATCATCGCCAGCGAGTTCAGCCGCGATGCACTCATGGAGGGCAAGCCCGGCTCCACTGCCAATGACCAGACCACCTTCAAAGTGGACACCCTCAGCGAAATGAAGCACTACGGCCTCCACCGCCACTTCACCGGCGGCACCAGCGTGGTCATGTTCGGCGGCGGCACCAAAAAAGGCTACCTCTACGGCGAGACCGCCGATGAGCGTCCGCTCATTGCCACCAAGAATCCCGTCTCCGTCATGGACCTCCACGCCACCATCATGACCGCCATGGGCATCAGTCCGAAGACCGAGTACACCATCGAAGGCCGCCCCTTTTACGTCACCGAAGACGGCAAGGGCAAGGCTGTGATGGATGTGTTCGCCTAACGCATCGATCCACGCCTCCGGGATCATCTTTCACCTTCCAAGCTACCCGGCTCCCACCGTCACTACCCCCGGCACCTCCGCCACCGGCACCCCCGACCCCCGGCGTCGCTACCCTCGGCCACTTTGGCGCTGAACCCGGGGGGTAGCTGAGCCCTTACTGGAGGGCCTCGCGGATCTGTGCGTCGGCAAAATCAAGGATGTCGTTGTGCCCGGCGTCGGGGATCTCCAGGAGCCGGACGGCTTGGGGATGGGCTGCTGCCAGCTCGCGGCTCATTTCCACCGGGATCATGTCGTCCTCTTTCCCGTGCAGGACGGTCACCTTGGCCCCGTTCTGCACCACAGCAGCCAAGTGATGCCGATTGTCAAAGCGGTGGAGGTTCAGATAGCACAGCGGCCACCCCAGCACACGGCGGCCCATGTCCGTCATGCTGGTGAAGGGGGAGATGAGGACGATGCGCTGCACCCCCAAATCGTGGGCGAGCATGAGACCCGCCGCACAACCCATGGAGTGGCCGA
>CAMBPV010000174.1 GCA_945869695.1 Prosthecobacter debontii
AGCTCACACGGAGCGCTTCCATCAAAATCGCTTCGAGCGCTGCGGGACCATGGTTCACAGGGTTGGCCTTCATGCTGCTTGCTTGTGCTGCGCGTCGGGCGATCTCCTTGACATCCAAAGCACCCACGCCGAGCGCAGCCAGCGGTCGAATTCGAAGCCGATGGCACAGCCCCTCGATCCAATCTTGCACCTGCTCTGCGAGCGCAGATGCATCCCCGAGCAATCCTTGAGCCACCCTGTCAAACTTGCCTTTTTGCTGGGGTTGAATCGCTTTCAAATTAGCCCGCCAAACATGCGGCATGAGAGCTGCGCAAACGGCACCGTGAGGCGCTGAAAACATGCCTCCGATGGGCGCTGCAAAACCATGCACGGCTCCAAGGCCGGCATTGGCAAGGGCAATGCCCGAATAAAGGGCCGCGAGCGACATGTCCTCTCTCGGCGCGATTTCGCCGGGCTGAAAACAACACCGCTCCAAGGAAGCCGCTGCCAGCCGAATCCCTTTTTCACACAGCGCATCCGTCATCGGATTGGCGCGGGATGAAACAGCAGCTTCGATGAGTTGAGTCAGGGCATCAAGTCCCGTGCTGGCGGTGATTTCAAAAGGAAGACCCAAGGTCAAAGACGGATCCACGAGCGCCACCCGAGGCAACATCAGCGGACTCCGAAGGCTGACCTTGATCCCATGCTCGGGGGAGCCCAGCACCGCGTTCTTCGTGACCTCCGCTCCCGTGCCGGAAGTGGTGGGCACCGCGATGTAGGGCAACCCTTCGCGACGAATCGGCCTCCCTTTTCCGATGACCTCCAAGTAGTCGAGAATCTCTCCCTCCTGCGTGTGCATGATCGCGATGGCTTTCCCCGCATCCATGGCACTGCCTCCGCCGAATCCGATTACCCAATCACAAGCCTCCGCTCTCACCACTTCCGAGCCTTCCTCGATGGTCTGCAAGGTAGGCTCACCCGCCACCGAATAAACAACACTGGTCACTCCCGCTTCTTCGAGATGCTCCCTCAGAGCCGATGCGCGCTCCGGATCACGACCCGTCACGATCAACACGCGGCGTCCCCAGTCACGACCCATCGCGCCGATCTGCGCCAGACAACCCGATCCAAAAATAATCCGACTCGCGGTTGAGAATTCAAAGTGCATGTATAAGGTTAACTCAGTGATAGATCGATTCCCAGTGAACTCAAGGCACATCCTGGCCCTCGTTGGCGCACTGATCATGGGCAATGCTCAGGCGGTGACGATCATCGGCTACACCGGAGCAGCGAATGACCGTTTCAGCTCGGGTTATGCGACCGCACCGGTCCCAAACACGAGCGGCTCTTTCATCGGTGCGGGACTGGACTTTTCGGGTGTCGGCTGGAATCCCGCACTCACCACTCAGAGTTTCACGATGATCAGCGATGAGTACTTCGTGTTCGCAAGCCACTACCCTCCTAGCTCATCCATCTCCTTTTTTAGCCCCACGCTCTACGCTGCTCATCCGGGTGATCCAGCCAGCGCGGTAGTGACCTACAGCGTCAGCGGAGTGACGCACCGCCTAAACTCTCCCATCACCGGTCTTCCCAGTGACTTCAGTGTGGGCAAGCTCTCCACCGCCATCAGCGCAGCCCACGGCATCGGTGCCTACTCCATTCTCGGCTATCCCACGCTGGGCGACTACGTCGGCCTTCCGCTCCTCGTTTACGGGCACGGAGGATTCGGGACGTCCAACAGCCCTCGAATTGGCACGAACACGCTCGACGGGTTCATTCACTATGACCTCAATGGAGATTTGCTGAATGAAACCTACGCCTACGGGTTCAGTGCCTCCGCGTCCCCGACGGGTGAGGCCAGACTGGAGGGCGGTGACTCTGGCAGCCCGAGTTTCACCGTGATCAATGGTGAACTCGTGCTCCTCGGCACTCATTCCGCCATCGGCACCCTCTCGGGTGTCGACTACTCTTTCGATAACTTCATCCCCATCTACCTCTCCCAGTTTGCACCCCTCAGCATTGAGTTCTCGGTCGTTCCCGAGCCCTCACGCGCCGTGCTGCTGATGGCCGGACTTCTCTTCGTCTTCACTGGCCGTCAAACATCCGCCCGATCCCGCCGAGCACGGAGCCCTCACCGGTAGAGCTACCACCGGAGGATGGCGCGTGGGCGATGATGCGGTCTGCCAGACGTGAGAAAGGCAGACTCTGAAGCCACACCGTTCCGTGACCGGTGAGCGTGGTCAGGAAGAGCCCCTCTCCACCAAAAAACATGCTCTTCATGCCACCCGCACGCTCGATGTCATAGTGGATGCCCGTGGTAAACGCCACAAGACACCCGGTGTCCACCCTCAGGGTTTCACCCCGCATCTCCCGCTTCACGATGGTGCCACCCGCGTGAATGAAAGCGAGGCCGTCTCCTTGCAGACGTTGCAAAATAAAGCCTTCACCTCCGAAGAGCCCCGCACCGAACTTTTTCTGAAAGGCGATGCCCACTGCCGTCCCATAGGCCGCGCAGAGGAAGGCATCCTTTTCACAGAGGATCTCTCCCCCATAATCCGAGAGCTTCAGAGGAATGATCTTCCCTGGATAGGGCGCAGCAAAGGCCACTCTCTTTTTCCCAGTCGCTGCTTGATTGGTGAAATGAGTCATGAAGATCGACTCACCCGTCAGCACGCGCTTGCCTACGTTTTTGAGGAGACCCATGATGCCCCCGCCTGTCGCGCTTGAGCCATCACCCATTTTGCTTTCAAAGGTGATGCCATCCTCCATGTAGTTCATGCCACCCGCCTCAGCGATGACCGTCTCGCCAGGATCGAGCTCGATCTCCACGATTTGCATTTCATTGCCGAGGATTTCGTAATCGACATTGTGGGCACGCATCGGCATCGGCGGCGCGCCTCCACCCGGCGGGAGCGGAGGTGGCGCAACCGCACCCATGCCTTGGCGGAAGAGACTCGGTATCACCTGACCTGCAGAGGACCATTGCGCCTGACCATCCGTCCACACCAGCGTTTCCGCTCGGATCCCGCCGGATGCCGCGAGAGACTGAAGTTGTTCTTCGGTGACTTGATGGCGCTGACTTTCAGAGTCGACGTAAAACCAGGAGTTCATATTCGGGATTGAGTCGTCGAAGAGTTATCTCGCGACAGCGATGCGCGAGCGTGCGCTTTGATTCACTTCATTGATCTGCGTGTTCAGGGTGCAGAAGTCATAGAGCCAGCCGATCAAGAAAAGTCCGCCAGTCAGCAGGTAGAGGATGCCGGTCACCCATTTCCCCATGTAGAACCGATGAAGGCCAAAGACCCCGGCTAGGGTGAGCAGGATCCAGCCCACGGAGTAGTCCGTGTCTCCCGGTGTGAATCGGCGATCCGCGGCGCGGTCCATGCCCGGGATCAAAAAGAGGTCAATCAGCCAGCCCACACCGAGAAGGCCCAAGGTGAAAAACCAGATGATCCCAGTGATGGGGCGTCCGTAGTAGAAGCGGTGAGCCCCGGTGAAACCAAAGATCCAAAGGATGTATCCAATGGTTTTGCTGTGAGTCGAGACAGGTGCGTTCATAACGACGTCTGGTTACCACATCCGGCAACCAGGGCCATTACAAAAACGAACCTTTTTTGTCGCCACCGACGCTACGACACCAGCCCCGCTGCCGCCACCAGCGACTCCGAGTTCACGATCCGTCCCGCCAGCTCCGGCTTCGTGCTGGACGTGAGCTCGTCACGGAATTTCTTGATGAAACTCTGGGTCGGCCATGAGCAGGCTTCGCCAAAAGCGCAGATCGTCTTTCCTTCGATCTGGTTCGCCACATTCTCCAGCATGTCCACATCATCGGGGCTCGCATTGCCCGCCACGATACGGTCACTGATCTTCTTCATCCAAAGGCTGCCTTCACGGCAAGGAGTGCACTGACCACAGCTCTCGTGGGCATAGAAGGCATTGATATTGTTCAGCACCCACGTCATCGAGCGGCTGTCATCCATGATGATCACACCCCCAGAGCCCGCCATGCTTCCACACGCCGCCATGGTGTCGAAGTCCATCGGGATGTCCATGATCCCCAGCTCGCGCCCGTCCTTCAGTTTGAATTTCTCATCCGCACGCAAGACCTTCGATGAGGATCCTCCGGGAATGATCGCCTTCAGCTTCCTGCCGGGCTTCAGTCCCCCGCAAAGCACCTCGATCACCTCACCCATCGTCACCTTGCCCACTTCCACCTCATAGTAGCCGGGCTTTTGCACGTCACCGCTCACGCACAGAATGCGCGTTCCCGTATTGTTCGGCGTGCCCAGCTTCGCATACTCCGCGCCACCCATGGCCAGAATGTGCTTCACGTGGCACAGAGACTCCACATTGTTCACGATCGTCGGGCACATGTACAGACCCAGCGCCGCCGGGAAATACGGAGGCTTGATCCGCGGATACGGCCGTTTGCCCTCCAGGGATTCGATCAATCCCGTCTCTTCTCCGCAGATGTAAGCGCCCGCACCCCGGTGCACATAGATTTCACAGTCAAAACCCGATCCCAGGATATTCGTGCCCAAAAAGTTCTTCGCCCGCGCCTCTGCCAGCGCCTTCTCCAGGATCTTCGCTGCGTGCGGGAACTCCTCACGGATGTAAAGGTACGCCAGCTTAGCTCCCACCGCGAAACAGGAGATCACCATGCCCTCGACCAATTGATGCGGGTCTTGATGCATGATGTAGCGGTCCTTGAACGTCCCCGGCTCCGATTCATCCGCGTTACAAATCAGGTAAACCGGCTTCGTGTTCGTCGGCGGGATGAAGCCCCACTTCACACCGGTCGGGAACCCCGCACCGCCGCGTCCGCGCAGTCCCGATGCCTTCACCTCATTCGTGATCGCGCTGCGCTCCATCGTGAGCGCCTTTTTCAGTTGGTCATAGCCCCCATCCTCCAGGTAGCATTCGATGGAGGGATTGTACCCTTCTCGATCGATGTTGCGGAAGATCAGCCGCTTCTCGCGAGAATGGGGTTCTTTGCCGGAAAGATAGGTGACAGCGGAAGACATGGCCCGATTATCGGAGCCAGCCGAACAGGGGCAAGGGGGATTTGTGAAAAATTTCACAAGCCCTCCCCTCTCACCCTCAGAGCAGTTCCCAGACTCTCACCTTGCTCTTCGTCAGGACAGGGCCGTAGTTCACTCCCACATCATGAAAAGGCGTCACTTCTTACGCAGTTGGGCCACCGCTTCCCTTGCCCCCAGCACCGCCGCTTGGGCTCAGTCGATGCCGATGAGCCATCTCCCCACCTTCATCAATGTCCGGGCCAATGATCCCCGCATTCAGTATCGCGGCTTTGCCAATCTCCGCCTCAGCTCCAAAGAGGCCGCTGGAGATCGCATGGTCGTGGACTCCCCCTTCCGCACCGATAATCCCGGAGCCCGAATCCGCTTCGAGACGAATGCCAGCGAGGTTTCTCTCGTCCTCAGCTTTGCGCGGTTCGACTCCATCAAGGGCCGTGTCCACTGGTCCAGTGAGGCCATGGCCACCATCGACGGCATCGACACCCTCCCCATCCTCCGCATCAAAGGAAACAGCGGCCCCCAGATCAATCGCATCGACCTCCGCAGCATCGACAGCCGCGTCATCGAGATCACCCTGCCCTATGCCGACACCGTCACCTTTCTTGGCCTTCATTTGCCAGACGGTGCCGAGCTCTTTCCCATGAAACCCGAGACCCTCCCGCGCTACGTCGCTTACGGAGACTCCATCACCCAGGGCTTTCAGGCCGCCAATGTCGTCGAGACCTACCCCACCCGCCTCGCCCGCGCAAAAAAATGGGACCTCATCAACATGGGCTTCGGCTCCCGTCGCCTCACTGCCCCGGACGGGGCCGTCCTCGCACGCTTAAAGCCTGATATCCTCACCACCCTCATCGGCGTGAATGACTGCCTCCAGCAGAAGCCCCTCGACCGCTTCACCGCAGACCTCATCGGCTTCGTCACCGAGTTCCGCCGCTCCGCACCCCAGACACCCATTTTCTGGATCACTCCCCTGCCCATCGCCGAGCCCGCTCGTTGGAAACACAGCGAGCGGCTCGATGCCTACCGCGACGCCGCCACCGCCACCCTTGCCCGGCTCGCCTACCCCCGGCTCCAGGTCATCCCCGGCGCTGATCTCATCGACCCCGACCCCAAGCTCTTCAGCGACGGCCTCCACCCGAATGCCGATGGCTTTCAGATGATCGCCACGCGCCTCGCCGCCCTTCTTCCAAAGCTCCCCTAGCAGCTACTGCCGCCCCTCAGCCACCTTCTCCGCCTCGCGCTTCAGGATCCGGCCCACCCGATGCTTCGCCAGATACACCTGCGCCGCATTCACCCCCAGCTCCTCCTTCACCCGCTCCGGCGTCCAGCCCTTCAGCACATAACAGGAAAAAATCTGGAACTGCCGCGGAGAAACCAAAGCCCGCACCCGCCGCAGCGCGATGTCCATGATCTGATCCCTCCACTCCTTGTCCCACAGTTCCTCCAGCGCCGTACCATTCGGGTCCGCACATCGGTCGATCGGAGCCGTGCGCCGCTCATCATTCTCGTCCTCGTAAAAGGAGATCTCCCGGTCCTGCTGCTTCTTTCGGCGGCGGAACTGATCCAAAATCCGCCACCGGGCCTGATTCAATAAAAACGACTTAAACGAGCCCTGGCTCGTGTCGAACTTCTTCTTCTGCAGATTCTTCGCCACCCCGATGAAAGTCTCCTGCACCACATCACTCGCCTCCTCATCCCGCAGCCCCGCCTTCCTCGCGATGTGCCACACAAAGCCTGAGTAAGTCCGGTAAAACGCATCCCAGCTCGCCCAGTCAGACCAGTTATCCAGCTTCTCGATCAGCGTCTTCCGAGTGGCCGGAGACCCTGAATACTCTCGCGCCGCCTTCTCGACCACATCAGGCTCGGGTGTCGGTGTCGTTTCCTTTGCTTTGCCCATAGGACTTCTAGCGTAATGGACACTCCGACACTGGCAACGCCTATTTCAGCACCCACCCCCGTCTCCCCGTCTCCCCGTCTCCAAATCTCCAAGTCCCCCGCCTTCCAGAAACAAAGCACCAAGAACAAAGAACCCGAAACTCTCCC
The DNA here is from genome assembly GCA_945869695.1 of Prosthecobacter debontii. Taxonomy (GTDB): domain Bacteria; phylum Verrucomicrobiota; class Verrucomicrobiia; order Verrucomicrobiales; family Verrucomicrobiaceae; genus JAIBCL01. The sequence continues at coordinate 7,062 of CAMBPV010000174.1, forward strand.
AACGGTTGGATCATCAGGTGCCACTGTCGAAAAACTAGAATCTGTCAAGAATCGTATCACGACCCTTTCTTGCATGGTCTTCGACTACATTGAAACCTTCTACAACCCTGTGCGGCTCCACAGCGCACTCGGCTTCCGTTCTCCTGTGGCCTTCGAAAACTCCATCCAAAACAACTAACCCAACTTTCCGTGTCCACGTTTTCGACGAAAGATCACCCGAATGCTCCTCAGTTTTGTCGATCAGTCGCCCTTGAGCATCATCGAGATTGAGTCGGGTCTCGGCGAGTTCTTTGGCCACTTTTCCCAGGGGCATGATACGGAGAACATTTTGGCGGAAACGGATTGTCAACTATCGGTCCTGATTCCGGTGGGCAGCGAACCCGGGACCGATGAATCTGTCGTTCGCGCTGCGGAGGTTTGTTCTGATAGTGCCAGGCACACGATTGCCCGCACGGCCACCAGCACGTATGACGTCGTCAGCGATGTCTGGGATCACAGTTATGCCGCTCGGGTGATGGACAGGTTTGAAGCGGTCGACTTGCACCCCCCTGAAATTGGTTTCCAGCTTGAAATGGAACTGAGAGCACAGCACATGGATCTTGCTTCGGCCATGGCCTCACCGGACGCGGATCAGACCCCCTCACACCCCCGCTCCCGCGTTATTACGGCCCGGCCCCTCAAAAGCAATTTCCTAGCCGCCCCCCTCAAGGCCACGGCCTCGGAAAGATATGGATGAAACGGACCACCGAAAAGCAGTTTCATAAGAGCCCCCCTCTTGCGCGCCAACCGTGAAAACCAATTTCCTAACAACGACACACATCCAATATGAAAATGAAAAAGTCCGAAGCAATTCAAAGCAATTCAAAGCAATTCAAAACAAAGCCAATACCTAGAAGTCGACGGGCAACTATTCTGGCTTTTGCGGCGATTGGGATGAGTTGGTTTGTCACTTCGAGGACCGCCTCCGCTGCTCCTGTCGATATCAACGGCGGTAGTTCGTGGGATGGCTGGTCACTTCGTGGCAACTCCCTTGATGTCGGGATTTGGGCCAGCGGCAGCACCACACGCGATTACGATCTATACACGACCGTTTTCTCTTTCGACAACAACGCAATAACGGGAAACCCGGTTCAAGTCAAAACTCCGGATGCACCCACCGGATTCGCCGCCGGCACCTTCTCGCCAGGAGCCTTCGCGAACGGCAATGTGATTTTGGGTATCGGTCTCAAGATGAACGACGCCAATGCCAGCGCGATCGGAACGACATACCTCAATTTCGGGATCGGAGGTAACAATTATCAGGCCGCGTCTTCCCTCGGCGGCACTGATGGTCGCACAGACAACACCCTGTGGGCGCATACAGGCGACTTCGGTATGTGGATGGATGGCTTATCTGGTGGCGCCGGTCCGTCAAACCTTTATGCAATGACAACGGATGGAACTGCGACAATTGGTGGAACTGGGTCATTTTCCAACCTTGCGGGCGGCATTGGAAGTGGCGTAAGTTACGATTTTGCTGCTCGGATGTTCCGCCAGGGTGATGCGGGCGGAACGATTCAGTTCTTCTTTGACTTGACGGCGATGGAGACTTTATACGGACCCGGGAGCCCCTCTCTTGGAGGCGACTGGAACCCAGCGGGCGCACGAATCGGTTCGATTGACCAGGCCCTGACTTTGTCAATGTATAACTCGAACACCAGCTTCGTCAATGGCAGCGAGGTCGTGATTGGCCCGGTCGTCGTGCCCGAGCCGGCTTCCGCTCTGCTTTGCGGGATCGCCGGACTGGCGTTCCTAATCAGGCGCCGCCGCTAACCCAAGTTCGACAGTTGCGCGGCGGGAAGAAGCTGTAACCATTGATTTTGTTGGGTTTCAATCTTCTTCACCACTGATTTTCGAGTCTGATAGGAAATTGCTTTTGAAGGGGCCGGGTCGAGTTGGCCGTGGTGCGGGGACGGGGTGTGAGGGGGTCTGACTCATGTGGCTCGAATTTCTGGAATCCTGCAACATGAAACACCTGACTCCATTCATGCCCCATTCATGCACGTGCGATTGATTATCCGCAAAAGAGGAAATGTCATACTCCGACGTTTGCCAGGCATTGTCGGTGGACTGGATGCTTCTGGTAGTAGTGGCTTTTTCACCCTGATTCTCCCGATGGATCTTTGCGGCGTGGACCGTGGTTTCGTTACCGGTTCGGATGAACTCATAGCGATTCATTTTAGCGACGACGCCTGCACAAGAGAGCGATCAAACCCAATGCGAAAAGTAGCGCACGCGTCGGTTCAGGCACGACTGCTACGGAGATGGTTCCTGCAGTGTAGAGTTTGCTCAGATCCCAGCCCAGCGTTCCGGTTAGCGTCGGTAGCTCCAATAGCGCGGTATCAAAGGTTCCTGTCGGTGCTGTGCCGGCTAGAGCATACCAGTCCAACAGCTGCCAGCTATCGTTGGCTGCAAAGCCTGTCATGGCGCTGTTTACTTTCAATTTAACACCTGTGCTGATGTCGAAAAGGCCACCTGTGCGGAAGAGATCGGCCGCGGCAAGATTGCCCGTCTGATCACCCAGACCTGCACCTGAAAAAAGATCAAACTCCAAGGTGCTGCCACTCTGGAAAAAGGTGGTTATGCTGCCATTGGCTGGGGTGAAGGTCAGGGTCTTTCCAGTCGTGTCGCCAGAGGCATTTCCCACACTCACTTTGGCTCCGCTGCCGATGGTCACAGTGCCACCTGAAGCTGGCTGGATGAATCCAGTGCCAAGTATCACGCTGCCAGAGT
>CAMBPV010000175.1 GCA_945869695.1 Prosthecobacter debontii
CCCTTCGTATCGCGCAGTCGATACAGGCCCGCGACATTCGGTTTCTCATTCACCAGCGCGTAAAGACTGTCGAAGGCATACAGCAAACCATGCGCCCCATTGATCTCGGCGCTGAGTTTCTCCACCTGCGCCTTGTCACCACTGCCCACCGGCGGCGGCGTGACGCGGAAAAGACCGCCGTATTGATCCGTGGCGAGCAATCGGCCACGATCATCGACTGTGAGGCCAACCCATGAGCCTTCGCTCTCTTTCGACACCTTGTGCAGCATCTCCACCTTGAAGCCCGGCAGCGTTTTGATGTCCTTTGGCGCGATGACTTCATCCGAGGTCGGCTTTGTCTCTTTTTGCCGCGAGCGATCAAAAATCTCGCCATACGGCCGCAGGCCATAGGTGTTCACCACCTTCGCTGGCTTCCACTCCTCCGTCGCCGGTGCCGCGGCGGACCACGATGCATCGGTGAAGATCACGCGCTCGCTGCCATCCGCGAGCTTCAGCGTCAGCACGGCGAGAAAACCCGCCGCGCTGCCTTTGTTCGTCGCCTCGGCCCGCAGCTCGTTTTTGCCGCTGCGCAGTGCCTACGTCACATTCGCCTGCGTCGGCCGCTGCCAGTCGGGATTCGTCAAAACAGGCTCGCCATTGAGAAAAACCTCCGCGCCATTGTCGCAACTCACGCGCAGCATCGCCTCCTTCGCCTCGCCGAGATCGAACTCCTTCTTCAGCCTCGCCGCGCTCTTCGCGTCCGGTGAGTCGCTCCAGAGCCATTTCCACTCCGACGAGGCCTGGATCGGTGCTGCGGCCGTTTCGGCCTTCGATTGCGCCTTCGCCTTGCCTTTGCCCTTCGACTTCGCATCCGCCTTTTCCATCGGCTTCGCGTTGGCGATCACGTTCTTATCAAACACAGGCACCGGAGCCTCCGGCAGTTCTTTGAGCATCACATCCTTGATCTGCACCACCATCGCCGGACCGCGATGAATTTGGAACGCGAGCAAACCTTCGAGCAATTGCGTCTTCGCCCCGAAGTCGAGCAAATCGATGGTCATCTGCCCGTCGATCTTGTGCACCACATGATTCCCCTGCGCGATGACCGTGTATTCGTGCCACTCCGCGATGTCCACGCTCACCGGCTCACGCTCCGCCACGAGCCACTTTTTGCCCTCGGGGTCGATCACCATGCTCTGCCCGTTTTGCACCAAGATGCCGCCCCACTTCTCCCCATAAACCATCGCATTGTTCGGCGCGGCCGAGTGAATGTCACACTGATACCCACCCACCGACCACTTGCCCGTCTCTGCAAACTCCCGGCTTCGATACTGAATGCCCGTGTTGTTGCCCTTCTGCTTCACCTTCACCCGCAGCTCGAAGTTCTTCAGCACCCCGCCGCGCCAGATCAGGAACTGATTGTACTTCAACTGCTCCGGCCCCGTCGTCGTGCCCACGATCTCGCCATTCTCCACCTTCCACAGTTCTGGATTGCCATCCCAGCCGCTGAGGTCCTTGCCGTTGAAGATCGGCTTGAAACCATCCTGGGCGGAGAGAGTGGAAAAGGCGATGAGTGAGAAGAGGAGACGTTTCATGATTGTTCGCGAAACTAAACGTCACGCGTTTGCAAAAAATGCCGGCAAAAACTGGGTCGGATTCGGGATATGTGTGCATAAACATTCTGAAAGGACAGGATGGGCCGAGTGGACCGTGAAGGGGTAGGTTTTGGAAAGCAAAGATCTAAGGTCATCCAAGGGGCGTATCAGTGGACTTGAATGGATCATTCCTTTCCACCTGAAAATCGAGTTGATGTGCTGATCGTTGGCACTGGCGTTGCTGGACTTGTTGCTGCGCGTCAGCTTCAGCGTGCTCAGCGCAGCGTGGTCTTGCTGGACAAGGGAAGGGGACTCGGTGGTCGTCTGGCAAGTCGCCGCATCGGGTCTGCTACTTTTGATCATGGAGCCCAGTTCATCACCACGAGAGATGCTCGTTTCGAGAAGTTGCTCAGGGAAGGGGAGGAGGCGGGAATGGTTACCGAGTGGTGTCAGGGCTTCTCCGGTTTGGCAGACGGACACACCCGCTGGCGCGGACAACCGTCAATGACCGCCGTTGCCAAATATCTAGCTCAAGGTCTCGATGCACGGATGGAAATGCAAGTCGTGGCCGTGAGGCGAGCAGAGGATGGCTATTCAGTGGAAACGCAGGGTGGGGCTTCTTTTCACGCCGCCGCTGTGCTGCTGACTCCCCCTGTGCCGCAGACGCTGGCGTTGCTCAATGCGGGTGGCATCGAACTCGACGATGCAATGAGGAAGCGGCTCGGAGCCATCGAGTACGAACGCTGCATCGCGGTGATGGCGGTGTTGGATGGGCCATCTCTTTTACCGTCCCCTGGAGGATTCGCGCCAACCGAAGGCCACGTCGCCTGGATTGCCGACAATGAAAAGAAGGGCATCTCTTCTGAGCCTGCGATCACGATTCACGCGGGCCCAGAGTTCAGTCTCGAAAACTGGGACGAAGATCGAGTGACCGTGGGGCAGCGGTTGATTGATTTTTGCAAGCCGTGGCTCGGAAGCCAGGTGAAGAGTTACCAAGTCCACGGTTGGCGCTACAGCAAGCCTGTGCGGGTGGATGGCGAGACATGCGCAGTCATTGATGCATCCCCACCACTGGTCATCGCAGGAGACGCTTTCGCAGGTCCGAGAGTGGAGGGTGCCGCCCTCTCAGGCTTCTCCGCTGCCGAGGTGATCCTGGCGGGTCTGCTTCAACATTGAATCCTTAACCCTAAACCTAACACCTGACATCGAATGCGATACCTCTTGGTTACTCTTTGCATCAGCCTTCTTTCCTCTTGTGCCTCGACGGAGATTTGCACCCGGGAAATCAAGTCATCAGATTCCGAAGCTCTCGCTATCGTGAGAGCATCTCAGAAGGCCCACGGAACTGAGGCCTTTTCAAAGATTCGCGATCTGAGTGTGCGCTATGAGGGAGCCTGGGCTTCCATTGCCCCACGTTTTCAGCCAGTGCTGGTGGACTCGAAATTCCGTGGTGCTTCGGAGGAAAGAATAATCCTATCGTCTCGCGTGGTGGCACAAAATCATCAAGGCCTCGGAGGTGAAAAGGGCGTTCTTCGGAACCCGGGGAGCACAAGCATCGCCTACAATGGCCAGCTTTCCAAAGACACTGAAGCTACTCAAGCGGCGGCTCTCGTGGCTGACGCTTACACGTTGTTCCTGCTGGGGCCATTCTATTTCCAACCGAGCAGCGCAGTCTTTGTAATGAATGGCGAGTCCAGAGTTGATGACGAGCTTTGCGACGAGGTGCTCGCCATTCTTCGGCCGGGTTTTGGAGTCGCTGATGAAGATCGGGTCGTCCTCTACGTGGACCGCAGCACGAAACAACTCCGCCGGGTGCGCATGACTCTGAATGGCCTCGATAGCACACGCGGATCCGAGGTGGATGTCACCTTCCGTGCGTTTCGCAGGATCGGGGGTGTCTTGTGGCCAACTGATTTTGACGAGCGGGTTAGGAGTCCCTTTGATCTTCAGGCGCATCATTGGAATCTTCTTGGACTGGAGATCAATCGAGGTCTGAGGCCAGCCGATCTGAATCTCGGAAAATGGACAGCAAAAGCGGCGAAGCCAACTGCCGCACTTTCTCGATGAGCGTGACGAAGAGAGAAGAGGATTCCCTGGTAGGACTGGTCTTGGGTGGCTTCATCGGTGATGCCCTGGCCATGCCTGTGCATTGGTATTATGATCGGGTGGCGATGCGACAAGACTATGGAGTCGTGCGTGAATACATGGCACCGCGGCCACCTCACCATGGCAGCATCTTATGGCGCTCTGAATATTCCGCGCTCAATGAGCGGGGCGACATCTTGCATGACCAGGCTCAATACTGGGGACAGCATGGCATTCACTACCATCAGTTCCTTCGTGCCGGCGAAAACACCCTTAATCTCCAACTGGCTAAGGTGCTGATGGAGTCGCTGATTGCCTGCGGGAAATATGATGCGGACGATTACCTGGCCCGTTACATTGACTTCATGCTGACCGAGGGAAAGCATCGAGATACTTACGTGGAGGAGTGTCATCGTAAATTCTTCATGGCTTACGCAAGTGGCACAGTTCCGCGAAAATGCGGGGGCGCAGACATCCACATTGGTGGTCTGGCGCATGTGGGTGTGATCAGTGCCTACTTTGCGGGTGACCTGGAGGCCACTCGAGAGACGGTGAAACAACACGTCAGTCTCACGCACCGCTCTCCAGAAGTTCTAAATGCGTCAGATGCCATGGTGCGAATCCTTGCAGATGTCTTCACTGGCGTGCCCTTACGCGAGGCCATTTTCACGAACAGCACCGATTGGTTCTCAAAACGCAAGGCCATGGACTGGTCAAAGGATCCTGATGAGGTGGTCATTGGTCGGAGGGTCAGCTCCGCCTGTTACATTGCTGATGCCTTCCCTGCTTCTCTCTATCTTGCGTGGAAATATGCCGATAACTTCGAGCAGGGTGTCATAGCCAATGCCAACTTGGGCGGCGATAATTGTCACCGCGGAGCCGTCTTCGGTTCGCTCATGGGTTGTGCGGTGGGTCTTTCAAGAATGCCTCAGAGATACATCGATCAAATTGACGATGCCATCCGACTCAAAGAGCAGACGCAAAAACTGATAACCAAGAATGAAAACTGAGATCACCGCCGAGCAGGTTTCCTACATCATCCGGCTAGCTTGGGAAGACCGCACCAGCTTCGAGGAAATCAAAGAACGCACCGGCATGGTGGAGAGTCAGGTCATCGACATCATGCGGCGTGAGTTAAAGCCGTCGAGCTTCCGCTGCTGGCGGAAACGGGTGAGTGGAAGAGTCACCAAACACCGCAAACTTTTGGAACTCCGACTGAAGAGCTAGACCCTGTGCAATCCGAGTAGTTCGTCTGCCCGCTGGCTGATTTCCTGAAAGCGAGCGGCATTCTCAGGGTCTTTGAGATTCTCGTCATAGGTCGGGATCATCTCTTTCATTCGCGAGTGACCTTCAGGAGACGCGAGTAGATGAGGAAAGCATTTTTTGATCACCTCCAGGATGATGTTCACGGAAACCGAAGCTCCAGGCGATGCACCGAGAAGAGCTGAAAGGCTGCGATCCGCGTCGGTGATTACCTCTGTTCCATAGTGGACGATGCCCGCTTGGCCATCGGTTTTCTTGATGGCTTGCACCCGGATGCCCGCATCGATCAAGCGCCAGTCTTTTGCCTGAGCCGCTGGAAAAAAGACGTGCAGCACCTCCATGCGGTCAGCCATGCTTTGCAGGCCTTGCTGAATCAAATAACGCACCAGTTCCATATTGCTGATGCCGATGTTGATCAGCGTGGTGAGATTATCCGGGCGAATGGAGAACGGCAGATCCGTGTAGCTGCCTTTTTTATGCAGAAACTTGGTCGTCCATGCGGCGAAGGGGCCAAAGAGCAGCGTCTTTTTTCCGTCCAACATGCGCGTATCCAAGTGAGGCACGGCCATGGTCGGTGCGGCATCCAGTGCCTGACCGTAGACCTTTGCATCATGCTTGCTGACGATCTCCGGGTTATCACAGATCAGCCATTGGCCGCCGATCGGAAAGCCGCCCAGTCCTTTGGCCTCGGGAATGCCGGACTTTTGCAGCAGGCCTAGACTCCCTCCGCCGGCACCGACAAAAACGAACTTTGCGTGATTCGTGCGAACTTCATTGGTTGTCAGATTGCGTGTCTTCACTTCCCAGCGTCCCTCTTTTTTGGTGAGGCCGATTACCCGATGACCAGAGGCGATGCCACATTTCTCCTGTTGCCCAAGCCATTGGAGCAGCTTGCGAGAGATTGCTCCGAAATTCACATCCGTGCCGCCATCCATCTTGGTCGCAGCGATTGGCACATCGCCACGGCCTTCCAGGAGCAGGGGAGCCCAACTCGCGATCTTCTCCCGGTCGGTGGTGTATTCCATCGAGCTAAAGAACGGATGCGCCACCATGCCTTCAAATCGTGCCTTGAGAAAGTCCACCTGCACCTGTCCATGCACGAAGCTGATGTGCTTGAGCGGATTGATGAATTCAGAGGGTCGCTCCACCATGCCGCTGCCGACCGCATAACTCCAAAATTGCTTCGAGTGTTCAAACTGTTCAAAGATCTCGATCACCTTGCTCACATTTACGCTGCCATCGGCCTCACGCTTCGGCGTGTAGCTCAGCTCACAGATCCCCGCGTGGCCTGTGCCCGCATTGTTCCATCCGTCTGAGCTCTCCTGTGCCAGTTCATCCGTGACTTCATAGAGTTGGATCGACAGCGAAGGATCCAACCGTTTCAGCATCGCCCCGAGATTGGAAGACATGATGCCGCTGCCGATCAAGATGACGTCTGGATTTCCGATGTGTTTCATTTCAAGGAGTAACGAATTTACCTTGAGACATCAGTGCACAGGTTCTGACTGCCGATCAAGTCGCAGTCTACCACCGTGCCATCACTCGAATCCACATGGTTCGAGATCGAAAGAAAAACTCTGGTAGGCTGGCCGATCTTCTCACGTAATCATCCCTAACCATGCGCTCCACTGCTCTCATCTTCCTTGCCCTTGCCACATCATTGTCAGCCCAGAAAGCTCCTTATGATGTTTTTCCTCCAGCCGAGGCACCTTACTTTCGAGTCCGATATGAGGCCTCGACTCAGCCAGGAGAACTGATTTTTCCGGTGAACTACACGGCCTGGATTCCGCCCGGTGTGAAGCAGGTTCGAGGCGTCATCGTACATCAGCATGGCTGTGGAGAAGGCTCGTGCAAATCCGGTCTCACGGGCGCGTTTGATCTGCACTGGCAGGCGCTGGCCAGGAAGTATGACTGCGCTTTGCTCTCACCCTCTTACGAGCAGCCAGACAAAGCCGAGTGCCAGATGTGGTGCGACCCGCGAAATGGCTCCGGCACGGCGTTTCAAAAATGTCTGGTCGATCTCGGTGTCAAAAGTGGCCATCCCGAGCTCTCAAAGGTGCCGTGGGCGCTCTGGGGACACAGTGGCGGTGGTCACTGGGCCGGCGGTATGACCCTGCTGCATCCGGAGCGCGTCGCGGCGGCGTGGCTGCGCTCGGGAGTGCCTCTGCTAAAAGCGAATCCAGATCGCTCCACGATCAAGACGCACACCGTTCCGAGTGCCGCACTTGCTGTTCCCATCATGTGCAACCCTGGCACCAAAGAAGGTGTCACGGTGAAGGATGGTCGCTTTGCGGGCGTGTGGCCCGCCAATGAGGAGTTCTTTAACGCGATGCGGGGCAAAGGTGGTCTCATCGGAGTGGCTGTCGATCCGTTGACCGCCCACGAATGTGGAAATCAACGTTACCTCGCGATCGCTTGGCTCGATGTTTGCCTCAGCGCCCGTTTGCCTCAAAAGGCGGGTGATCCCCTCAGGTCCATGGTTGCAGAGGACGCTTGGTTGGCACCCTTGCTCGGGAAGGAAGCAGTGGCGCTGGCTCAATTCCCGGGAGATACCGAGAAATCCGTTTGGTTGCCGAATGCAAAGACGGCGAAACTTTGGCAGCACTACGTCAAAGATACCGCGGTCCCCGATAGCACCCCGCCTCCGCCTCCTTCGAATCTTCAGATCAAAGACAACACTTTGTCATGGGACGCCACTGCTGATCTCGAAAGTGGAATCGCGAGCTTCATCATTGAGCGAGATGGCGTCACGATTGCGACGTTGCCGGAGAAGCCAGCCAATCCATTTGGGCGTCCGGTTTTTCAAGGTTTGCAATACAGTGACACTCCCGCCAATCCACTCGTCGAGCTAACCTTCACGGATAAAAAAGCCCAGTCTGGAAAGAAGCACTCGTATCGCGTGATTACCGTGAATACGGTGGGATTGAAGTCGAATTAGTTTTCATCCCGCCTCTCAAACTACACTTTCAACGCACCCCCGAAAGGCCCGCACGCTGTAGTAGGACTGAGCGCCGCTGTGGCAGATGAAGACATGACCAAAGCGCCGATCTCCGAACAACGCACCGCCGCGCTTTCGAATGTCATCTGGGGTCGTCATCCAACTTCAAGAGTCTGCTGGGGAGCTAACGACCTCATAATATTATTAGCAGGCTAGATCACGGTCAACGTCCCCGTGCTGCTGGCAAACTTGTCCGCTTCGATGCCGAGGTCTTGAAGCAGGGTGACGAAGAGATTCGCCATCGGCGTGTTGTTTTGCGTGTTGAAGGCGAGGTTCTGGCCGTGTTTGAAACCGCCGCCGGCGAGGATGAGGGGGAGATTCTGGTTGCTGTGGGAGTTGGCGTTGCCGAGGCAGCTTCCATAAAGCACCTGCGTGTGGTCGAGCAGCGTGCCGCCGGTCTCGGTGACGTCGCGGAAGGTTTTGAGGAGATCGGCGAAGGCCTTCATTTGGGCTTCTTCGATCTTCTTGAGCTCGGCGATCTTGTCGGGTTCATTGCCGTGATGGGTAAGGCCGTGGGTTTCGCTCTTCACGCCGGGCACATGCGGTACGACGCTGAAGGTGCTGAGCGAGAGCGTGACGACGCGTGTGCTGTCCGTCTGCAAAGCGAGGCGGATGAGGTCGAACATGAGCTTGGAGCGTGCGATGACTTCATTGGCATCCGCGATGTCTTTGGGCTGCGGGTAGTCCACTTTCGGCTTCGGACGGTTTTCCCACTCAATGTTCCGCTGGAGCCGGATTTCGAGTTCGCGCACGCTTTGGAAGTATTGATCGAGTCGTGCGCGGTCTTCAGGGGCGCTGCTTTTTTCGAGTCGCTTGGCTTTGTCGAGGATCAAATCGAGCACGCTGCCACCGGCTTCGATGCGGCGCATGGTGGCGGCTTTTTCTTCGGGTGTGCCCGCGACAAAAAGTCGGCGATAGAGCTTCTCAGCGCTCTTTTCAGATGGAAGCATGATTCCCGAGCGGGAAATAGCGATCGAGTCGCCGTAGTGCTCGCCTTTGCTGACGGACACGGCGAGCGAGGGGAAGCGTGTGTCGAGTCCGAGTTTCTCGGCAGCGAGTTGGTCGAGGGAGAGACTGTTGCGGAACGTCGGCTGCCCCGGATGCGGTGCGCCGCTGAGGAAGCACTGGCCGGCGTGGTGGTTGCCGTTCACATCGGGGTGTGAGAGACCGTGGAAGGTGGTGAAATGCGGCCGCTGCTCGGCGAGGAGATCGAGGTAGGGGCTGGAGGTCTCACCTGCCTTCGGGAAGAAGAATTCCGGCATCATGCCCAACGGCACATGGATGGCAAAAAGCCGCTTCGGCGGCAGTTTCTCGGCCGCACGACCGATGGTGGGCAGAGCGAGCCAAGCGCCAGCAGCGCGGAGGAAGTGTCGGCGGTTCATAAATGAGGTAGGCAGTAGAATGGGGGCAGTAGAATTGAGTTCAGGGCTTGATGTCTTTCATTCTTCTGCCCCCATTCTCCTGCCTATAAAAATCGGATTCGCGGCCAACGCGTGAATCAGTGACCTCAAGCCATGGCCGCTCTTCTTCGTGCTTTCCACGATGCGGTGGATATCGGTCCGGTCGGCGAAGGTGACTTCGGTGCCGGTGGCGTAGCGGGAGAGGTGGGCGACGAAGGCTGTGGC
>CAMBPV010000176.1 GCA_945869695.1 Prosthecobacter debontii
TCAGTCAGGCTCTCATTCTCAGTGGCCAGTGGATGCCGAATCCTGAGGCACTCGAGATCGGTCTCCAATCCCTCCGCTGGTTGGTCTCCATACAAAAGACCCAATCGGGATGCTTCCGCCCCATTGGTAGTAATGGGTTTTACGCGCGAGATGGAGCCCGAGCGGACTTTGATCAACAACCGCTCGAGGCGCAAGCCATGGTGGCCGCCTGCCATGAAGCGTCGCGCGCCACTCAAGATGCGTCCTGGTCGCGTGAGGCAAAACGTGCCTTTGAGTGGTTTCTCGGACGCAATGATCTGGGTCTTGCTCTCTACGACTTCACCACCGGTGGCTGTAGCGATGGTCTGCATCACGATCGTGTGAATGAAAACCAGGGAGCTGAGTCCACTCTCGCTTTCCACCTCTCACTCGCAGAAATGAACTGCGCTGAGCACCCTTTGCCCCCTCCCCATATCTGATGAGTCCAGTCACCCTTCGACGTCACGAGATCACTCTGTTGCCCGAAAGCGCGCGCGTCATCATCCGTCCCTTCATTCCAGGGGAGATCCACCGGATCATTACCATCATCGGCCGCGCACTCGCTCTCACGGATGAAGAGGTGAAGAGCGAGCTCGATGCCGTGCGTGAGGAGTTTGACTCACGTCACTTCGATATCGAGGGCCTGCTTAAAATTCATTTTGAAAAGGTGCAGCATCATGTGTTCACCCAGCGGTCACTCTCCCGTGACCGACAGCTTCTCATCGGTGCTCTTTTCTCCGGCGAGTATGCTCTCGAGTCCGCTGCCATTTTTAATCCCTCCATCGTCGCGCATCCGGATCAAAGTGGCGTGGCGCCGGGTGCGCTCAGATTTGTCATGAGCCTTCGTGCGACAGGGGAGGGGCATATCTCTTCCATTGAGTTTCGCTCGGGCATTCTCGCGGCGGATGGTTCCATCGCTTTTGATCCCGTATCACGTTTTGTGACCGTCCCTGAGATTGTGCCGAATCCGACTTACAGGAAACGACGCTTCGTCATCAAGTTGGCCGAGATGGGCTTTGACGACGACCACGCGGCTGCCGTGATGGCTCCGCTGGGCGACAGTTTTACACGCAGTGACTTGAACAAAAGTGTGGGCACGGTGCGGCATGAAGCGCAGCCCGCGACGCGTGATCTGAAACGCACCCTCGAGTGTCTGCAATGGCTCGCAGACTCCAATTACGAACTGCGCTTTTCAAACAAGCTCGCGATGAGTGAGCGGATTATTTTCCCTGTTTCACCGAATGAGACCAATGGCATCGAGGACGCACGTTTTGTGCGTTTTATTGAGGACGATGGTGCCGTGATGTATTACGCCACCTACACGGCTTACAATGGACGCGCGATTCTTCCTCAGCTTATTGAGACGGAGGATTTTCTTCACTTTCGAATCCTCACGCTCAACGGCAGCGCAGTGCAGAACAAAGGCATGGCCCTTTTTCCTCGGCGCATCGGAGGGCGATACGCGATGCTCTCGCGTCAGGATGATGAAAACCTCTTCCTCATGTTCTCCGACAATCCACATCATTGGAGTGATCCCCAGATCATACTCCGACCTAGCGAGATGTGGGAGTCTGTAAAAATTGGAAATTGTGGTTCGCCGATTGAAACCGAAGCCGGTTGGATCGTCATCACGCATGGCGTCGGACCCATGCGAAAATACTGCATCGGCGCGGTTCTATTGGATTTACATGATCCAATGCAAGTCATCGGCCGCTTAACCCAGCCGCTACTCGCTCCCGAAGGAAACGAGCGAGAAGGCTATGTCCCCAATGTGGTCTATAGCTGCGGCTCCCTCCTTCACGGACGAGAGTTGATCCTGCCCTACGCCATGAGCGACAAAGCATCCGCCATCGTCAGCATGTCCGTGGACGAGTTGCTGAAGGCATTGATGGCAAGTTAGCAAAACATTAGGGATCCGGGTGTTGCCCTTTGATGCCTGCCGCTTTTGGGAAGTAGGTGTCAGGCGAGATGGCGCGCCAAAGTAGTATGGATTACCGGCCCATCCCATATCTCGGATGGCGTTTGTCATGTCGCACGCAAAGTATGCGGACTTTTCCGGGCCGAATCTCGTAGAGCACGGCATAGGGGAAGCGTTTCAGTTGCGCCCTTCGAACGGTCTTCGATTTGAGCCAGAATCCGTGGCCCAGCGGATTGGCGAGGATGGTGTCGAGTAGGGTGCTGAGCTTGACAAAAAAATCGTCTCCCAGGCCAACACTGCAATCGTCGTACCACCGGATAGCCTCGTTCACCTCGCACTGCACGAGGCGATGAAAGCTGAGCTTCATGCCTGACCGCGGTTGACTTGGATGCCGGAGAGGAATTTCTCGTGTGACATCTCCGTGTCCGGGTCTTGATTCATCTCTGTTGAACGGCGTTCAGCTTCAGCCAGCCAAGCTTGATCGGCCTCACGTTGCCAGTCTTCCGGAACGCTGGCATAAAGTTGATCGGCGATGGCCACGCGTTCTGCGATTGGCAGCAGGAAAAGGCTTTGGCTGATGGATGTTGCGGGCATAGGCAAACAATAGGCGCGCACTTGGTGCGTTCAAGCCTGCATTTTTGATGACAAAACCTAATGCCGCCTCTTCCTCCTCGCCTTGACCAATGCCACGAATCAACCCCCGAAAACCAAAACGCGCCCGGCTTTTCGGCCGGACGCGCTCTGGGGTGTTGGCGGGATTTGAAGTGAGGGAGCCTCTCTTGTCTAGCCGGAGCGGGCAAGAGTGCCCGCTTCACCCTTAGTAACGGTAGTGATCCGTCTTGTAGGGGCCTTCGACGGGCACGCCGATGTAGTCGGCTTGGTCCTTGGAGAGAACGGTGAGTTTGACGCCGATCTTCGCCAAGTGGAGACGCGCGACTTCTTCGTCGAGCTTCTTTGGCAGAACGGTGACACCGATCGGGCGGCTGTCCTTGGTTTCCCAAAGCTCGATTTGAGCGAGTGTTTGGTTGGTGAAAGAGTTCGACATCACAAAGCTCGGATGACCCGTGGCGCAACCGAGGTTTACCAGACGGCCTTCTGCTAGCATGTAGATGCTGTTGCCTGCGGGGAAGGTGTACTTGTCCACCTGAGCCTTGATGTTGAGACGCTTCACGTCTTTGCGCTCATTGAGCTTATCGACCTGAATCTCATTGTCGAAGTGGCCGATGTTACAGACGATGGCTTGGTCCTTCATCTTCTCCATGTGGGCGACGGTGATGATGTCCTTGTTTCCAGTGGTTGTGACGTAGATATCGCCATAACCCAAGGTGTCTTCGATCGGCATGACGCGGTGACCTTCCATGGCGGCCTGAAGGGCGCACACGGGGTCGATTTCGGTCACGATGACCTGAGCGCCCATGCCACGCAGTGCGGCGGCACAACCTTTACCCACGTCACCATAACCCATGACGACGCCCACTTTGCCGGCGATCATGACGTCGGTGGCGCGCTTGATGCCATCGAGGAGGGATTCGCGGCAGCCGTAGAGGTTGTCGAATTTGGACTTGGTGACGCTGTCGTTCACGTTGATGGCAGGGAAAAGCAGTTTGCCAGCCTTGGCCATTTCATAGAGGCGATGCACGCCGGTGGTGGTCTCTTCGGAGACGCCCTTCAGATCCTTCACGATCGTGTGGAAAATGCCGGGCTGGTTTTTGGCGATGTCTTTGAGGAGGTCCTTGATGACTTTCACTTCGTGGTTGTCGGACGGGGTGTTCACCCAATCGTCACCATTTTCCATTTCATATCCTTTGTGGATGAGGAGGGTCACGTCGCCACCGTCATCGACGATCAGCTGAGGTCCTTTTTCGCCGGGGAAAATGATGGCCTTCCAGGTGCACCACCAGTATTCCTCGAGGGTCTCGCCCTTCCAGGCAAAGACCGGAGTTCCGGAGGCTGCGATGGCGGAGGCAGCATGGTCCTGGGTGGAGAAGATGTTGCAGGATGCCCAGCGGACATCAGCACCGAGTTCCTTCAGCGTCTCGATGAGCACGCCGGTCTGGATGGTCATATGCAGGGAGCCGGTGATGCGGACGCCAGCGAGTGGCTTTTTAGGACCGTATTTCTCACGAGTCGAGATGAGGCCGGGCATTTCGCTTTCAGCGATATCGAGTTCTTTACGGCCAAAATCGGCGAGGCCGATGTCTTTTACTTTATAGTCGGACATGTGTTGTGTCTTGGGTTCAGGTTTGGGGTGAAATGAAACAAATCAACGTATCAAGATGCGTTGATATGTTCCAAAGAGATGCGGTGGTGTCAAACGGGTATTTGAGGGGGGATGGGCAGGCGTGGATAGTTGCAGGGCCAAATAAATTTCATTTTTCTTAAAACGCTCGTCCTGGGTTTCACCCAAACTCGATGCTGTGGCGATTCTCCCATAAAAGGAAGATGGGAATTCCGTTTCGGCTGCTTCCGTAAAGCTAGACCGTTCGTTGGCTGGTCCAACGATTGGCGCAAGCTAGAGCGACAGCAACCGTTCTCAACGACCATGCGTCTTCTTCCGTTCCTCCTCCTCGCTTCGTCGCTTCATGCGGCGAAGCCCAATGTGCTTTTCATCATGGCTGACGATTTTCGTCCGGAGATCGGCTCGTATGGCTCGACAGCCCTGACGCCAAATCTGGATAAATTGGCGGCTCGCAGTGTGCAGTTTGATCGAGCCTACTGCCAGCAGGCTGTTTGCAATCCATCCCGCTCTTCTTTGCTCACCGGTTTGCGTCCGGACACGCTCCGACTTTGGAACAATGGGACACATTTTCGGGAGCTGAATCCTGATGTGACGACGCTGCCGCTTTGGTTCAAGGATCATGGTTACACGACAAGGTGCGTCGGCAAGATTTTCCACAACTGGCACACAGCGGAAAAGGGAGATCGCCGTTCTTGGAGCGCAGATGAGTTTTTGCACTATGCGAATCATGGCGATGACAAGCCGCAGATCAGTGGTGAGTTGCCCCCGAACTCGGCCATGCTGAGCACGCGGATCTACGGTGCCACGACGATTTGTGAACGATGCGATGTGCCGGATGAAGCCTACTACGATGGCCGTGTGGCCGCAGAGGCACGGCGCGTCATGCAGGAGGTGAAAGATGAACCTTTCTTCCTTGCGGTCGGCTTTTGGAAACCGCATGCGCCTTTCAATGCGCCCAAGAAATACTGGGACATGTATGACCGCGCTAAGCTGCCACCACTCAATGGCGCGCGGCCGGAGGGTGCGCCAGAGATCGCGTTTCATCAGAGCACGGAGATCCTCGGACCCGCGGCCAAACAGACACCCGTTTCACCCGAGCAGGCGGCTGAGATGCGGCATGGTTATTTTGCGAACATCAGTTACATGGATGCGCAGATCGGGAAGGTGATTGATGCGTTGAACAAGAGCGGTGCGGCGGACAACACGATCATTGTCTTCTTTGCTGATCATGGCTACCACGTGGGTGAACACGGGCTGTGGGGAAAGACTTCGGATTTTGAGTTTGATGCGCATGTGCCTTTGTTGATTAGCGATTTGAGGCCTGAGAATCGGGGGAAGAGGACTCGTGCACTGGCGGAGTTGGTGGATCTGTTTCCGACTCTTGTTGATCTCTGCGAATTGCCAAAGCCTCCAAAGCTGGATGGAGTGAGTTTGGTTCCTGTTTTGAAGGACACGGCAAAGACGGTGAAGGAAGCCGCATTCACGCAGCATCCACGCCCGGCGTATTATGATCGGGAGCCGAGCAAGCAGCCGAAAGTGATGGGCTACAGCATCCGAACCGACCAAGTGCGTTACACGGAGTGGCGCGACTGGATGACGAAGGAAGTGACGGCACGGGAGTTCTATCTGACGGAGCGTGACCCTGCTGAACTTAAGAATCATGCAGGGGAGGTCCAACATTCGGGTCTTCAATCAGAAGCTGAGAAGCTGCTGAACGAAAGATTCCCGCGGTGAGAACAATATAGCCGCGCAGGTTTCCCCGCGCGGCTTCGTGATTGTTGACGCTTCGAATTATTTCGCGGCTTTCTTGAGGGCGTCGGCCTTGTTGGTGAGCTCCCAGGTGATGTCCTTGTCATCGATCTTGCCGAAGTGACCGTAGTTGGTGGTCTTCGAGTAGATCGGGCGGAGGAGGTTGAGCTGCTTGACGATGTCGGCAGGCTTGAAGGAGAAAACTTTGAGGACGGCGGCGAGGATCTTGTCGTCGCTGATGGTGCCAGTGCCGAAGCTGTCGATATGGACGCTCACCGGAAGCGGGTGACCGATGGCGTAGGCGAACTGCACTTCGCACTTCGCGGCGAGGCCGGCGGCGACGACGTTCTTGGCGACCCAGCGGCCCATGTAGGCGGCGCTGCGGTCCACTTTGGACGGGTCTTTGCCGGAGAAGGCACCGCCGCCGTGACGGCCCATGCCGCCGTAGCTATCGACGATGATTTTACGGCCGGTGAGGCCGCTGTCGCCCTGCGGGCCGCCGACGACGAATTTGCCGGTCGGGTTGATGAGATACTCGGTGTCCTTGGTGAGCATGTTCTTCGGAAGGACCTTCTTGATGACTTGCTCAATGCAGAATTTTTCGATCTCGGCGTGGCTCACGTCAGCGGCGTGCTGGGTGGAGATGACGACGTTCACGATGCGGGTCGGCTTTCCATCGACGTATTCAACAGAGACTTGGCTCTTGGCGTCTGGGCGCAGCCACTTGGCGAGCTTGCCAGCCTTGCGGATCTTGGTCAACTCACGACCGAGGCGGTGGGCGAACATGATCGGGGCAGGCATGAGCTCTGGAGTCTCATCACAAGCGTAACCAAACATGATGCCCTGGTCGCCAGCGCCTTGTTCGGCGTGCTTTTTGCCTTCGGCTTTCTCAGCGTCCACGCCCTGAGCGATGTCGGGGCTCTGGATGGTGAGGTAGTTGTTGATGAAGATCTGGTCGGCGTGGAAAACGTCGTCCACATTGGTGTAGCCGATGCCACGGACGGCTTCGCGGATGATCTGACCGACGTTGATGACTTCGTCGATAGGCTTGGTGGTGCCGAGCTTTTTGTTCTGGAGTTTCGGAATGGTGATCTCACCCCCGACGACAACGACATTGCTCTTCACGAAAGTTTCGCAGGCGACGCGGCTCTTGAGGTCGATCTTGAGGCAAGCATCGAGGATGGCGTCGGAAATGGTGTCGGCAACTTTGTCGGGATGGCCCTCGCCGACGGACTCGGACGAGAAGATATAGGAGTTAGACATGCGTGGTTTTAGATTTGATATTGATAGATGATGATACGTTGATATGATGATACACCTTCTCGTGTCGTCAATCCTAAAATCAGTCAGCTTGATCGCGGACCCCACTCGGGTGCGGATTTTATTGTTGCTGCGGCAGGAGGAAATGTCGGTGGCGGAACTTCAGGATGTATTGGCGCTGCCCCAGTCAAACATCTCTGCTCAGCTTTCCCGCTTGAAGACGGCAGGGCTTGTCGGTGACCGGAGATCGGGTAAAAATCGGCTCTATAGCTTGGAAGAGCCCGCACCCAAAGAACGCGAGGCCCATGAGCACTTGCTGGCAGTGCTAGCAGCTGCCGGGGCTGAGATCAAAGAAACCAAGCGAGACGCGACGGCGCTTAACATCGTCCGTAAAAAGCGGTTCAACCTGGCTCAAGGTTACTTTGATACCTTGGCGGGAAAATTTGGCCGACACTACATCCCTGGGCGTTCATGGAAAGCGCTGGGGGAGACGCTACTGAATCTCTTGCCGCCATTGGTGATTGCTGATCTCGGAGCAGGTGAGGGGACGCTTTCTCAGTTGCTGGCGAAACGGGCAGAGAAGGTCATCGCTGTCGATAACTCCGAAAAGATGGTGGCTTACGGGATCACCTTGGCCAAAAAGCACGGTTTCGCCAATCTCGACTACCGGACGGGCGACCTCGAAGATCCGCCGATTGATCCTGGCACGGTGGATTTGGCCATTTTCAGTCAGGCGCTTCACCATGCCTCGAATCCGGCCAAAGCGATCACGGCTGCCTACCGGATGCTGAAGCCGGGTGGACGCATCGTTATTCTCGATCTTCTGACCCATCAGTTTGAAAAGGCGCGCGAGCTCTATGCCGATGTCTGGCTAGGGTTTTCCGAGATCGATCTGCATGAGTTTTTACAGAAGGCAGGTTTTAAAAACATCGAGACCAGCATCGTGCATCGCGAGATCAAAAGTCCGCATTTTCAAACTTTGCTGGCCATGGCGGAAAAGGTTTGAAAAAGCTTGCAGCCGCCGGGCGAGACGGCAACCTGCGAACAAGTTTAATTTCTGATATGAAGCTCTTTCTTGCCCTCTCGTTTTCACTGTTTTGTTGTCTTGCTGTGGAAGCTAAGCCCAAAGCAAAGGTGAAACCAGTCAGCTTCGAAACCTGGTCGTATACGGACAAGGACATTTATCCCAGTGCTCTCATCTCCACTGCAACCGTGGACTGGCATACAGACGAGGAAGATGAGGAGGCGGAAATCGGCACCTACGGTGATGAAAATGGCTGGCTTGGAATCATGCTTTACGATGCACCGAAAGGCGCTGAAGTGACCGTGGAAGTCTCGGCGGATGGCGGTTGGATGAAGCCTTCAAAACTGACGATCATAACCGAAGACAATGACGATGCGGTGATGGTCATCCCCAAGGGTGTGTTTGATTACGATGCGCTTCATTTGAATCGTCAGCAGAAACCTGTGAACGTGACCACCAAGGTAACCGTGGATGGCGTCGTGTTAGAGGAAGTCACCGAAACGATGATCCTGCGCAGTGTCAATGAGTGCCCATTCGCAGTCTTTTTTGGCGAGGACGACCCTCCGGATGACATTTCATGGTTGTTTGCCAGCTATGTGAATGAGAACCACCCGTGGATCGACGGCTTGCTCAAAGAAGCGTTATCGACAGGTCTGGTGGATAGTTTTAGCGGATACCAAAGTGGTGACCCCGATAAGGTGATTGCTCAAGTCTTCGCGATTTGGAACACGTTTCAGCGTCGGGGTTTGAAATACAGTGACATCACGGCCAGTCCGCCAAGCAAATCCGTGGCCTCACAGGTTGTGAGATTTCTGGATGACTCAGTGGAGAATAAACAGGCCAATTGTGTGGATGGCACGGTGCTGATGGCCTCTATTCTGACCAAGATCAGCATCAATGCGCACCTGGTGCTCGTGCCGGGTCACTGCTACCTGGCATTCGATCTTGCTGCGGATGATGAGGATGGCGAAACGACGGTTGGGCTTGAAACGACGATGCTCGGTAACGATTCCCTGAAGCCCTTGGAAGACCTCTCCAAACTTCCCGAAAAGACGAGAGCCAAAGTGCGGGGAAAAGAGCAGCAGGCCTCGCTCAATACGTTTGCCAAGGCGATCGAAGTAGGCAGTGCGGATCTAGAGGAGAACGCCGAGAATTTTGGCGAAGAGGGTGATCCCAGATATGTGTT
>CAMBPV010000177.1 GCA_945869695.1 Prosthecobacter debontii
GATGAGCCTGCCTTTCGAAACGACGGGCCTCACACTCTCTCCCACGGCCTCCACCGGGATCGCCTCGGTGCTGCTCAATGGTGTCAGCTTCAATTCCGGCGATACCTCCAGCCCCCTTTTGATAAACCTAGGCAGCAACGTTTTCACCATCGTCGTCACCGCGCTGGACGGAATCGTGCAGCAGACCTACACGATCCATATCACGCGCAGCCCACCCATCGCTGGCGATCTGGATCTCAGTTTCAAGGGCACCGGCAAGGCCACCCTTGGGATCGGCCCTGACGCTGATTACGCCTATGCAGTGGCAATGCAGAACGATGGGAAAATCATCGTCGTCGGCTCATCTAACGACGCCGGCAATGCCAACTTTGCCTTGGCTCGCTCCTTACCCGATGGCACCCCAGATGCGGACTTTGGCACCGATGGAAAAGTCACCACCGATTTTAATGGTGGGCCTGACACCGTCGTCAGTGTGGCCATTCAAAGCGATGGGAAAATCGTGGTCGCAGGGTCGGCAGGTATCAGTTCGACTTCAACGTTCTTGGGAATCACCTGGACTACCGGCTTTGGCGTCGCGCGCTACCATCCCGATGGCACACTCGATACGACGTTCAATAGCACCGGGAAGGTCACGACGTCTTTCCCAGGAAACTCCGCGAATGCGGCGAAAGTATTGGTTCAGGGCGATGGTAAGATTGTGGCGGCGGGGTATGTCCACAATGGCACGGACAATGATTTCGCGTTGGTCCGCTACAACTCAGACGGCACACTGGATACCAGTTTCAACACGACAGGCAGAGTCCTGACGAACCTCGGCGACAATGACGTTATCCAGAGCATGGCTCTCCAGAGCAATGGGAAGATCGTCGTCGCTGGCTTCACCTCCACAGGTGGCTCTCCGCATTCCGCCCTGGCGCGTTTCAACAGTGACGGCACGCTGGACACCACCTTCAATACAACCGGGATCGTGATCGCATCACTGCTCTCCCCCCTCGACGTCCTGAGTTCCGTGGCCATTCAGTCCGATGGCAAGATCGTTGCCGCAGGATATTCAATAAACAACGGCCTCGACTTCGACATGCTCGTGGTCCGTTATCACGGGGACGTGGCGACCGGCACCCCGGGGACTCCCGATTTGTCATTCGCCAGCGTCGGACACCTTTTCATCGCTTCGGCCTCGGGTGATGATGTCGCCAATGGTCTGTCCTTGACCTCCGAGGGTAAGATCCTGATCGGAGGCCGCACCATCGAAGAGGGCAAACAGGTCATCACCGTGTTCCGACGCAATGCCGATGGCAGTCCAGACACAAGTTTCCATGGCGGAGGCAAAGCCACGGCCGACTTCGGAAGCGATGAATTGCACGATGGCGGATGGCTCGCGATGCAAGAGGACGGAAAAGCCGTTGTCGTCGGCACAGTCACCACAAATGGATATGACTTCGCCGTTGCTCGTTTCTTGGGAGATGGCCCCGCCATCGCGGTGCAGAAGAGTGATTCGTCCGGTGTCTTTGATGCGATCTCGACGGTGACAATCCCCGGTGCATTGCCCCATTTCAGCGCCAGTCAGACCTTTACCGTTCATAACACCGGCACTGCCAATCTGAACGGGCTCGGCATCACCATCGATGGACCGGACAGCTCGGCCTTCACCGTCACGAGCGCCCCGACAGCCCCCGTCTCGCCCTTCGGGACCACTTCGTTCACTGTTCGCTTCCTGCCCACCTCCCTCGGACTCAAGACCGCCGCCTTGCACATCGCTAGCAATGTGACGGGGCACATGCAGAGCTACGACATCGGACTCGAGGGCTCCGGACTCACGATTGGCGAGAACTGGAGGCAATCGCACTTTGGCACTCACGAGAACGCCGGCCCTGCCGCAGACGCCGCGGACCCGAACGGCAACGGCATTCCGAATCTTCTCGAGTACGCGCTCAATGGCGATCCCGCTGGCAGTTCCACCGGCACCGCAGTCCTGCCACAGGTCATAATCCCCGCCGGCCCCTCTTTGGAGCTGTCCTTCAGCCGCTACCTTGATCGTCCCGACCTCACCCTGACCGTCCAAGCCTGTGACGACCTTACAGGACCGTGGACAGACTTGGCCACCAGCGTCGGAGGTGCACCCTTCGTTCCCCTGTTCGGTGGGGTGGTCGTAAATGAAACGGGCAGCGGCAATACCCGCAGCGTGACCGTTCGCGATCTTTTTCCCACCACCGATCCCGCCCACCCCTCCCGTTTCATGCGGTTGCGGGCCTCTCGGCCTTGAGCGGGATGAGGGAATACGGAGGGCCGGTTTGAAGCGTAGTGATGGGTCTGGGGTGCTTGCCCCATACCTTGACAGTTGACAGGGGGCGGTTTTCCATGCCTTTGGTTAGCTCTCCCCTTCTAGTAAGCTCGTCTTCCACTCATGTCCAAAACCCTGATCATCGCCGAGAAACCCAGTGTCGCAGCCGATCTCGCCAAGGCTTTGGCAAAAGCACCCGGCATGAAAGCCTTCGCCAAGGAGAAGGACTGGTATGAGAATGACACCCACGTCATCTCCTCGGCCGTGGGCCATCTGATGGAGCTGAAGATGCCGGAAAAGGACGGTAAAAAGATCGGCTGGGGCTGGACCAGCCTGCCCATCATGCCGGCGGAGTTTGAGCTGCAACCCATCGAGTCGAGCGTGGACCGCTTCAAAGTCCTGAAAAAACTGCTCAAACGCGCCGATGTGACCGCCGTGATCAATGCCTGCGATGCCGGGCGCGAGGGTGAGTTGATCTTTCGCTACCTGGTGGAGGCCATCGGTAGCAAAAAACCGGTGGAGCGGCTCTGGATGCAGTCGATGACCCAGGGCGCGATTCTGGACGCCTTCAAAAAACTGCGCTCCGACAAGGAAATGCGCCCTCTGGCGGACGCTGCCAAATGCCGGTCCGAGAGCGATTGGCTGGTAGGCATCAATGCCACGCGCGCCCTGACCGCGCTGAACTCCCGCCACGGCGGATTCCGTCTCACGCCCGTGGGTCGCGTGCAGACCCCGACCCTCACCATCCTAGCCAAGCGCGAGCGGGAGATCATGGAGTTTGTCCCCCGGACTTATTATGAGGTCCATGGCCTCTTTGAAGTAAAGGCGGGACGGTACCCGGGCCGCTGGATCGATGAGAGCTTCAAGAAGGATGAAACGGACGAGCACCGGAAGGCCGAGCGCATCTGGGACCACGCGCAGGCGCAGGCCATCGTGGACCGTTGCGTGGGGAAGCCGGGCATCATCGAGCAGGTGACCAAACCAGCGCGGCAGGCGGTGCCGCTCCTCTATGACCTGACCAGCCTCCAGCGCGAGGCGGGCAACCGTTTCGGGTTCTCCGCCCGGCGCACCCTCCAGATCGCCCAGGCCCTGTATGAGAAATACAAGGTGCTGACCTATCCCCGAACCGACTCCCGCCATCTGCCTGAGGACTACATCGGCAATGTGAGCGAGACGATGAAGACCTTCGCGAGTCACAGCGAGAGCAAGCACGACGCTTTGCCGCACGACCTGATCCCGCACGCGGAGACCGTTTTGAAGCGCCAGTGGATCCGGCCGAACAAGCGCATCTTCGACAACACGAGGGTGAGCGATCACTTTGCCATCATCCCGACCGGAGTCATCCCGCCGAAGGAGCTGCCCGAGGTGGAGCAAAAGATCTTCGACATGGTGACGCGCCGCTTCATCGCCGCGTTCTTCCCTCCTGCCGAGTTCGAGGTGACCACCCGGATCACCCGCGTGGATCAAGATGCCTTCAAGTCCGAAGGCAGGATCTTGATCGAGCCCGGTTGGCTGGCGGTGTATGGCAAAAAAGCCGCCGAAGAAGCCGCCGCCGAAGGTGAGAACCAAGGCAAGCTGCTCGTAGCCGCCCTGCCTGACGAGCGCGCCAGCACGCTGGACGTGGAATTGAAAGAAACGCAGACCAAGCCCCCGGCACGCTACTCGGAATCGACCCTGCTCGGGGCGATGGAGACGGCGGGCAAGCTGGTGGATGATGAAGAGCTGGCGGAGGCCATGAGCGAGCGCGGCCTGGGCACCCCGGCCACGCGCGCCGCCACCATCGAGGGCCTGATCATGGACAAATACATCGAGCGCTCAGGTCGTGACCTGTTCGTCTCGAAGAAGGGCTTGGATATCATCGATCAAATCAGGGCCATCGGCATTGAGGCTTTGAGCTCGCCCGAGATGACCGGTAACTGGGAATTCCAACTCCGCCAGATGGAGGCTGCGAGGCTGGATCGCACGGTTTTCATGAAGGAAATCCGCGCCATGACCACGCAGATCGTGGAGAAGACCAAGGCGTTTAATAAAACGGCCAAGGAGCGCGTTTACCCCGAGCTGGCCCTGACCTGCGGCGTCTGCGGCGGGCACGGCTTCACGCAGACGGATGAGTTTTACGGCTGCAAAAACCCCGAATGCAAAGTGCGCGTGCACAAGAGTGTGGCGGGCCGTGCTTTGAGCGATGACGAGATCAAGCAACTGATCGAGAAACGTTTTGTCGGACCGCTTGAAGGCTTCCGCAGCCGAAAGGGCGTGGAGTTTTCCGCCTCGCTGGAAATCAAGGACGATACCAAAGTGGCCTTCGTTTTCCCGGCGGGTGATCCCAACTCCGTGGACATCAACTGGGATGAGTCGCCGATCATTTGCCCCTGCCCCGTTTGCGCCAAGAAGGGGAAAAAATCCTTCATCTACGACACGCCCGCCGGCTACGTTTGCAAAGTGAACATCGAGGACAAGACGGCCTGCAATGCCCGCCTGCCCAAGCAACTCTGCAAAAAAGACATCACCCCCGAGAACGCGCTGAAATTCTTCACCGAGGGCAAGACGGATCTGATCGTGAACATGATCTCGAAGCGCGGTCGGCCTTTCTCCTCCTTCCTTCTGTGCCATCCCGGTGAGAAGCGGCTGCTGGGCTGGGAGTTCCCACCCCGAGAAAAGAAAGAGAAAGCCCCCGCGAAAGCGAAAACAAAGGCGAAGGAGTAGCCCCGCCCTCCGATCCTATGGCCAAAACGCTCATTCTTCTCAGCGGCGGAATGGATTCCGTGACGGCGCTTCATTGGGCCGCGCGGGAGCACGAGGGGGTGGGAGCCGTCAGTTTTGACTACGGTGCCAAACATAACCACCGTGAGCTCGAGCTGGCCGCCTGGCACTGCGGACAGCTGGGCGTCAGGCATGACAACGTGGCGCTGCCCTTCGTGAATGACCTTTTTGCCTCTGATCTCCTGAAGTCCGGAGGCGAGATCCCGGACGGCCACTATGAAGAGGAGTCAATGAAGCGGACGGTCGTCCCTTTCCGGAATGGCATCATGCTCGCCATCGCCTGCGGCATCGCCGAGAGCCGGGGTGCGGAGGCCATCGCCATCGCGGCGCACGCCGGAGATCACGCCATCTACCCCGACTGTCGGGAGCCCTTCATGCAAGGCATCGCCTCCGCCATGCGGGAGGGTACTTACGCACGGATCGAGCTGCTGCGGCCGTTCATTCATCTCGATAAAGCAGCCATTGCCCAGCTCGGACACGAGCTCGGCGTGGACTACGCCCAGACCTGGTCCTGCTACAAAGGCGGCGTGATCCACTGCGGCACTTGTGGCACCTGCGTGGAGCGGCGCGAGGCGTTTGCCAAAGCCGGTCTCATCGACCCCACGGAATACCTCGCCACCGGGCCGCTGCCTACACCTCCCGACACAGACTCCGCCGCAGTCTAGCCTCCATCCGTGGAGCAAAATGCCCTCGAATGAGCCGCTCGGAATCGCCTTTTTTTGATTGCGGCGTGGAAAACTCAGCCTCGGAGCTTGCGTGCTGAAAAAGCTGCCCTTACCGTTCCGAGCATTTTGCGCTCGATATGACTGCGACTGAATCCTCCACCGCCTCTTTACCAATCGTGGAATTTGATGGCCCGCACTCGTCTTGGTGCCTCGCGGACTATGTCCGGGCCGGGGCCAAAAAGTGGCCGGAGAGCGTTTTCTTGCGCGATGAGACCATCGAACTCACCTACGCGGAGACCTGGCGCCGGATCTCGAGTATCGCCCTCTGGCTGAACGGACGCGGCATCGGCCGTGGTGACTGTGTGGTGATGGTGACGGAGAACCGGATCGAGACGGCCTTGCTCTTTTTCGCGGTCGCTCAGGTGGGTGCCATCGGGGTGATTTTGCACCCGCAGATGAAACCGGAGGGCTTGCGCCGCATTTTGGAGCAGACGGAGCCCAAGTTGGGTCTGCTGGAGCCCTCGACGGCGTCTCTCCGGGAGGAATTTGGCACCTGCCCCATCGTCTGGGCCGGCTGCGAGGGTGAGGAATTGCTGTTTGCCCAGTTGACCGCCACGCCTAACCCCAGGCGGGTGCCCTTCCCCGGCATCGACCAAGATGCGGCCTTTCTGGTCTTCACCTCGGGCTCAACGGGCACGCCTCGCGGGGTGATCCTGACCCACGACAATGTTCACTTTGTGTCGGAGGCGATTTTGACCCGGCTGCAATACCGGGCGGAGGATCGGTTGGCGGTTTTCCTTCCGCTGTCGTTCGACTACGGGCTGTATCAACTTTTCTACACCGCCATGGTGGGTGCGAGTTTGTTCATCGGTCGTCCAGAAATGGCGGGACCTGAGCTTCCGCGCATTTTGAGCGCTCAGGAAATCACGGTGCTACCCGGCGTGCCTACCCTGTTAGGCGGGCTGATCAAGATGCAGCGCTACCGGCCCGTGCCGCTGCCAAAACTGCGGGTGATCACGAACACTGGGGATCTCTTGCCACAGAGTTACATCCAAAGTCTGCGCGAGTTGTTCCCGCAGACCCGGTTGTTTCCCATGTATGGTCTGACCGAGTGCAAGCGGGTGTCGATCCTGACGCCGGAGGAAATGGAGACGAGACCGGATTCGGTGGGACGCGCGCTGGATGGAACGGAGGTGTTCACCATCGATGCAAACGGCAATCGCCTGCCTGCGGGAGAAACGGGTGAGCTGTGTGTGCGCGGCCGACATCTGGCGCTCGGATACTGGCGCGCGCCGGAGGAGACAGCAAAACGCTACAAGTTCATCGGCGAGGGGCACTCGCGTGTCCTCGTGAGTGGAGATTTTGGCAGCGTGGATGCCGAGGGGTTCCTCTATTTTCAGGGCCGCAGTGACTTCCTGATCAAGCACAAGGGGCACCGATTGAGCCCAGCGGAGCTGGAGGAAGAAGCCTGCAGAATCCCCGATGTGGTGGCCGCTGGCTGCGTCAAGGATGAGGTAAAGGATCAACTCTGCCTCTTTGTCTCGCTGGCACGCGAGGGACTGAAGGAGTCTGACATCGTCGCTGCTTTAAACGCAAAGCTGGAACCCGCCAAGGTGCCCAACCGAGTGATCTTCCTGCCCGATCTGCCGAAGACGGGAAACCAAAAGGTGGACCGCAAAGCCCTGAGGGCCCTGCTCTAAACCATGAACGCTGAACTCGCCCATCAACTGATCGCGGACCATGGCTCGCCCCTGTTCGCTCATGATCTGAATGTCGTCGCCGAGCGCGCACGAGTGCTGCAAAACGCCCTGCCGGATGGCGCACGGCTTTATTACTCCTTCAAAGCGAATCCGCTCCCGTCGATCGCACGGGAACTGCGTCTCGCAGGCGTGAGGGCTGAGGTGACATCCGTCGGTGAGTTAGTGGCGGCGCAAAAAGCCGGCTTCAGCGAGGGCATCGTCATGGGTGGGCCGGGAAAATCCGAGCGCGTCATCCAGATGGCTTTGAAGAATGGCGTCACCTCATTCTCCTGTGAGTCATTCACAGACGCCGCCCGAATCTCAACCTTGGCCCAAAAAGAGGGAGTCGTGGTGGATGTCATGCTGCGCGTGAATCCCACCCAGGCACCTGATGCGCGACTGGCCATGAGCGGCGTGGAGAGTCAATTTGGCTTCGACGAGGCGCTGCTGCTGGCTCCCGAGGCGGCGGAAAAGCTGAAATTACCCGGGTTAAACATCCGAGGCGTTCATGTGTATTTCGGCACTCAAGTGGGCTCGGTCGCGGCGCTGGGTAAAAACACGGAGTGCGCACTGGACACCGCGGTGCGCGTCTCAGCGGCTGTGGGCTTCGAGTGCGAGGTGGTCAACGCGGGCGGTGGGTTCCCATGGCCCTATGCGAGTGATGCCGCCGCACCTGACTTAGGTGGCCTGCGTGAGACCTTGGATGCAGCGTGGAAGGCCTCGCCCCTTCATGGGAGTGCACAACTTTGCTTTGAATCTGGACGCTACCTCTGCGCGGGCAGTGGCACCCTGATCACCACCGTTCTGGACGTGAAGCGCGCCGGCGCCAAGACCTATGTGGTTCTGGACACCGGGATCCATCAGCTCGGTGGCATGTCGGGTCTGGGCCGTATCCCGCGTGCGTCGATCACCCTGAAAAACCTGACCACCCAAAGGGAGGGCGAGACCGTCGTCGATGTGGTGGGGCCACTGTGCAGTCCGCTCGACAGCCTCGCGCGAGGCCAGAAGATGGCCCCCGTGGAAGTCGGTGACGTGCTGGCCGTGCCCAATGTCGGCGCGTATGGCCTGACCGCGAGTCTGGTCGGTTTCCTCAGCCACGAGACCCCCGCAGAAGTCGCCTACCGTGATGGCGCAGCGTGTGAAACTTGGTTCATGTCCTGCTGGCACGGGCGTGACCGCTCGATTTGATAAGCCTTCAATTTCCTCAAAATGACTGATCCAAACCTCACCGCTAAACTGCAGGAGATCCTGCGCCCCAAACTGAGATTCTTGACCCCTGGTGCCGACGTGCCGATGGATGAGGACCTCGGTAAACTCGGACTCGACTCCATGGCCTCCATTGATTTGCTAATGGACATCGAAAGCCAATTGGGCGTGCAGATTCCCGATGAACTCATGACCGCAGAGACCTTTGAAACCGGTCATCACCTGCTGGCGGTGATCGAGAAACTGATGTGAGGCCCTCGTTTAGAGGCCCAAGTCTCCCTCTGCCAGCACGGTCCTTTTTGCCAAGGACCGATAGGCCTCAGGAATTGAGAAGAAATGCCAGACGTATTCCCTGCGGTGGTGAATGCTAGGTGTGTCATCCCAGGTGGTGTCTCCGGGGAAGGCCGCGAGTGAGAGCAACCGCTCACTGCCCAGCAGAGTGGGCTCGCGGACCAACGCACCCACCAGCGCGTGAAGTTCCTTTGAGGTAGGGTGAGTCGTAAAGTGGTCAATCTCCATCCAGGCAGGAATTCCGCGCACTCTTTTGGGCGTCAGAAACAGATAGCTGGTCAGACAGCCTGATGAGTCGATGGCACCGACAAATTCGTGCCTCCGCATGGGTCCCGCCGCGAACCAGCGGAGGTAGTCAGGGGTGATCCACTTTTCGATCCCGGCGGAAGAACTGCATGGGGACGAGACA
>CAMBPV010000178.1 GCA_945869695.1 Prosthecobacter debontii
CGCGGCATAGTCCTTGTAGCCAAAGGTCACGCTGCGTGCCGCCACATCCAGCTTCATGAGCCGCCCGTTACCGATGGCCACACGATGCGTGTAGCACGACAGATAACGCAGCACTTGCTCCGGCCCGGCAAAGGGCCGCTTCATATACAACACCCACTCTTTGCGCAAGGCTTCACGCTTCAACCGCTGGAACTCACACACCTGCGCCATGCCTGCAAGCTGGCCGTGGAACTCCAGCTTCCCCTCATCAAAGAGCCGCTGCAAAGAACGTGCCCGGCATTTTGGTGTCGGCTGGAATCGGGCCTTTACCCCGGTTTTCACGGTCGCAAGACAGGCTCTTCTGTTCCGCATCAGGATCATTCCGCTCCGGATCAGAACCGTTCTGTTCCGCATCAGAACCGTTCCGTTCCGCATCAAGATCATTCCGTTCCGCATCAGGATCATTCTGTTCCGCATCCGAACCCTCTTGTTTCCCGTGAATGGCCCTTTGGAATCAAGCCACCTGGAGCTCTTCCGCTCTTGGGGGGGGGCAACACGCTGGCTATTCCTGTTGAGATTCCCACGGGTGAGGTGGCACTACGGCTGAGGGAGAAAGGGGCGCGGGTTTTTAACCTGTGGGCTTGGGGATGAACAGGATGCAATCCTGTTCCCCTTTCTGGGTGAAGGTACGTTGTTCACGCTTCGAGCGTGTTCTGGGGGGTAGGCGTTCCTGACAAGCTAAAAGCTTGAACAACGTACGGAGACCTCCCTCGGGCGGTGATCTCTTGGACTACGGCGGCGGACTGGGGGAGCCACGCTCTTGCGAGCGCAGCTACGGGGACTTGAGGTTCGGGTACGTTGTTCACGCTTTGAGCGTGTTCTGGAGGGTAGGCGTTCCTGACAAGCTACTGCGCAGCCCCGAAGGGAACCGCGAACAACGTACGGAGACCTCCTTTGGGCGGTGATCTCTCGGACCGCGGCGGCGAACTGGGGGGAGCCACGCTCTTGCGAGCGCAGCTACGGCGAGGGTGACGGCTAGTTGCGAGGCCGCGAAGCGAACCCGTCACTCCTTGGTAGGACGCGTTGTTCAGAATGCTCCGGGTTTGAGTTTGTAGTTCGGGCTTTAGCCCGTTTTGGCGGTCCCCTGAGACGGGCTGAGGCCCGGACTACGAGCGGATTGTTTCCCCTGATGGTGATCTCTTGGACTACGGCGGCGAACTGGGGGAGCCACGCTCTTGCGAGCGCAGCTACGGGTGCAGTAGCCCTTTCGCTCCCGCGAGAGGAGCCTTGGAATGCCTGTGCGTTGTTCACGCTTTCTAGCAAGGAGCGATGGGATCACTTCGCGGCTGGGCAGCCTGCCATCTGAAAACATGATTGACGGCAGGATGCCGTCACTCCCAGTCTCCCAGTCTCCCAGTCTCCGCATCTCCCCTCCCCTCACAGCTCAGGCTTGCGGGGGCGTGAATTCTTGACGAAGGAGTGGGGTGGTTGGTGGCGTTTGATTGAGCCATCTTTTTAACTTTTGGGTTTCCTCCTTTTTTGAACATGACCTCTTCTTCTGATCCTTCTCCGGCAAGCACGACTTCGAACCTGGCTAAGTACATGACGCTGCTGGCGGCGTTTTTGGGGTGGCTGTTTGATGGGTTTGAGATGGGACTGTTCCCGCTGATCGGGCAGGCGGCGCTGACGGATCTGCTGGGACCCAACTCTCCGCCGACGGACGCGGCGAAGTGGTTCGGGGCGATCATTGCGGTGTTCCTGGTGGGAGCGGCGAGCGGGGGCGTGGTGTTTGGCTGGCTGGGGGATAAAATCGGGCGGGTAAGGGCGATGTCGCTGAGCATCTTCACGTATGCGATCTTCACGGGGTTGTGCGGTTTTGCGACGGAGGCGTGGCACGTGGCGGCGCTGAGATTCATCGCCTCCCTGGGCATGGGCGGGGAGTGGTCGCTGGGGGTGGCGCTGGTGAATGAGATCTGGCCGGGCAAGTCGCGGGCTTTGATCGCGGGACTGATCGGGGCGGCGGCGAATGTGGGCTACCTGCTGGTGGCGGTGCTGAGCATGGCGATGCTGAGCTTCATCACGAATGTGAAGGGGGTGCTGCTGGGTGTGGGCCTGAGCGAGGGGCTGACGAATCAACTGCTGGCGAACTCGGGCTGGAGGTTTCTGATGATCAGCGGGGCTTTCCCGGCGCTGCTGATTTTCCTGATCCGGTTGTTTGTGCCGGAGTCGGAGAAATGGACGGCGGAGAAGGAGCGGGGGGCGACGTCGCACTGGGCGAATGTGGATCTGCTGGGGGTGCTGGCGGGATCGTTCGCGAGCTTGACGATCATTTGGGCCTGGTCGCCGGCGGGGCTTTCAGCGGGTCCGGCGGTGGGGGTGACGCTGGTGGGGCTGGCCATCGCGGTGTGGGGCTTTTTGCATCCGGTGCGCTGCTACCTGCGGCGGTCGGAGCTGGCGGGGATGATCAGCGCGGGCGAGGGTGGAACGATCGTGAAGATGATGCTTTTCGGGGCGGGTCTGGCGGCGGTGGCGCTGCTGGGGACGTGGGGCTCGACTCAATGGGCGTCCCGCTGGGCGGCGCAACTGGAGCCGGCACCGCTGATGTATGCGAAGGAGTGGACGCTGATCTACCTCTCGGCTGGGGCGATCACGGGGACGATGGCGGCGGCACTGTCGGCGGGTCGTTTTGGCAGGCGGATCACGTACACGGTGCTGTGTGTGGGCTCGATCCTGGGGGCGCTTTTGCTGTATCAGGGGAACACGGGCTACGGCACGCCTTTTCTCTGGAGTGCCTTTGTGGCGGGTGGGATGACGGCGTCGTTCTATGGCTTCTTCCCCTTGTATCTGCCGGAGCTTTTCCCGACATCGGTGCGGGCGACAGGTCAGGGCTTTGCGTTTAATTTTGGCCGGATCGTGGCGGCGATCGGCGGCCTGCAAACGGCGACGCTGATCGGGTTCTTTGACGGGAGTTTTGCGATGGCGGGCTCGGTGATGGCGTCGATCTACGTGGTGGGCATCGTCTTGATCTGGTTCGGGCCGGAAACGAAGGGTCAGGAGCTGCGCTAAGGGAGATCAGGGCACGAGCTCGAGGATGCCGAAGCTGGCGGGGAGGTGGAAGTCGGGCGTGGGGGTGTGGGGATCGACCCAGGGCATCCAACCGGAGTGGACGGTGCCGTCGGGCCGGTGACTGAACTCGGCGCGGTAGAGGCCGGCGTGGATCTCGTTTCCCCGGAGGAGGTGGAGGGAGCGGAGGGTGGACAGGGGGATGCTGCCGGTGACGTGGTAGCGGGGGCCGGTGATCTGAGCTGTGAGCTGGAGGCCGGGGCACCGCCAGGTCCAGTCGATCTGCCGGTAGAACCGGGCGGCGTAGGCGAGGGCGTCTCCGCGCGGTGACATCTCGAGGCAGTAGTAGGAGGCGAGGGTGAGATCGGGCGCGAAGAAGATTTCGACCCGGTCGGAGCCGAGGACGCGGTCTTTGATGGTGGGTCCGTCGGGGAGGACGAGATCGGCGTCGTGGCAGTCGAACCGGAAGTGGAGAGAGTGGTCATCCCAGAGGGCACGGAACTCGGTGAGCGGCGCGGGGGTGTCCTCCCAGGGAAAGGTGAAGGCGGAGAGGACCTCTGCCCGGGTCCAGTCGGGAGAAATGGCGTCCGACGCGGGAGCTCTGCGGATGCGGTAGCGGTGCATGGCGCACGGGTGGCGAGCCCGGCGCGGATTTCAAAGACTATCCGAGCGGGCGGCAGCGGCGGCGCGGGGTGCGAGGGCGGCGCGGATCATGAGCATCTCCCCGATGTTCTCGGAGGTGAGGAGACCGACAAGGCGGCCGGAGACGGGATCGATGACCGGGACGGCGGGACAGGCGCTGGCATTGAGAAACTCCATGGCGGAAGACAGGGGCTGGAGGGGGCCGACTCCCTCGGCGCAGGGCTCGATGACGAGCTGGGCCGGATGACCGGGGCCAAACTCCGCCAGCGCGGAGACGAGGCGTTTCCGACTGAGGATGCCGATGACGCTGCCGCGCTCATCCAGCACGGGGAAGTCATGCTGAGAGCCTGCGAGCAGAGAGGTGACGGCATCCCGCAAGAGGTCGGTGGGACGGAGGGAGACAAACTGGGTGACCATGGCATCGCGAACGAGGAGATCTTTGGTGGCTTCCTCCTGAGTGACGACGGCGGCCTCCTGGCCAGCGGCGATGAAGATGAAGACGGCGATGAGCATGAGAAAGGGCTGGAAGGCACCGCTGACCAACATGCTGAGCACGACGAGCATGGCGATGCCCTGCCCCACGGCAGCAGCCCAGCGCGTGGCGCGGCCGTAGTCCACAAACATGCCGAGGAGGGAGCGGAGCACGCGGCCTCCATCCATGGGAAAGGCGGGCACCATGTTAAAGGCGACCATGAGGATGTTCCACTGCATGAGGGTGACCCAGAAGGGACCATTCGACTGGAGATCGAAGTCGAGGCTCATTTTTCCAGCCGCTCCGAGGAAGAGGGCGATGACGGCAGCGATGGCGACATTGACGAGGGGGCCACAAACGGCGACGACGAACTCATGGGCGGGCTTCCGCGGCATGCGCTCCAGGCGCGCGACTCCGCCGATGGGGAGCAGGGTGATGTCCGGTGTGCGGATGCCGTAGAACTTAGCCGCTGTGACATGACCGAACTCATGAAGGAGCACGCAGGTGAACATGGCCAGCACGAGCGCCACCGCATCCCAAGCCCCCGCGATGCCGCGCCCGCCACTCATCCCGGTCACACCGAAGTAAATGAGCAGGAGCAGGAAGGTGGCATGAATGCGCACTTCCGTGCCGGCGATGGTAGCGATGCGGTAGGACCATTTCATGAGGGGATGCTACCTGATCCTACGGTTTGGACAACGCCGAAACCGGAAATAGAATGGGATGGAACTTCAACACCCTCCCTTTCTCTTTTGTCTCTCAGGGACACGAGAAAGCCAGGCAAAGATTTCCGCAACGGCGCGGCCTTTGTCGCCGACGGTGAAGGGTCGATTGCTGGGGGACATGCCGACTTCATCCTTCGGGTATGGCTTGGCGGGGGTCGCGCAAAAATTGCGATGGCGAAAAAGGAACAGCCGATAGGCGACATGGATAAGGGGCGTATGCCTTTTGCGGAGTGGCTCACGGAGGCTGCTCAAGCGTAGGACAAAAGATGCAAGGAATGAGGCTCATCACAGTTTTGGTCATTGGTCTCGGGGCGATCG
This sequence comes from Prosthecobacter debontii, assembly GCA_945869695.1. GTDB lineage: Bacteria > Verrucomicrobiota > Verrucomicrobiia > Verrucomicrobiales > Verrucomicrobiaceae > JAIBCL01. The sequence goes on from CAMBPV010000178.1 coordinate 5,200, forward strand.
GCTGGGGCCGGTCTGAATCACCCGGGGCGAGTCGCGGCGAGGAAGCGTATCGGAGCAAGATCCAGCCTCTTTTGGAAAAGTACTGCTACGACTGCCATTCAGACGGCACGGAGAAGGGCGACTTCGCCCTCGATGGACACGCGAACTATGCGACGATGCGGGCGGACCTGGGTGCCTGGGACAATGTGAGGCAGCAGATCGTGACGCATGTGATGCCTCCGGAGAAAAAGGCGCAGCCCTCGCTGCAGGAGCGGGATGAGATCGTGGCGTGGATCGATGATTCCGTTTTCTGGATGGACCCCGAGAAACCGGACCCGGGGCATGTGGTCTATCGCCGGTTGAATCGAGCGGAGTATAACAACACGGTGCGGGACACTTTTTTGATCGATCTGCGACCCGCAAAAGAGTTCCCACCTGATGACTCGGGCTATGGCTTTGATAACATCGCCGACGTGCTGAGCCTGTCGCCGATCCTGATGGAGAAGTACATGCGCGCGGCCATCCAGATCAGCGAGGAGGCGACTCGGGTGCGTGACTCTGATCACTCGCATGTCGTGGTGAAACCGGATCAGTTTTGGAATCAAAAAGGCAGTGCCCGAGCGGAGGGCGGTGCGCGGTGGTTCGGTAGCGAGGGCGAGTCCGCCGCCAAACTGAATGTGCCGCTCACGGGTGGCTATGCGGTGACGGTGAAGGCCTCCGCTCAACAAGCGGGAGATGAACCGGCGCGGCTTCGCCTGAGGATCGGCGATGTGGAGCTGGGGACGATGGACGTGACCGCGACCTTCGAGGAAGAGAAGACGGTCTGGCAGCACCTCAAAAAAGAGGTCCAGCTCAAGGCCGGGACGACAAAGGTGGTCGTGAGCTTTGAAAACGACTTCTACGATGAAGGGAACCCGGACCCGAAGCGGAGGGACCGGAATTTGGCCATCGCGGAGATCAGTGTGGATGGACCTTACGGGCTGACGGCTCCGCGCGGCAGTCGGTTTCTGCAATGGCTACTCGATGGAAAACCGGTGGGGCCGCCTTCCCTGGCGCTGACGGGAGAGGATTTCTGGAAGGGCGAAGGGACCTCAAACATCGACACCGGTGCTATTGAGCTAGCCAGCAGTGGGTATGTCAGGCATCCGCTGGAGATCGAGAAAGAGGCCGAGTATGTGTTTCGGATCAAGGCGGGAGCGCTTCAGGCAGGGAACGAGCCGGCGAAGTTTGAGCTGCGGATCGGCGGCAAGACCCTCGGGGCTTTCGACGTGACCGCGAAAGATCAGGCGGAGCAGTGGTTCGAGTGCAAGGGCCGCCTCCCCGCGGGTCGGCATGAGGTGCAGATCTGGTTTCTCAACGACTTCTGGGATGAGAAGACCCGAGCTGACCGGAACCTCTGGGTGCATGAGTTCACGGTCCACCACGCGGCCAAGTCCGACATCCTGAGCCGAGCCGACCTGCCGCCGCTCATCGCCAAGATGGGGGCGCGGGTCTTCCGGCGCCCGCTCTCGGACGATGAAAAAACCCGCTGGACCTCTCTCGCTCTGGCCGACATGGACGAGGGCGGCTCCGTTCTTGAGTCAGTCCGGCTGACCCTCGAGGCGATGCTGATTTCCCCTTCCTTCCTTTTCCGGGGCGGTGCCCAGCCTGCCGGTGCCCCATCGCACGGATCGGTCGCGATCGACGAGTTCAGCCTCGCTTCCCGGCTCTCTTACTTTCTTTGGTCCGCGCCTCCTGACGAGCGTCTGCTCATTTTGGCCGGAAAACAGGAGCTGAGGAAAAACCTCGCGGCGGAGATCCGGCGCATGATCGGCGACTGGCGGGCTGAGGCCTTGACCGAAAACTTTGCCGGTCAGTGGCTCCAACTTCGTGACATGGAGATCGTGGAGCCCAACCAGAAGCAGTACCCCGAGTTCAAGGGCGGCATGGCCTATGACATGAAAAAGGAGACCCAGCTCTTCTTCTCCCACATTCTCAAAGAAAACCGGCCGGTGAGTGAGTTCCTCAACGCGGACTACACCTTCCTCAATGCGTCCCTGGCCAAGTTTTACCGGCTGCCCCCGCCCGCCGGCGATGACAGGAACAAATTTGAGAAAGTGGCCCTCAAAGGCACCCCTCGCGGTGGATTGCTGACTCAGGGCAGTATCCTCACGCTCACCTCCAATCCCACTCGGACCTCGCCGGTCAAAAGGGGAAAGTTCATCCTGGAAAACATCCTCGGGACTCCCCCTCCCCCTGCCCCCGGCGGTGTGCCTCCGCTCGACGAGCGGAAGGTGGCTAGTGAAAGGCTCACATTGCGCGAGCAGTTCGAGGCCCACCGCTCCAATGCCTCCTGCGCGGGATGCCACGCCTTCCTCGACCCCATGGGCTTCGCTCTGGAGAACTTCGACGCGGTCGGGCAATGGCGGGACAATGAAAAAGGTAAGGCGGTCGATGTTGCCGGGAAACTGGTCAGAGGCCAGTCTTTCGCCAGCTTTGAAGAGTTTCGATCCCTCCTCACCCGGGATCTAGCGGGCGACTTCGAAAGGAACCTGACCGAGCACCTGCTGACTTATGCACTGGGACGCGGCCTTCAGCATCACGACAAGCCGGCGGTCCGTGAAATCCTCAGTCGAGTGCGCCCGTCGGGGATTCACATCCAAGACCTCATCATCGCCATTTGCGAAAGCGCGCCGTTTCAACGCTTGAGAGTCCCCTAATCGGCTGATTCAGTTTCCCGACGCACTTAACATGCCGACTGAATCACTGAAATTGAGTGTTTTCAGTCTTTTTTCACGAAATGCGAGAGCATTCGTTTTGGGGTGAATACAAGGCAACCCTGATCTCAGTCTGAAACTATTTAATCTCAATCAGTTCTCATCGCCGCTCACGATCATTTGTTTGATTTAATTTATTTTGTCCAAACTCTCGATACTCAGTTTTTGAACTAACTTTTACTTCAACGTTTATTGAATCAAACAAACTCTTTATTGATCAATTAAGTTTACCATGGTAGCCAGCCACTTAACTAAAACATTATGGCTGCTAACGTTACCCCAATTCAAGACTCTAAATTACTCAGCGCAATTGCGTTACTTGTGAAAGGCTGTCAGAAACTCGAGTCTGAACTTGGTATTAGGCAAAATACATCAGCAGTGCTTCAACAGGCACTCGACGAAGTTCAAGAGACACAGAAAAGTCTCAACCAACAAAAGAAGGCTCTGAGTGCTGTCAGACAAAATTTTCAAGTTTCGGATCGGCTTGCCAAAAAGACTATTTCGAATTGTCGACTTCGGCTAGCCATGCTTTATGGGCAAGAATTTAATGCCGATTGGGAAAAAGTTGGGTTCCCTGATCACTCAACCGCAGTTCCTGAGAGCTTAGAGAAACGCCAAGCTCTACTTTTGAGTCTCGAAAAACACTTTCAGTACACCCCCCTCCAAGAGAGCAAGGATATGGAGGCAACAGCCGAGGCTTGCCGTTCAGCCTGGAGTGAGGTCAACGAGAGCCGAATCGTGATCGAAAAAGAAACCAAATTGAGGACCAAGGCAGTCAGGGCGAGGAACAAGGCTCGACTCATGCTCAAAAAGAGGTACCGAAGCCTCATCGTGGAATTGGGGGTTTTGATTTCTCCGGATGATCCGAAGTGGAGGGAGTTCGGGCTGAACCCACCCGCACGCAAACGACGGACTAAGTTGGAGATGGAAACAGCCGCTGAAGCCTCGATCGAGGATGATCGCCCGCTGGAAGCTGCTGAGGGTGAGCCGCCCCCGCCCGGGGATGAAGAGGCCGTGGAGGACCCGGAGATGGATGCCGTTCCAGCCGAACCTGCCAAGGAGCAAGACGAGCCGGAGCCGATGGCGACACCGCCTGAACCCGAGCCTGTGATTGAGCCCGAGACCGAACCGGCCGCGCCGCCCGCTCCTGTGGAAGAGCCCGAGAGCACGCCGCCAGCGAGTCGTGCGGGACCCGCAAAAGGTGCGAATAAGCGCCGGCCCACTGCACAGCTCGAACTCCTGCTCCCGAGCGATCTGCCGTCCGAAACCAAAGAGCTCAGCGAAACCGGAGAAGTGGAATCGGCGGAAACGGACGCCCCCTTTTGATCAAGGAAACCGCGCGCCCTCATGGGGTGATGCCCGGTCATCCCGAGCCTCTCGGAGCCATCA
>CAMBPV010000179.1 GCA_945869695.1 Prosthecobacter debontii
CTCTTGAATCGTGATTTGTGCATCCTGTGGGTCAAAGCCCTGACTCAATGTCAAGAGTGGCCAGCTCTCGATGCCTTCTTGACCAGCCGGGATGTCAAACCGCTTTCCAAGGGTCACTTGTCCGTGCTGGAGTCTCTCCTGCTGGCCCAGAGAGGCCGCATCCCAGACGCGATGAATAGCCTCAGACTGGCGATGCAAAGAGCCATCGCTGAAGGTGATGGGGAGACCGTGATGCGAGTGACCTCCTTCGCGGAACAGCAAGGGTGGACGGACATCGCCATCGCAAGCTATGAATGGATGGCCAAGACCAAGGGTTTTGCTCCCCTGCCCGCTCTGAAGGGCCTCTATGCCGCCGCCGCTCAAAAGAAGGATTCCAAGCTCATGCTCCAGGTGGCGGAGCGCTTGCTTCAATCAGGCGACGAGAGCACCACCAACTTGATTCATCTGGGTTACCTGAGAGCTCTGCTGGGTGATAAAATGGAACTGGTGCCCAGTCTCCTCAACCAAGCCAAATCAGCCGTCATCGGCGGTCAGGATACCATGGCCGCCTCCAGCCAATCCTTCCTCCTCGCGCTCCTCTGCTTCCGCGAGGGCAATCTCGAAGGCACTCGCTCTCACCTGGCGCAGATCAAAGACTGGTCCCAATTCCCTCCGGGCCACCGCTCCGTGGGAGCCGCGCTCCTTGAAAAAATGGGTGCTGATATTCAAGCCTACCAACTCGCTTCCACTTTCTCCACCCTGTCTCTCTTACCGGAGGAGGAATCCCTTTATCTCCGCATTCGGAACCGAGCAGAGACTGCAAAGGTCAATCCATGAAACGAGCCGCAATAGCGGCCACCGACAGGCGTTTTCATGTCGCGACATGAACCGCTTCTTCAACAACCTTTTCTCCAGCCTGGGAGAGTTGACCCTTCGCTACCTTTTGTTCGCGGGCGTGGCGTGGATACTCGGTTATTGGATCTTCAAGTCGCGTTGGTTTCATCGCAAAATCATCAGCAAATATCCGGATGCCGCGCAGGTGAAACGCGAGATGCGAGACTCCGCCGTTTCCATGGTGGTCTTTGCGACGGTCAGCGCCTTCACCATTCTGGCCGCCCGACAAGGCTGGACGCAGATGTACCGGAAACTGGATTCGCACGGCTGGACTTGGTTTGGGGTCAGCCTTGGGTTGGCCATTCTGTTGCATGACACCTGGTTTTACTGGTCACACCGCGCCATGCATCACCCTCGTTTATTCCGGTGGTTCCACCAGACGCATCACCTCTCCAAAAATCCCACTCCTTGGGCCTCCTATGCCTTCTCACCGCTGGAGGCCTTCATTCAGGCTTCCATCTTCCCTCTCGTCATGTTTGTCATTCCCATGCACCTCTATGCCTTCGGCCTGTTCATGCTCTGGCAGATCCTCTATAACGTCGCTGGACATACTGGCTACGAGTATCACCCCCGCTGGCTGATGGACTCCTGGTTAGGCAAGGTGCTCAACACGCCCACCAACCACATCATGCATCACGAGACCCTGCGTGGGAACTACGGCCTCTACTTCAATGTCTGGGACCGACTCATGGGCACCAACCATGCTGAATACGAGAACCGGTTTCGTGAAGTGACGACTCGGAGCAAAGAAAAGTTCCAGGCGCAGACAACCTCGCGAAACCCCTAATTCCAAATCCAGAGAGGCTCATTGGCTGGCAAGCAGCGCTTTTTTGGCTTCACTCAGTCCTTTGAGCTTTTCCGGGCTAACTTTAGGATAAGCCAGATTTAACGAGGCCACCGCATCAATCACAGCCGCCGCAACGACGGCACGGGTGAACCACTTATTGTCAGCCGGCACCACATACCAGGGCGAATCCTCGGTGGCAGTCTCCCGAATCGTTTCCTCGTAGGCTCTCATGTAGTCGTCCCAGAACCCTCGCTCCTTGACATCGTTTGCGGAGAATTTCCAATTTTTTTCAGGCAGGTCGAGACGCTCCAGGAATCGCTTTTTCTGCTCGTCTTTGGAGACATGCAGGAAGAACTTAATCACGATGGTTCCATTGCGCGTCAGGTAGCGTTCGAACGCGCGGATGTCTTCAAAACGTTCACTCCAGATGTTTTTGGTGACGCACTTTTCGGGCAACTTTTGTCCCGCAAGAAACTCAGGATGCACCCGCACTACAAGAGTCTCTTCATAGTAGCTACGGTTGAAAATGCCGATGCGTCCACGCTCCGGCAAATGCTTCATGCAGCGCCACAAGAAGTCGTGATCCAGATCCTCGCTCGTGGGAACTTTGAACGACGACACCTGGCAACCCTGCGGATTCACACCCGACATCACGTGTTTGATCGTCCCGTCCTTCCCTGCAGCATCCATGGCCTGGAAAATAAGCAGCACCGACCAGCGGTCTTGGGCATAGAGTACATCCTGCAATTCAGCCAGTTCTTCGACCCCCATTTGTAAAGCTTCGATGGCCTTGGGTTTGTCCTCAGCTTTAAGGTCCCCGGTGTCCGAGGGATCCACATTCTTGAGTCTAAACTTCTTGCCATTTGAGACCCGGTAAGGTTTTGACAGCTTACGCGCGATTTCGATGATCTGTTTGGACTTCATGGTGCAGGTCAGTTTTGAGGAAGCGTTGTTCAGGGCGAATTGGCCACGATCTGCTTGAGCGCCTTCAGTCCCCGAGGCTGCAAAATGCCCACTCCTTTTTCTGGAATGTACCAGATCCCTTTCTCTCGAGTGCTGCAATAAACGATGTGGATCTGATCGTCCGCCTTCGCCTGGAAAAACGTGTCGCCGGCAGATTCATCCAGAAAGGTCCGAAAGGCTTGGTTCCAGGGATGACTTTCAATTGGAAACAAAAAGGTCACCAGCACACGCAATTCATCCAAGCTCACTGTGCGGATCGACGTTTCGACCGCCCTCGCGCGGTCTTGCATGATTTGCTCGATGTTTAGAATTTCAGGTTCCATGAGTCTAAGGTCCAGGTTCTGATTGCATTGCCTATTTTGATGCCCCGCTAAAGCTACCACCAAGAGCGAGGTGAAGGTTTACCCGTTCGCGCAATCGGGAGGCGCGGATCTGCGTGAGCTGGGTTTTGGCTGCCAAGTTTTCGCCGGCCAGTCGAAGAATGGTAAACATGTCTGTCTGGCCTTGATCCAACTGAACCCGCCCGAGCTTCACCGCCATCGCGCTTTGCTCCACCATTTCATTGAGCGCCCCCTCCCGGCGGCGCAGGTGATATTCACTGTCCAGAGCATCTTCCACATCCTGAAAAGCCCGAAGGGCAACGCCCACGTAAGTCGCGGCAGCCGCCCGCTGCTCTGACTTCCTTATTTCCTGGGCAGCCTTCAGTTCGCCCCCAAAAAAGATGGGTTGGATGACCCCAGCCGCGAGACTCCAACTGACCGCGTCAATCACACCCACCCCATCGAGTTGGGCGCTACCGACTCCGCCGGTAGCACTGATCGCAAAGCGCGGCAAGCGAGCGGTGCGCGCCTCGTTTGTGCGATGAAAGGCAGCCGCGAACCGGCGCTCTGCTGCAATGAGATCCGGACGACGCTCCAAGAGCTCCGCAGGCAACCCGGCTGGCACCGATCTCACTTGGCCGGGGAACGTCCGGCGCGTTTTCAGTTTACCCGCAGGGTAACTGCTGATCACCACCTCGATCGCACGGATGGCCTGCGCTTGAGCCGCCTCTGCGGCATACACCGTGTCCTGCGCACCCGCCATGCGTGACTTCAACTGAGCGACTTCATAATCGCTGGAGAATCCCTGTTTTTTCCGGGCGTCTGTGAGCTTCAGATACTCCTGAAACAAGGCGAGTGTCTCCTGCGCGTTTGCCGCCTGTTGACCCGCCTCGATTGTCGAGAAGTAGGCCCTCGCCACTGCAGCGGCGAGTGATTGCCGGGCAAACTCGAAATCTGCCTCGAGCGCTGCGCTCTCAGACTTGGTCGCGGCTTTCTTGGAGCGCACGCGTCCCCAAACATCCGCCTCCCAAGAGGCCCCGATGCCGATCCCAGTGACCCAGCGGCCCATGGAGCTGTCCACGGTGTTGATGTCCGTGCCTCCTCCCGAGGTATCCACACCGAGCCCGCCGACATCGGGCGGAGTGATGCCGAATCCGATGTCACCCGTCATCTCACGGCCCTGGCGTTCTCCGAGACCTTTCAGGGCAATCCGCGGATACAGGGAAGCCGCCGCCACCTTAATCGCAGAGCGAGAGGCCTCGACCTGCGCCGCTGCCGCCCTCAAATCAGGATTCCGCTCCAGTGCATCTTCCACGAGCCCCGTGAGTGTCGAATCCCCAAAAGTGCGGATCCAGCCTGGCACCACGGCACCACCGCCAGATGACGCACCCCATGAGGGAGGTATCTTTTCTCGCGCAGTCTCAGGCATGATGTCTCCACCTTTCGGCGGCTCCTGGGTGGTGCAACTGAGCAGGCTCGCGCTCGTAATGATGACGAGGAGTGTCGATTTTTTCATGGGTTTCACTGAAGTTGGAAATTGGGAAATCAATGGCTGGAGTGAACGACCGCAGCAGGCGAGGCAGGCGCATTCTTCCCGCCGCGCTCGATGATCCGCTGGATGAACACATAACAGACCGGGATGAGGAAGAGCCCGATGGCGGTGGCGATGGTCATCCCGTAAACCACACCAGTGCCCATGGTGCTGCGGGATGCAGCACCGGATCCTGTGGCAAGCATCAGCGGCACACAACCGAGAATGAAGGCAAAGGAGGTCATCAAAATGGGGCGCAAACGCAATCGCGCACCTTCGATCGCCGCGTCGATGATCGGCACTCCCTCATCACGTTTCATTTTGGCAAACTCAACAATGAGAATGGCATTCTTGGCCGACAAGCCGATGAGCATGATGAGGCCGATCTGCGCATAGACATTCAAATCAAAATGGCGCAGGAACATGCCGACCATGAGTCCGAGAATGACGGTCGGTGTGGCCAGCAGCACGGCGAAGGGAAGCCCCCAACTCTCGTATTGAGCTGCGAGGAGGAGGAAGACGAAAAGAACAGCCGCGCCAAAGACCACGGCCGCCTGCCCCTCTGACTTCTTTTCCTGCAATGTCAGACCCGACCACTCGTAGCCGACTTCGCTCGGCATCGTCTTCATCACTTCCTCGATGGCCTTGATGGCCTGGCTCGAACTGTAGCCGGGCGCAGGCGAACCCATGATTTCAGCAGCATTGAAAAGATTGAACCGGCTGACAAAATTGGGGCCGGACATTTTTGTTACCTTGACCAAGGTATTCAAGGGCACCATCTGGCCACCACTGTTCCGAACGTAGAATTCCCCCAGTTTTTCGGGCTGGTTGGTGAATTCAGGTTCTGCTTGGAGAAACACTTTGTACACCTTTCCAAACCGGACAAAATCGTTCACATACATGCCACTCAGGTAGGCTTGCAGGGTCTGAAACACACTATCAACGGGCACGCCGAGAGTCCGCGCTTTCTCACGGTCCAACTCAACACTGACCTGAGGGGTCGCAGGGTTAAAGGTGGTGTTGATGCCAGCTAATTCTGGACGCTTAGCCACCTCCACCTGGAGCTGCTTGATGTAACGGGCCAGTTGATCCACGGAGCCCCCCGAGCGGTCCTGTAACTGCATGGTGAAACCCGACACATTGCCATAACCCGGAAGGGGTGGCGGACCAAAAGCGTAGGCTCGAGCACCGGGAATGGCTGCAAATTTTTTATTCCACTCAGCCGCTATCCTCTTGGCATGCAAGGCGGGATCTTGGCGCTCTTCCCATGGCTCCAGACCCACAAACATCATCGCGGAATTGGAGAAGCTCAGCGCGTTCAGAATGTTAAATCCAGCGAGTCCCAGACCCGAGCGAACCCCGTGCGTTTTCATCACGATTCCCTCGACCTTTTTGAGAATCTCGTCCGAACGCTGAAGAGAGGCACCCTCAGGAAGCTGGACCGCGACGAATAGGTAACCCTTGTCTTCGTCCGGGATAAAGCCGCCGGGCACATACTTGCCCAGACCGTAGATGCCACCCATCACCACAACGAGCAGCAGCATGGAGAAGGTGGCCTTGCGCACCATGCCACTGACAATGCGGCCGTACTTTTCTGTGACCCAATCGAAGGCGCGATTGAACGCTCTGAAGAAGGCTGCGATCGGCCCGCGACCTGGCGTTGGCTTTTTCAAGAGCAAGGCCGAGAGCGCAGGACTGAGAGTCAGCGCATTGATGACCGAGAAAACCACGGCAACGGCGATGGTGAGCGCGAACTGACTGTAAAGCTGACCTGTCACACCCCCCATGAATGCGACGGGCACGAACACCGCGCACAAGACCAATCCAATGGCCACAACCGGACCGGACACTTCCTTCATGGCCTGCTGTGTGGCCTCGACGGGGGTCATACCTTGTTCCAGGTGATGTTGAACGGCTTCGACCACGACGATGGCATCGTCCACCACGATGCCGATGGCGAGCACGAGTCCGAACATCGTCAGCACGTTGATGCTAAAGCCAAGCGCGGGAAACAGGATGAAAGCACCCAGCAGCGACACCGGCACGGTGCACATGGGGATGATGGTAGCCCGGAAGCTCTGAAGGAAAATGTAAACGACGAGCAGCACCAGCAAAACGGCTTCAAAAAGAGTGTGAACGATCTCCTCCATCGAAGCCTTGATCGGCAGCGTGGAGTCGAGCGTGATCTCGTAGGCCATGTCGGGAGGAAAGCGCGTTTTGGCATCCTCCAGAATCTTCTTCACGTTATCTGCGGTCTCGATGGCGTTGGCACCCGGTGCCAAGTAGATCCCGATGGCGCCCGCAGGGGTTTGATTCAGCCGGGCCCGCATGTCGTAAGTCTGAGCGCCGAGCTCCACCCGCGCCACATCCTTGATCTTCACCTGCGAGCCACTGGGATTGGAACGGATGATGATTTCCTCAAACTCCTTGGGGTTCTTGAGCAATCCTTGGGCGCGGACATTGAATTGCATTTCTTGCTTCGGCGGAGCGGGCTCAGCACCCACCCGACCTGCGGGGGATTGAGCATTCTGCTCCTTGATCGCATTGGAAATGTCCTGCGGAGTCACACCCAACACGGCCAGTTTATCCGGGCGAAGCCAGATGCGCATAGCGTAGTCCTGCGCGGTGAAATTCTTCACGTCGCCCACGCCTTTGACGCGCTTGATGCCATCGACCAGATTGATGTCGCAATAGTTACCGAGGAATGTCGCATCGTAGGTTCCCTTTGGCGAATTCAGGCCCACCACCATCAGGATATCCGGGCTGGAGCGGTTCACGATGACCCCTTCTTGCTTCACCGCCGCCGGCAACTGGGCCTCGGCCTGTCCCACACGGTTTTGTGCATTGACCTGCATGATGTCCACGTCCGTGCCGACGTCGAAGTACATGTTCAGGGTCATTTTGCCATCATTGGCATTGTAAGACTGCATGTAGAGCAGCTTGTCCACGCCATTGACTTTGGACTCGATGGGAGTGGCTACGGACTCCATGACCGCCTCGGCTGCTGCGCCGCGATAGGTGGTGGTAGCCTGAATCATCGTCGGACTCACCGGTGGATACTCAGCGATGGGCAGACGCGCGAGGGAAATCAACCCAACAATCACCGTCAGGATGGCGATGACCATCGCAACGATGGGGCGGCGAATAAAGAAGTCAGCCATACTTGTTTACTCCTTACCCTTCTTGGTTTCTCTCTGCGCAGCGTGACTCGTATCCATCGACTTGGCAGCCTCTGCCATTTGCGCTGGGGTCATCGCCTGCACAGGCGCGCCTTCCCGCAGTTTTTGCAATCCTTCGACCACGATACGCTCTCCGGCCTCAAGACCCTTGAGGATGATCACCTCGGAGCCAACGCGATTCGGAAATACCTCGACGGGTCTCTGCGAGGCCTTGCCTTCCGCATTGATGATCCACACAAAATTCTTTCCCTGTAATTCCACCAGCGCCCGCTCGGGGATCAAAAGATTACCGTCTCGGGTCGGAAGACTCACGCGGACTCGTGCGAACATGCCCGGACGCAACGCCTTGCGGGAATTGGGAAATTCAGCGCGCGCTCGAATCGTCGCCGTGGTGGCATCCGCGACGCGGTCCACAAAGACCCACTTGCCCATATCAGGATGCTCCGTGCCGTCGGCCAAGATTAACTGCACTGGCAACTCCCCTATTTTTCGTCCCGCTTCACTGGCCAGTTTTTCAGCATTCAAGTAATCCACCTCGCTAATCGCAGAATAGAACCAGATAGGATCGACCTGGGAGATCGTTGCCAAAAGAGTCGGCTCCCCTTTCCCGACCAGGCTTCCGACGGAAACTTCCTTGGCTCCGATGCGTCCGGCTAGAGGAGCCTTGATATCACAATACCCGAGATCCAACTCAGCTGATTTCACCTGCGCCTCAGCGGAGGCCACGCTCGCCTCATTCACCTCCTTGGAGGTCTTGGCCGCGTCCAGTTCTCTTTGCGGCGCTGCGTTCTGTGAAACCAGCGCCGTGAGTCTTGTCACGTCCAGGACGCTCTTGCTCAGCGCCGCCTTTGCCTCCGCCAGTTTTCCCTTTGCCGAGGCAAGTTTTTCCTCATACGGTTTTTTGTCGAGCTCAAATAGCGGTGCTCCCGCCGTCACCTCGCTTCCCTCTTCAAACAGGATCTTGTCCAAAAAAGATTCCACACGTGCCCTCACCTCCACATTTTGAGGCGAATCGAGTTTCCCGATAAACGTCGTCGAGCGGGCGACGTCTTTTTTAGCGACCTCCATGACCAACACTAAGGGCGGAGGGAGTTGCGGGGGAGGCGTTGGCTTTTTGCAGGCCACCAGCGCGAGGGCGACCCAGGGAAGAACGAGAGCGAATTTCATATCGGGAAATGAGAATGGGAAAACCACGGCACCTGTACAAGACGTCGGCCTAATTGCGAGGAAAAATAGCCCTTTTCCCCTCACCTGGCTTCGATCTGAGACCATGGGAACCGACTGGCAATGCTTGGATCTAAAATCTTCAATCGCGCTCGAAGATTCGATGGCGGAGAGGGTGGGATTTGAACCCACGGTGAGCTTTCACCCACGTCTGATTTCGAATCAGGTGTTATTTTTCTCTCAAACCACACACAATTAATGTTTTATGGCGTATCATTTATTATACCGAGCCACATTGACGTGACTTGAAATGAGGTGCGGTCCGAAGCTAATTGAGCTTCTAGACAATAAGCACCACTCTTAGTACCCATGGCGCACTCCGCGTGAACCCACTCTCCAACAACTAGGCCCTTTCAATTCGGGTCCCAAGCAGCGTT
>CAMBPV010000180.1 GCA_945869695.1 Prosthecobacter debontii
ATCGCAACTGGCAGCGATTCGAATGACCCGAGCGGCCGCGCCATCGCCTGCGATGTTTTCCAGCTCATTGATCTCCGTCCCTTGCGCCATGCCTTGGGCCAGGAGAGTGAATCGGTGCTGGAGCTAAGTGCTGATTTTCTCGACTCCCGACCCGCAAACACAAAGCCTTCTGTTTCCTTCTTCTGTCAGCTTTACCTTTTTCAGGGCGATCCCACGCAACTCCATCGCGATTGGCCACAGAGTAACTCCGACGCCCTCGCTAGCGGCAGTGCTCAGATCACCACGCTCGGCTCCGATGCCAAAAGCACACGCAGCCTCACGGCCAGGTGCCTCGTTCCGTCATCGGCTGACTTTGCGGTCATCCAAGTCGCGGCGCGCCCGAACCTGCGCCCTGCGCAGCTTGATGGGCTCTTTGCAGATGATGTGAGGCTCACGCTCAAAACCCAACCCCACCTTCCCATTCGCATCGTGCAACGGTGAGGCGGGAAAATCGATATCGACCCCGCTCACACTCCGGCACTCAGTCGGCATAAAAGTGAAGGCATCCTTAAAGTTTTTCATCTGGGGCCGCACACTCCGCTGAAGAGTCGGCGTATTCCCTTTTCGCGCAGAGCCGCCTAGAGGCCCGTGCGGATTCATTGCCACCTCGCTCAGATGCCCTCTCCTTTCCAAACTCTACTGCTCTCTGCCTGCCTCGCGCCCCAGTTTCTCACACTTGCCTGCGCCGAGGAGACCACGCGTGCTGTCATGCCCGATAAACATCGCGCCCTTCTCACAGAACACTGCATCTCCTGCCACGGCCCCGAGAAACAGAAGGGCAAAGTCCGGCTCGATGATCTCGCTTTCTCCCTCTCGAACATCGAGACGGCCGAGCGTTGGCAGAAAGTGCTGAATGTGATGAATGCGGGTGAAATGCCGCCCGAGGACGAGAAACAGCCCCCCAACGAGGCGAAGGCGGATTTCCTTGATGAACTCTCCAATCTCATGGTCACCGCGCGGCGTTCACTCAATGATCAGCAAGGCGTGACCACCATGCGAAGGCTAAATCGTCGCGAATACAAAAACACGCTTCGGGAACTCCTCGGTGTGGATATCAACGTGGCCGAGTTACCCAGCGACACAGGCACCGGCGGCTTCGATACAGGTGGATCGAATCTGTTCATGTCTGCAAATCAGGTTGAGCAGTATCAATCGCTCGGCCTTCAAGCACTGGACGAGGCATTCACCCGTTTTTCAGCGAAAGACGAGGCTTTGAAGTTGCACATCGAGACGGAGGAGAACAACACGAGGATTCGAAAGAACTACGAAGACCAATTGGTCGCCCTCCAGCGTGCTTCAAAGTGGGCTAAAGCCGTCGAGGAAGCTGCGGCCAAACCTGAGAACGCCGCTGTTGTGACCGAACTGCGCAAGGCAGCCAAGAACAATGACCTCTTTCTCCGCGAGTGGGCAAAGATCAAAGGTACACCGTCGCCAGAGAGTTTCGGATTTAACACCCGGGAGAACAATGCAGACAAGGCCACGCGGGCACTCAGCTACGGCACAAAGGTGGGCACCGGCTTCACCCGGCCTTACCACGAGCATTACCTGAAACAGCCTCACCTCGATACGGGCGCCTATTTAACCGTTAGCGTCGGCGATATGGGCAATGACAGTTTTCAATGGCTCATCCCCTACAAATGGCCAGCGGGTGATTACATTGTCCGTGTCCGTCTCGGGCACACGGCGCAGTCCACGCCGGAGCAGCGATACATCGAGTTCGGCACGAATCCGCGCAACGGCAAACCTCTGAGCACCCACGCGGTCGCCGGCACCATCGAGAAACCGGAAATCATCGAGATGCCCCTCACGCTGACGAAGGACCACAGCACAAACCTCGACCGCACCATCTTCCTTCGCGAAAAGGGAACAAATGATCACTACCTGCGCACGCGGGAGATTTTTAATGCGGGCAAATCAAAAAACGGCATCGGCCCCGAGTTGGCAATTTGGGTGGACTGGATCGAGATCGAGCGCAAAACAGCGAGCAAGACGCCACCGGTGCCTGAACTGGTGAAATTCGGAATCGGTGAAAACCGACAGGTCGGCAGCGTGACCGCGAAGGGTGTCGGCAAAGTCCGCTTCGAATGCGAAACGGCGAATGAGAAGGTGAGCAAGTATGTGAAGGACCAGATCAATGACCGCGAACGTGCAAGCGCCTGGGTGAAGGCCGTGGATGCAGCCGCAGCCAAGCCCGAGAACGTTGCGGCTGCCACGGAACTGCGCAAGACGGCCAAGCACCCGAACAACTTCCGACGCGAGTGGGCAAGGTTCAAAGGCGCACCATCACCCGAGTCATTCGGTTTCCAAACAACCGAGAACAATGCTGACAAAGCCAATTCAGCTCTCGGCGAGAACTGGCAGAAGTATCACGAATACTACCTGAGCCGTCCCCAACTCGACGGAGGCGCTTACCTCGGCACACCCACGATGCATCCCGCCGTGATGGCGCTGGGCTTTTTGCAACTCCCCGTGCCAGGCGAGTGGACGAGCGGTGACTACATTTTCCGGGTGCGCATCGCCGCTGCGAAGGAGGCTCGCCCCGAGCAGAAGTTTCTCGAAATGGGAACCCACCCTCGCAACGGCATGGTGAGGGCCACCTTTGAGATCACCGGCACGATGGAGAAACCACAAATCGTGGAGATGCCCTTTACTCTAACCAAAATGGTGACCGATGGCGGTGATCGCACACTCTTCATCCGTGAAAAAGGCGCTTGGGACAACAATGAGGAAGGCGGCCGTAAACGCCAGGAAGCGGTGAAGCGCAACGGCATCGGACCCGAGGCCGTTTTGTGGATCGACTACATGGAGATCGAGCGTGTGAGCGATCCCGCACCCGCAGCACCCGGCCTCGCAGCTCTGGGAATCCCTCTGGATGATGCCAGTGCAGTCACCGAGGTGAAACCCGCACTGCGTCGCTTCTGCGCGACGGCTTTCCGCGGCATGGAACCGCCCGCGAGCTTTGTGGACAAGCTCACCACTCTCTATGACACGCAGCGCAAGGCCGGAGCCAAACACAGCGCCGCATTGAAGGAGACACTCTCAGTCGCGCTCGCCTCGCCCATGTTTTTGTATTTGGCTGAATGTGGCTTGGCTCCAGGCGGCAGTGGCCACGAAAAAAGTCAGCCGAAACCGAAACGACTTTCCAACTCCGAGCTCGCGAATCGCCTCTCCTACTTCCTTTGGAGCGCACCGCCGGATGACGAACTGCTTCACGCCGATCTGAACAATCCCAAAGTCCTCGCCGCGCAAACCGCACGTCTGCTTGATGACAAGCGCTCGCAGGAGCTTGTGCATGGTTTTGTTCATCAGTGGTTGGGCATGGACCGCATCGATTTCTTCCAGGTGAACCGCTCCTTGTATCCACGCTTCGACGACAGCACGAAGCTGAATGCGCGGAACGAAGTCTTTGCCACCTTCTCCCATCTCATGAAGCACAACGCCCCGCTCAGCGATCTGCTCAAAGCCGACTACGCCATCGTGAATCACTTGCTGGCCGACTTTTACGGCATCGAAGGCGTAAAGGGCGACACCTTTCAAAAAATCAGCCTGCCTGCGCACTCCCCCCGCGGCGGCCTCCTTGGCATGGCGGCCATTCATTTCATGGGTGGCAATGGCGAGCGCACCAGCCCCGTCGAGCGCGGTGCCTGGGTGCTGCGCAAACTCCTGAACAACCCACCGCCACCCGCGCCTGCAAATGTGCCGCAGATTGCCCGTCTCGCAGGCAAAGTGCTCACCACACGCGAGCGTCTGCAAATGCACCAGGAGGACGCGCAGTGCGCCAGTTGCCATCGGAAGATTGATCCCATCGGCTTCGGTTTGGAGAACTTTGATGCCGTCGGCCAATGGCGCACCGAGGACACCTATCAGGTGATGGATGACAAAGGCAAACCCGTGAAAGGAGCCAGCAAAACCTGGCAGATCGAGACCCACTCCGCCTTCCACAACGGTCCCACCTTCAAGGACTTCTTTGAACTTCGAGATATCATCGCCTCGCGCACGGACGACTTCGCCACGGGTTTCAGCGCGGCGCTGATTGAGTATGCGCTCGGCCGCCCCGTCGGTTTCCGCGACGAGCCTCTGCTGGCAGAGATGCGTGCTGCCGCGAAGGAGCAAAAGCTGGGCCTGCGCGCGTTTATTCATGCCTTGGTGAGCAGCCGTGAATTCAAGGGCTTCCCCCAGAACTCGGAGTCGGCGCAAAACGTGACCAAATAGCGAAGATCCCGCATCGGCGCTGGCAGGATGCAAATGCCCCCGCGATTTTCATCAAACTGAAACCTGAAATCTGGAAACCGCTCGCTAGAGTGAGAGATGCCTAAAGCCAAAAAGTCCGTCACGCCCTCCTCGCTCACTCTTCTGGGACGCTCGGAAAATAAATTGCCCTCTTCTCCGGCGGAGGCGGTGCTGGAGACCTTCCCGAATCGGACGAAGGGGCGGAATTACACGATCCATCTCAGCGCGCCTGATTTTAGCTCCCTCTGCCCGGTGACGGGTCAGCCGGACTCGGCTCACATCGAGATCCTCTACATTCCGGGGAGCCTTTGTGTGGAAACGAAGTCGCTCAAATTTTATCTGGCCTCTTACCGCAATCACCCTTCGTTCAACGAAGTGATCGTGAATCAAATCCTGGATGATCTGGTGAAGGCGTGTCGCCCCAAGCAGGCGGTGGTGCGTGGGAAATTCGCCTCTCGCGGTGGCATCCAGCTCACTTGTGAAGCTCAGTTTCCAGATCGAAAAGGCGCGCTCACTTGGCCCACGGCATCTTTGAGCACCGCCTCATGAAGCCCTTCATCACCCTCGCGCAGGCAATGACGCCTGAGGGCGCGGAGCTGACACTGCATTCGCATGACTCGCACTTTTATCTGCGGGTGAATCGGCAGCCGCTGATGGGCACCAATGCCTCGGAGTCTGAAAAGATGCTGGCTCAGCTGGCCTGCTCGCGTCTGCGCGGCGGCGTGGAGAAGCGAGTATTGATCGGAGGTTTGGGCTTTGGATTTACACTGAGGCGCGTGCTGGAAATGGTGAATAAGGATGCATCTGTGCAGATCGCTGAGTTGCTGCCAGAGGTGGTGACATGGAATCGGGAACACCTGCACGAGGTCAATGGGCACCTGCTCAAGGACCCGAGGGTGGAAGTGTTTGTGGAGGATGTGTTTGAGGTGCTCCACCGCGCACCGGCTGCTCACTACGATGCGATTTTACTCGACGTCGATAACGGCCCTATCGCGATGGTGAAGGACGGCAACGCACGCCTTTATCAGAGCCAGGGCTTTCAGGCTATTCTGCGCGCGCTGCGTCCCGGAGGTCGAGTGGCGTTCTGGTCGGCCTGTAGCGATCGCTCTTTTGTGAGCCGGCTGAGCAAAGCGGGATTCAGCGTTGAGGTGGTTCCCTGCAAGGCCTACCCTCAAGCCAAGCGAAGCACGCACACGATCTTTGTCGCGCAGCGGCGAGGGTGAGTGCTCTTTCAATATGGCGGCCAATCGCCCAATTGGGACAGCCAGAGGCGATGCCGAAGCCGAATAGGGCTGTTCATATCGAGTAACCAAGCGGTGGTCCGCCCTTCTGCAGTGCCACCGAGTATACGGGAACTTCCGCATGAAAGTGATCTCCCCAGAGGTCCTGTCGAGGATGAAATAGCCGAGTTACCTGACTTGAGTCAGGGTCGATGCCCGTAAGGTTCGTGCCCTTGCGCCAATTGCAATCGGGACAGGCGAGCCCAAGGTTCCCATCTTCATCGTCTCCGCCGTGCTGTCGTGCGGTGATGTGCTCAATGTGAAAACGCAGACCTGAATCGGCCTCGGGAATTCCGCAATACTCACAACGTCCTCCTGCTCGACTCCGAATCCGATCGGCTGTCTCCCTGTCCATTTTTCTAAAGGGAAGCGCCGGCAGACGCGATCAGCAGTCTAGCTTCAGCTTTGAGCACGGAGAGAACCGAATTCACCTAAACCAAATCCTAGAGCTCAGCTTCCTCTGCTTCCGTAAGAATTCCTTCACGCCGACCTGAGGCAAGGAACTCGTATCTGGCTTGAGTGTCGTCCTCGATTTTCAGGGCAACCAGTTCACGAGCCAATTCTTGGCTCATCACCTTGCTCATCGGCTTTAAAAACCGCCCCAAAGCTGTTGACTCGATTGCAATCATGACGCGTGGAACATGGAGTCGAATGCTCAGCGCCGCAAGTTTGAAGCATGCTCAACTAAACCAAGCTCGCTTTTTTCACCTTGCCAAAATCGGCGTTCAAGAACTGGCGCGCTAGATTTTCAAACTGTTCCGAGAGGTCAGTAAGGTGGATTTCCAGGGCGGGCTTTGATTTGGCTGTGCGGAGGAGATTCAAGGCCTCCAGTCTCACCTTCACGTGAGCCGCGCAGGTCAGGGCTGAATCCACGAGTCGCACTTTTTGTCCGAGCACTCGACGGATGGCGGGCACAAGCAGCGGATAATGAGTGCAGCCGAGAACCAGTGTATCGATGCCACGCTCAATGAGGGGTTTCAGATATTCGCGCAAGACCATCTTCGTGGATGGCTGATCCACCCAACCCTCCTCCACAAAAGGCGCGAGCAGAGGCGTAGCGACGGCGTGAATTTGAAGATCTGGACGCCGCATGGCTAAACCGTGCTGGTAGGCACAACTGCGGATCGTGCCAGCCGTGCCGATGATCCCAACCCGCTGACAAGCTGGATCAGCCAGCGTGGCTTCCACGCCAGGCTCGAGGACGCCGATGATGGGCAGGCGGAAGGTGGCCTCCAGCGTGGGCAGGGCGTGCGCGGTGGCAGTGTTGCAGGCGACGATGACGGCCTTCACACCTCGGGAGATGAGAAATTGGGCATCCTCCACCGAGAAGCGGCGAATGGTGTCGGGTGACTTGGAACCGTAGGGCACCCGCGCTGTATCGCCGAGGTAGATGATGGATTCATTCGGCAGCAACTCACGGAGCGCCCGCACGACGGTGAGCCCACCGACACCGGAGTCAAAGACACCTAAGGGGCTGTTGGGTTCGGTATTCAAATCGATGACCTTGCGGATCTGATTGCGACACCTAACTCACGAGCTTTACCATCACCGCTTTCTGCGCATGAAGACGGTTTTCGGCTTGGTCAAAGATGACTCCTGCGTGGTCTTCCATCACTTCACCGGTGATTTCTTTTCCGCGATACGCAGGCAGGCAATGCATCACGATGGCTTTCTTTTTCGCGGCGGCGACGAGGGCATCATCGATCTGATAATTAGCCAGTAGCTTCACGCGCTCGGCGGATTCATCCTCTTTGCCCATGCTGACCCAAACATCCGTGTAGAGCACATCACAACCTGCGACGGCCTTGAGGGGATTCTCTTCCACTCGCACATGTTTGGTCTTCACCTTTTTCAGGAAGGCGGCTGCAGGCTGGAAAGGCTTGGGTGCTCCGATGACCAGCTCAAAGCCGAGCTTGGCAGCGGCCCAGATCCAGGAGCGTGCGACATTGCAGTCACCATCGCCGAGGAAACAAACGCGCTTCCCTTTCCATCCGCCGAGGCGCTGTTTGATGGTGAGCAAATCCGCCAAGATCTGGCAGGGATGCTCCTCATCCGTGAGGGCATTGATCGTGGGGATGCCGCTGTATTTGGCAAATTCATCGACGTCCGTTTGTGCAAAGGTGCGGATGACAGCTCCATCCACCATGCGACCCAAAACGCGTGCGGTGTCTTTCACGGGCTCGCCACGACCCAGCTGCATATCAGCACCGGACATGAACATGACCGATCCGCCGAGCTCACGAATGCCCACTTCGAAACTGACGCGGGTGCGGGTGGAGGCCTTGGTGAAAATGAGCGCCCAGTTTTGACCCGCCAATACCTGTGGGGATGCGTGCCGATTCTTCTTCAGTTCGCTGGCGAGGGTAACGATTTTTTCGATCTCCTTGGCCGAAAGTTGTTCGATGGAAAGCAGGTTTGTCATGGCGACTAGGGGCTCCCAGTGTCCCACCGGGGAGATACGTTGGCAACTCAATCGTGAGGCAGATAGCCGACCCCGATAACGCCATTCACAATTTGCGGCACGACGACACCAGCAAAATATGCCGTTTCGATCTCTCCGGGCTCCCCACCGGCCTAAAAGTCTAGGTCCGCGTCCGCGCCTGCAAAACCCGAGGCACAAGCACCCCGAGCGCACACTGTCAGGTTAACTCTCCCGGCAGAGCATCCATCGAAACCGCACAACTGGGCCTCAATGCGGTCTTAGTCTGCGCCTCGGGTGCCACTCCCTTCTGTCAGAAAGTCGCAGCCTGACTCCACTCATCGGCCGAATCCCCGACTCTCAATCCACCATGATCCACGGCGTCATAGATGCTGGGGGTAGCCAATCAATACCATACTTCCAGTACAGAATGCGTCGTTGAACCTCGGAACGGGTGTGCGAAAAACCAAACTGTTTTCTCATTGGATGCCGTTTCACAGCTTCGTCCACTTCAGCGTCGATATTGGCGAAGACCGTTTTGTGTTTTGGATCCCTCTCGATTGAGTCGTGCCGGAAGTGGCCCTCGTAAAATGAAGATCGTTCATCCGGTGACTTTCCAGCGGGGACTGTTGGAAACGGGTAGTCCCAAATTCGGGTGGAGCAGGCAACACAAGACAGGCCAATGAGCACGAGAAGCTGAACTCGGAGTTGATACATTTGCGCGGAACACCATCGAAAACACGATATCAATAGTTCACTCCGAGAAAAAGAAGTCGGTGCTACTGAACAATTAAAGGACAGGTCGATAGACCGAATCAATGAGTTGCAGTCTGAATCCGATCCTCCTCGAATGAATCGCGTCGAATCCTGCGACCGAGTTGGAGAACCGAGGGCTGTCTGAAATATTTTGCAGGGAAAGGTGTGTTCACGTTTCATTTACATTTACTCAGGGCATGTCTGGCGTTCACTTCGTATCCCACGATACGTTTTCGAGCATTTAAAACTTGGGGGGGGGCAATCGACCACACTGTTGTATCCATTCTCGGCAGGTTTGGCGATTTTTTTGTGCTGTGGTGTATTGATAAAATGCATTACCCTAAAAACAGGAATGGAAAACGGCCGCAGGCAACCCACCGAGGAGTAAATCGGGTAATCAGACGATGGATATTCTTGGCAGATTCCGGGGGATTTAGCCACTCAAGAGTGCCCCAGCATCGGGAGGAAGGCCGACGAGCCACTTGCCACCCAGCCAGCGGCGCAATAGTCGGGTCAAAAGT
>CAMBPV010000181.1 GCA_945869695.1 Prosthecobacter debontii
AGTCGGGTGCGACACAAGAACGAATCATGCGGTCGGTGGTCGGAACCACACGGCTTGAATTTTCGATTGCGACGCTACGCAAGTTTCATCTCCCGATTCCTCCAAACCTCCCCGAACAACGCGCCATCGCAGAGGCGTTGAGCGATGTGGATGGGCTGCTGGGCGGGCTGGACCGGCTGATCGCCAAGAAGCGCGACCTCAAACAGGCCGCCATGCAGCAACTCCTCACCGGCCAAACCCGCCTCCCCGGCTTCCACGGCGAGTGGGAGGTGAGGCCGCTGGGGGATGTGGTCGAAACGGACCCTGAGAACGTCGGAAGTGGAACGAGCCGAGATTACGCCTTCCGTTATATCTCACTCGAAGACGTGGACCAAGGCACGCTCAAGGGTTTTACAGAACAGGTCTTCGCCACAGCGCCTTCTCGTGCTCGGCGCAAACTGCGCGCCAACGATGTGCTCGTCTCGACGGTGCGCCCCAACCTCTTATCACACCTGTTCTTCAAAGGCAATGAAGCCAACTGGGTGTGCTCTACCGGTTTTTGTGTCCTGCGCTGCCGTGAAGGTGTGACGCACGCTGGTTACATCTTCCAGCATCTCTTCGCCGCCCCCGTTAACCGGCAGATTGAAGCATTGCTGACTGGTTCAAACTATCCGTCAATGAACAGCCGGGATGTTCGAGCTTTGGAGGTTCCACTCCCGCCCTACACCGAACAAACCGCCATCGCGACGGTGCTGAGTGAGATGGACGGGGAGCTGGCGGTGCTGGAGCAGCGGCGGGAGAAGACCCGCGCCCTGAAGCAGGCCATGATGCAGGAACTCCTCACCGGGAGGACTCGGTTGATTTGAAGTCAGCACGTCCTACACTTTGACCCAGAAGCCTCCCTATTGCCATCCTGCCTGCTACTGCTAATGTATGAGTCATGAACTGGAAGGACAACATCACCCGCTGGCGCAGCCTGCCGCCGGAGGAGAAGCTGCGCCGCAACTGGGAAGCCATCCCGATGGATGTGGCACAGAGCATGGCCTTCGAGCGGGAGCCAGTGGCGATGAGCCGGATCCGCGAGACACTCGCCCGGATCGAGCCACCCGCTTTGTTGAAACCACGCACGGCGTCCTGAGCTACACGGAGCTGGCTCCGCTGCTGGCGGATCGCGTCACTCAGGTGGAGGCGGCCATCCTAGCCGGAGCGTTTTCCTCCGAGCCATTGGATGAATGGTTCATCCTGGAGCTTCACCGCCGTCTCTGTTCGGATCTCGTGCCGGAGTGGGCCGGGAAATGGAGGGACATCGAGGTGCAGGTGGGCCGTCTCACGCCTCCGCTGCCTCATGCCCTGCCGATGCTCATGCGTGACTATGGCCGCGACCTGCAAGCCCGGCAGGAAAGCGTGGACGAAGAAAGTGGTGAACTCCTGCTGGAGTTCTTGGCCTTCGCCGAAGGCCGCTTTCTGACCATTCATCCGTTCCGCGACTTCAACGGCCGCACCATCCGCCTCTTTCTCACCGAGCTGCGCCGCCGCCTCGATCTGCCGCGCGTGACGCTAGCTCCGGGAGACGAAGCCGCCCGTCAAAACTACTTCCTCGCCCTCGAAGCCGCCGACCAGCTCGACTGGCAGCCTCTCATCGCCATCTGGAGAGAGCGCTTTGCCGCGCTTTGATCCTCGCCACCTCCACGCCCTCCTATGCCTGAAATCCCCCGCTCCGAACGCAAGACGCAGAACCGCGTGATCCAGCTTTTCACCGGGCCGGGTGGTCTGGGCTACGCTTACCTCGGCGAGTGGAACAAGCGGGAGAACAACCGCTGCATTGAGGTGGACCTGCTGCGGAAGAACCTGACCCAGCGGGGCTACTCCGATGCGCACATTTCCGCCGCGCTGCAAAAGCTGATGGCCGCTGCGGATGCCACGGGCATCACCCTGTACCAAGCCAACCTCCGCACCTACCAACTGCTGCGCTACGGTGTCTCCGTGCAGATCGCCGCCGGAAAGCCGCACGATACAGTGCATCTGGTGGACTGGGAGAAGCCGGAGAATAACGACTTCGCCCTGGCCGAGGAAGTAACGCTGAAAGGCGGCTACGAGCGGCGGCCTGATCTGGTGATCTACCTCAATGGCATCGCGATAGGAGTGATCGAGCTGAAACGAGGCGCGGTGGATCTGATGGAGGGCATCCGACAACTTTGGAGCAACCAGGAGGAGCAGTTTAACGCTGGCTTCTTTGCCACAGCTCAACTGCTTCTGGCAGGGAACGATACGCAAGGCCTGCGCTACGGCACGGCGACGACGAAGGAGAAGTTTTATGTCCAATGGAAGCCGACGGTGCCGGATGAAAATGTAGCAGGTGGCCTGCTGGATCGGCCTCTGGCGGAGATTGCTGAGAAGTCGCGCCTGCTGGACCTGATCCGCAACTTCATGATCTTTGACGGAGGCATCAAGAAGGTGCCCCGGCAGCATCAGTATGATGGAGCCAAGGCGGCGCAGCTGCGCCTGATCAAACGTGAGGGCGGGGTGATCTGGCACACGCAAGGCAGTGGCAAGAGCATTCTGATGGTCCTGCTGGCCAAGTGGCTGCTGGAGAATGATCCCGAGGCGCGGATTCTGATCGTCACCGACCGCATTGAGCTGAATGACCAGATTATCGGGGTGATGCGAAATTCCGGAGTCATTGGCGCGGATGCAGGCTCGCCACTCATTTCCTCCCGTGCGGAGTTTGTGACGAAGCTGGGAACCGCCAGTCCCAGGCTGCTCTGCGCCCTGCTGCACAAGTTTGACACTTCCGACTTCACCGGCACTCCGCCGAAGGTGCACGGGCAGTTTTACGTCCTTGTGGACGAATGCCACCGCACGCAGGGCGGCGACATGAACCGTCAGATGAAACGCTGGCTGCCCAACGCCATCTTCATCGGCTTCACCGGCACGCCGCTGCTGAGGAAGGACAAGCAGACAACACGCGAGGTCTTCGGTACCTTCATCCACACCTACAAGTTCCACGAGGCGGTGGAGGATGGCGTGGTGCTGGACCTGACGTATGAGGCAAGGGATACCGAGCAAAAGCTCGTGGTGCGGGACGCGGTGGATGATTGGTTTGAAGAGAAGACGAAAGGCTTGAACAACTTCCAGAAGGCGGTGCTGCGAAAGCGCTGGGCGAATCTGGAGGAGCTCATGAGCAGCCAGGAGCGCAAGCAGCGGATCATCGCGGACATCATCAAGGACTTCGGCGTGAAGCCACGCCTCAACAATGACCGAGGCACCGCCATCCTCGTGGCGAGCAGCATCTACGATGCCTGCCATTACTACCGGCTCTTTCAGGGCACCTCCTTTGGCGGCTATGTGGGGATCATCACCTCCTACGACCCGCAGGCTACCAACATCAGCACCGAGCCGCCGGACAGTGACGAGCGCTACAAGTTCGACACCTACACGAACCATGTCCTGAAAGGCTGGCCAGGCACCGCCGCCTACGAGGATGAGATGAAGCGCCGATTCATCAATGAACCCGCCAATTTGAAACTGCTGATCGTGGTGAGTAAACTGCTGACGGGCTTTGACGCCCCGAGCTGCACGGTGATCTATCTCGACAACGAGATGCGGGACCACACGCTCTTTCAGGCCATCTGCCGCACGAATCGGCTCGACGGTGACGACAAGCCCCACGGGCACATCGTGGACTACAAGGCACTCTTCCAGCAGGTGCAGAACTCCATCTCCGTCTACACCTCCGATGAGCTGGATACGGAGACCTGCGGTGATGACGCCAACGTGACGATCAAAGACTGGCTGGTGGAAGGAAAGAAGAAGCTGGACACGGCCCGCGAGGCCCTGCGCTACCTCTGCGAGCCTGTGGCGATGCCCAAGCAAGTGGAGCAATACCTGCTCTATTTTTGCGGCAGCTCCTCCGATCCCAAGGCGCTGAGCGAAACAGAACCGCTGCGCATCAATTACTACAAGGCCACTACGACACTGCTGCGGGCCTACGGGGACATTGTCCAGCACCTCGAAGACGCGGGATATGGCTATGAAGAACGGGCGCGGATCAAGGACGAGGTGGATTTTCACACCAACACCCGGAACGAGATCAAGACGCACTCCGGCGAGGAACTGGACATCAAACCCTTCGAAGGGGACATGCGCCACCTGATCAACACCTACATCCAAGCGGAGCATGTGCAGGCGCAGGGCGACCTGGCCGGGCTGACCCTGACCGAATTAATCGTAGCGACTGGGATCAACGACGCCATCGCCAAGAAGCTGAACTCCAAAGGCAAAAGTTCGCGCAACTCCATCGCGGAAGGCATCATCAACAATCTGCGCAAGACGATCATCCGCGATCAACTCACGGACCCGAAGTATTACGAGCAGATGTCGAAGCTGCTGGACGATCTCATCGCCGAAAGCCGAACCGATGCCGCCGCCTATGAGGCCTTTCTGAAGCGTGCCGAGGAACTGGCGCAGAAGCTCGTCAAAAAAGCCGGAGGCGATTATCCTGCCACGCTGCAAGGCAAGCCGGAAGCCATCGTCATCTTCCGCAATCTGGGCGACCTGCCAGCGACGACGTTCCAATGCCCGCAAGAGGATGAAGCCAAGGCTCGGCTCGCCATGGAGATCGACCAAACGATGAAAGAGAAGGCGCAGTCTGGCTGGAAAGGCGATCAGGCCAAAGAGCGAGTCATTCAGAACTTCCTGCACAAACTGGTCCACAAGGATGTCGCCGCGATGCAGGCCCTGTTTGAGATCATCAAGAACCAACCCGGCTACTGATGACCGAAACCATCCAAATCGGAGAGATCTCGATTCAGGTGACCCGCAAG
Organism: Prosthecobacter debontii; assembly: GCA_945869695.1. Taxonomy (GTDB): domain Bacteria; phylum Verrucomicrobiota; class Verrucomicrobiia; order Verrucomicrobiales; family Verrucomicrobiaceae; genus JAIBCL01. Next base: position 4,803 of record CAMBPV010000181.1, read on the forward strand.
GCCATCAAGAACGTCCACCTCTCCGTCCATCCGCCCGATGGCCGCGTGACGCTGGTGGCCCCGACGGCAACCCGGCTCGACGTGGCCCGTGCCTACGCCATTTCCAAGCTCGGATGGATTCGCACCCAGCAAGAGAAGTTGCGCCATCAAGCTCGTGAAACCCCGCGCAAGTTCATCGAGCGGGAGAGTCACCAAATCTGGGGCCGTCGGCATCTCATGACGGTCAAACATGCCGATGCCAAACCCAGCGTCAGGATCGACCACAAGCGTATCACCCTCAACGTGCGTCCGGGCAGCGATGCCAATAAACGAGCCGAGGTAATCCATGAATGGCACAAGTCCCTGCTTCACGAAGTCGTGCCGACGATCATCCAGAAATGGCAGCCCAAGCTGAAGGTGCATGTGTCGAGCTACTTTCTCCAACGCATGAAAACCAAGTGGGGAAGCTGCAATCACCGCGACAGGCACATCCGCCTGAACACGGAACTGGTGAAGAAGCCGAAGGATTTGCTCGAATACGTGATCGTGCATGAGATGGTCCACTTGATCGAGCCAACGCACAGCGAGCGATTCATCGCCATCCTTCAGAAGCATTATCCAACTTGGCGGGAAGCGCGGGCCGAGCTAAACGAGCTACCACTGAGCGCGGAGGTGTGGAAGGAGTAAAGGTGGCGTGAAAGATGACATGGGGCCGGGTGTTTCAGGTTGCAGGATTCCCCCCCCTTCGACGGGCCCGGGCGAACACGATGCCCGGCGTCTTCCTGCCTCGTTCAGGCTGCGGTCATCCCGGGGCTGCCGATGGACACGCTCTTGGCATCGGGCCAAACCCGGCGCGGGCGTTTGAGTTTGAAGGGGAAGGAGGCCGTTTGCGGGGGTTTGCGGTTGTTGACGGGGGTTGAGCGTTGGGAAGACGGGGGGAGTTTCGGGTTCTTTGTTCTTGGTTCTTGGAAGACGCGGGGCAAGGGGGGACGGGGAAGGAGGCGGGGCAGGAATGCCCCGGTTACGGGAGCGGTGCGTTCTTGGTTCTTGGCGAAGGAATCCAATCTTTCTGCCTCCCTCTTTTTGCCGAAAAAGGCTTCACTTCCGTTTTAGCAACTGATCATACTCCGCATGACTGCCAATCCAAACCCACTCCACGCCGCCATCGTCAAGCTTCCAAGCGATTGCGCGGTAGTGATCCCCCACGCGCACCGAAAATCGGTGCCCCCGGCCGGCGAGCCGTTTGTAGTTCAAGGAATGATGCTGAGGATTTTCAAGCCAGAGCCGATAGTTCTTCTCCGCGAGTTCTTGAACCTTCTGAGGCAGGGCGTGCAGTCGTTGCCAAAAACGCGGCGTGGCCGTCGATTTCATGACTGGGCAGGCCAGGTCTGGTTGGCTCCCGCTTGACGAGCGGCTTCCGCTTCTTCAAATAGAAAGTCGAGATTTCCCGCCTTCGCGTCGGCTTCGATCTGCTCATCCCAGGTGCGCTCCCTGACGCCATCAAACCACTCGGCGAGCTTCCAAAACTCCTGCTGAGGCAGTTGGCTGATGGCTGACTCAATTTCTGTAACAGTGCTCATGTTGACAGATTAACCCAACTCGATTCAGCCGCAACTCGCGATCCAAATCTACGCACCGGGGACAGGGAGACTTGGCGAAGGAATCCAATCTTTCTGCCTCCCTCTTTCTGCCGAAAAGGCTTCACCCTCTTCTGCGTGAGCGATCCTGGCGGATGTCTCTTGAAAAGCCCTCGGTGGCTGAGGCGGCTAGGGGGTGAAGGCGGGTAGGGCTTTGAGCTTCTGGGTCAATGCCTTCACGACTTCTGCCTGATCGGCTGAAACTTCGTGGAGCTCTTCGGGGTCGGCTTCGAGGTCGTAGAGTTCACGGTGGCCGTCGCTCCATTGATTGAAGCGCCAGCGGGGGGTGCGGATGCTTTGGCCATGGAGTTTGGGGCTGCGGGTGATGAGCGTGAAGGCGGCGTCTTTGACAGGGACCGTTGGGTTTTCTAAAACGGGGCGCAGGCTGATGCCGGCAGCGGGGTGGGGCATCTTCAATCCGGAGAGGTCGGTGACGGTGGGATAGAGATCCACAAACTCGACGAGGGAGCGACTGACCTGGCCGCCTTTCATGCCGGGTGCTGCGATGATGAAGGGGGCGCGGCAGGAGCGCTCGAACAAGGTGTTTTTATTCCACCACTGGCGCTCGCCGGTGTGGTAGCCGTGATCGCTGACAAAGATGACGATGGTCTGATCCCAGAGCTGTTTCTGGTCCAGCGCATCGAGGACCCGACCGAGCTGAGCATCCATGAAGCGGGTGCCCGCGCAGTAGGCGCGGAATAGCTCAAGCCATTCTTGAGGGGTGAGCTTTGCGAAAGCTTTACCGTAGTCGCCAAAACCTACGCTCTCCGCCCGAGCGGCCGTCATGCTGGCCGGATCGGACCAGGGCTTGAGGGAGTCGATGGGATAGAGATCAAAGTACTTTTTCGGCGCGATGAAGGGATCATGCGGTTTCATGAAACCACAACCCACGAACCAGGGTGAGTCTCCCAGCTCGTTGATCTTTGCGACGGTCGCAGCGGCGATCTGGCCATCGGGCTGATCGTCGTCGGTGCCGGCCGCAGCTCCCCAGCTGCACCATCTCAGGGCACCTCTGGTGACGTTGGCACCTTCGAGCATCTTCCTTCCCGTCGTGGTGGCTTCAAAGGCCTGGGCGGTGTGCCAGGAATGGCCCGCATCCATCCAGGCTCGTCGGGCCTGAGGATCCTTCCCGCCACCGAGGTGGTAGAGTTTGCCAAAGGCATGGGATTGCCAGCCGGCTTCTTTGAAGCATTGAGGCAGGGTCACGACGTTGGGCATTTTGTCACGCAACTGGGTGTCGTTCCCGACGATGCCGGTCTGCTCAGCGCGCAGACCGGTCATCATGGAGCTGCGGCTCGGATTGCAAACGGGATACTGGACATAGGCTCGCTCAAAGGTGGTGCCACGAGCCCGAAGGCGATCGAGATGAGGGGTCTTCACGACCTCCTTCGTGAAAGCGCCGCCGAAGTCGCGCAGGTCATCGGCCATGATGAGCAGGACATTGGGCTGACGCGCGAGGGCGCACAGAAAGGGGCAGAGAGCTAGGAGGAGGATGGTTTTCATGATCAGCGGGTCTCGTTTGGATCAGGTGAGGGGTGTCCGGTGAGTTACGCTTCGGCAAGGGGAGCGGTGCGAATGCCTGCGGCGATGGGAGTGGGTTTGATCGAAAAGTTCATCCTTGGAGTTGCGCGAGGTAACGATACGGAGAACGTGAACGTTCAGATTTAACATCCACTCCAACCTAACATCATGAACTTTGAGACGCTCCAGTTACACGCCGGCCAGGAAATTGATCCGACCACTCAGTCGAGGGCAGTGCCCATTTACCAGACCACGGCTTACCAGTTCAAGGATTCCGCTCACGGGGCGCGTTTGTTCGCGCTTCAGGAGTTTGGGAACATCTACACGCGTCTGATGAATCCGACGAATGACGTGTTCGAGAAGCGGGTGGCGGCTCTGGAAGGTGGAGTGGCTGCGCTGGCAACTTCCTCCGGGCACTCGGCGCAGTTCCTTGCCATCAATAACATTACCTCGGTGGGGGATAACTTTGTCACGACCTCGCATCTCTACGGCGGATCCTACAATCAGTTCAAGAATGCGTTCAAGAACATCGGCGTTGAAGCGCGTTTTGCGGATGGCGTCAAAGTCGAGAGCTTCGAGCCCTTGATCGATGCGAAGACCAAGGCGATTTACCTCGAAACCATCGGTAATCCGGGGCTCACGGTTCCTGATTTTGAGGCGTTCGTGGCGTTGGCCAAGAAGCACGATTTGCCATTGATCGTCGATAATACCTTCGGTGCAGGGGGTGCGATCTGTCAGCCGCTGAAATGGGGTGCGCACGTGCTGGTCGAGTCTGCCACCAAGTGGATCGGCGGGCATGGCACCACCATGGGCGGAGTCATTGTGGACGCAGGCACCTTCGATTGGGGGAATGGAAAATACCCGCAGTTCACGTCGCCCTCACCGAGCTATCACGGGATGGTGTTGAACGATATTTTTGGTGTGGGCGGGCCGATGGGGAACATTCAGTTCATCATCCGCTGCCGGGTGGAGGGTCTGCGCGACTGGGGTCCGGCGCAGAGTCCGTTTAATTCCTTCCTGCTTCTCCAAGGCCTTGAGACCCTTTCGCTGCGGGTGGAGCGCACTTGTGAAAATGCTTTGGCATTGGGTCAGTGGTTGGCGGCGCATCCTGAAGTCGAGTCTGTGAACTATCCGGGGCTGGAGAATCACCCGACCCATGCGATGGCCAAGAAATACCTCACGCGTGGATTCGGCGGTGTGTTGTCGTTCCAGCTCAAAG
>CAMBPV010000182.1 GCA_945869695.1 Prosthecobacter debontii
CACTTGGTGGCCATGCGCGGTGACCGGAGTGAAATCACCCGCTCCCTGAATGCACCCGCATTTGTGCCTCCGCCAGCCGCTGACGAAACTGAAGGCGAATCCCATTTCCGCACCCGCGATGGTTTCCGCGAATTGATCCACTGTACACCTCGGCAGGATGTGCTCATCGTCGGTGCCGGCATCGCCGATCTCAATGACACGCTGAAATCCCTCGCCGCATTTCTTGTCGGCATCGGAGGCGGCGTGGTCGGCCTGGGGCTCGTCGGAGGCTGGTGGCTGGCCTCGCGTGCCATCCGACCTCTCGTAGAGATCGGCGCCACGGCGGAGAGGATCGCAGAGGGGGATCTGACGCAGCGGATCGACACGCATGAGGCGAAGAGCGAGCTGGGGAGACTCGCCACCTTGCTCAATCGCACGTTTGAGCGGCTGCACAATACCTTTGAGCAGCAGGCCCAGTTTACCGCCGATGCTTCTCACGAACTCCGGACCCCGATCTCCGTGATCATAGCGCAAACAGAGCTAGCTCTCATGAGAGATCGCAGCCCCAAAGAATACCGTGAGGCCTTGGAGTCCTGTCACCGTTCCGGTGAGCAAATGAAGTCCGTGGTGAACTCGCTCCTCGAGCTGGCGCATATGGACGCCGGTAATCTGGATCTGCACCTGGAGGTCGTTGATCTGGCGGAGGTCATTCAAGATGCCGTCCGGTTTGTCGAGCCTCTCGCGGAGCAGCGGCAAGATACCGTTTCAGCAGATCTGGAGACCGTCCATGCAAAGATCGATGACTTAAAAATCCAGCAGGTCGTGACCAATCTCCTGACCAACGCCATCAAGCACAATCCCGATGGCTGCACCGTGCAGGTTTCCCTTACCGTCGAAGATGCCCATGCGGTGATCCGTGTCTTTGATGACGGCACCGGGATACCAGCGGAGATCCTGCCGCGAGTCTTCGAGCGTTTCGTCCGTGCAGACAATCGGATCGGTGAGATTGTTTGGCAGAAAATGGGGCTGACTCAGGCGACTGGCACATTTGCTGCTTGACCATCAACCTCTTGACGCCATTGATTCCCACCTTCCGGCCTAATGGCCCACTATGATCGAATGGGAAAAAATTATTTGGCTGACGAGCTACGTCTTTGTGTTTGCGGGACTCTCCGTCTTCGGCGCACACAGACTCAAAGTCTTATACCACTATTGGAAGCACCGGAACGAGCCGCCGATCGCGCCAGGGACCTTTGAGACGCTGCCGCTGATCACGGTTCAGCTCCCCATTTTTAATGAGGCCAATGTCGTGATCCGGCTGGTCGATGCCGTGAGCAAGCTGGACTACCCGCGCGACAAGCTCCAGATCCAAGTCCTCGACGACTCCACCGACGACACCGCCGAACTCAGCGAGCGCCTGACCGAAGACCTCAAAGCGAGAGGCTACGATGCCGAGTTCCGCCACCGTACCAACCGCATGGGCTTCAAAGCCGGGGCCTTAGATGAGGCCATGGTTACCGCGAAGGGAGATTTTATATGCATCTTTGACGCCGATTTCGTTCCGGGCCCTGATCTCTTTCAGAAGATGATCCACCATTTCACGAATGAAAAAGTGGGCATGGTGCAGGCGCGCTGGGGGCACCTGAACAAGAACTTCTCGCTCCTCACCCGCCTTCAGGCCATCTTCCTCGACGGACATCTCGTTCTGGAGCAAACGGCACGCAGTCGGCATGGCGAGTTTCTCAATTTCAATGGCACTGCTGGTATCTGGCGCCGTGAGGCCATCACCTCCTCTGGTGGCTGGCAGCATGATACGTTGACGGAAGATCTCGACCTCAGTTACCGCGCTCAGCTCAATGGCTGGCGCTTCATTTATCTCAAAGACGTGGTCGTCCCGGCTGAACTGCCGCCTGACATGGATGGTTTCAAATCCCAGCAGCACCGCTGGACGAAGGGCTCCATCCAGGTCTGTAAAAAGACCCTGGGCAATGTCTGGCGTAGCGACATTCCACTGGCTCTGAAATGCGAGGCCACCGCCCATCTGACCTCCAACTTTGCTTACCTGCTCCTTCTCGGCGTGCTGATCCTCATGTATCCGGCTAACTTCATCATGGGCTCTTCCTGGCTGAAGGTGCTGCTTGTGGATGTTCCCGTGTTTTTGTTTGCCTCGCTATCCGTGATTATCTTTTACCTCGCGGCTCAGAGCGCCCAGGTCAAAGGTGGCTGGTGGAGGTCTCTGCCCTACATCCCTCTCCTGCTCGCTCTCGGCATTGGGATGTCGATCAACAATGGCAAGGCTGTCCTGGAGGCCTTGTTCAATCAGGAATCTGAATTTGTGCGCACGCCGAAATACGGCGTCGCCACCAAGACGCAAACTACCGGAAAACGATTCCGCTACGCGAGCGCCAAGTCCCTCTGCCTCTACATCGAGGTGGCTCTCACCCTCTACTTTGGCTGGCTCACATGGATCGCCCTCTCCCGCTTCCAATGGGGCTCCATTCCCTTCCTCCTCATGTTCTTTGTCGGTTTCGCTTATGTGTCCGGCAGTTCCATCTTGAAGCGGATGAACCTCACCGGAGTACCCACGTCCGGCTCGGACTCGTCCTCACCGACGGACCAGGTTCCTGCGACGATCTAATCACAAAAAAACCGGGCGCTCTTTTTGGGAACGCCCGGTGAATGGACTGAAGGTGTCTCGGAGGTCGCGGATTAGATCAGTCCCAACTCCTTCACGGCCGCTTTCTCTTCGAGCAATTCCGCTTCGGTCGCCTTGATCTTCTCTTTGGAGAAATCACTGAGTGACAGGCCCTGCACGACTTCCCATTTCTGACCATCGGTGCGGATCGGGAAGGAATACATGAGACCCTTCTCGATGCCATAGTCGCCTTGGGAGCAAACAGCAACGCTGGTCCAATCGCCCGCAGGAGTTGCGGTGGTCAGGGATTTCACCGTGTCGATGGCGGCATTCGCAGCGGAGGCAGCGGAGGAAAGACCGCGCGCTTTGATGATGGCGGCCCCGCGTTGTTGCACGGTGGTGAGGAAGTCACCCTGGAGCCAGGCGGAGTCGGTGATGACATCGGTCAGCGCTTTGCCGCCGACCTTCGCATTGGCGAAATCAGGATACATCGTGGAGCTGTGGTTTCCCCAAACAGCGAGATTGGAAACGGCAGACACGGGCTGACCGGACTTCTGAGCGATCTGGCTCTTCGCGCGGTTTTCATCCAAGCGAGTCATGGCAAACCAGCGGTCGGATGGGACGTCTTTCGCGTTGTTCATGGCGATGAGGCAGTTCGTGTTGCAGGGGTTTCCGACCACCAAAACGCGGACATCGCTGGCGGCGTTCTTTTGAATCGCCTGACCCTGACCGATGAAGATTTTGCCATTGATGTTGAGGAGGTCTTTGCGCTCCATGCCAGCCTTCCGCGGCACACTGCCGACGAGGATGGCCCAGTTCACACCGCTGAATCCTTCATCCAAGCTGGCCGTTGGTGTGATGCTGTTCAGCAGAGGGAAAGCGCAGTCATCGAGTTCCATCACCACTCCTCCGAGCGCTGGCAGAGCGGGCTCGATCTCGATCAAACGCAGGTTGACGGGCTGATCAGCGCCAAAAACGGAGCCTGAGGCGATGCGAAACAAAAGGGAGTAGCCAATCTGGCCTGCGGCTCCGGTGACTGCGACGGTGATAGGGGATTTCATGTGAATAATGGAGTGTTGAGGGGTGAATTCCGAACGTGGAGCATCGCCGCTCCCCTGCAACCCGATTTTCCCCCTTTCCCACTCACATCATTCCCACCCAACCCTACGGCTCATCCATTCCCCGACGGATCTTGTAAAGCAGGTAGGCCTTGTTGGGCCAGGGCGCTGCTTCGAGCTTCGCTTTGACCCGAGAAACTTGGCTGAAGGCCGCACTCTGAGCGGTCGGCGGGTAGCTGCCGGAGTTCACGATCTTCAGGAGCCGATCCACATATTCACTCTGAAGATTCTGCCGGAGCGTGTTGGGTCCGGCTGCGGGATCACCTTCAAAAACAGCCGTCGTGAGTGTCTCCATCGCGACGCCGAGTGGGACCTCATTTCCGTAGAGCGCACTGTCCACGATCCGCCGCTGCGTGTCCACGTGGGTCAGTTGATCGAGCAGAGAGCGATGCAGCAAAGCCACGCGATCATGGAGCTTTGGAGCCTCATCTTCCTTTGAAAATTCAAACCCCCGACGCTGCTGCTGAAGGTGAGCGGCAAGATCAGGCGGGAGATCCCACGCATCCGGCGCAAAGGCGTATTTTGCCAGCGCATCCAGTGCCGCCATTTGCTTCTCTTTGGCCACGGGTGTGTAGGGCTTTACCCCTGGAGCCTGACCGACCACGGCACGCTCCACTTGGACGCCGCCGACGTAACGCGACATGGCCACCAGCGCATCGGCGGATTCGCGGGTCAGGGTCAGGTAGGCCTGCGTGAGGCTCTGCCAGCTGTCTCCGACCTGCGGCTCCTTCGCCAGCAGTTCCTTCAGTTTCTGCTTCACCAGTTCACAACGCTGAATGCCATAGACCACTGGGTCACCGCTCATGTCGTAAATCATGGCGCGCGGGTCGATCCCCTTCCCGGCCCGACGCATGTCATCCGCATCATTGGCAAAGGCCAGCTCCCGCTCGTGAGAGCGCGCACAGATTTTCTCCAGCCGCTTCTGTTCTTCACCCGGATCTTCCAGAGCCTCGCTGTATCCGAAATTGATCGCCCAGTGATCATACGGGCCCGGCTTGGTGATGTAATACTCACCCTGCGCCATGCCTTCAGGCGCGAGGTTCGGCGGCATGTAGTCCATCACCGATCCGGTCAGGCCGGTCTTGGAGGTGATCTCTTTTTTGTGAATCGTCACGGGGTCATACAGATGGCTGGCGCGGAAATTATGATTCAGGCCCAGCGTGTGCCCGACCTCATGCAGGATCAGTTTGGTCAGCGCCTGTCGCGTGAGTTCCTTCATCGCCACCGCGCTGCCAGACCGAAGCCGCAGCGCCGCATGTCCAAAAAGAATCCCCTGCTGCGCAAAGCCGCCATCGAGGCAAAAACGAGGATCTTTGCCGCGAGTGATATCACTTTCATCCGATGGAGACGCCAGTCCCAGCTCCGTGAAGATCCGCTGACTCCGCATCCGGCTGGTGAGGAAACTAAACTCCAGCATGATGTCAGCACCGAGGATCTGGCCCGTGCGCGGATTCACGAAACTGGGGCCATAGCCTCCGAAAGGCGGATTGGGTGAGGAGGTCCAACGGAGCACATTGTAATTAATGTCGCCCGCGTCCCACTTGGCATGGTCGGGCTGTTGCTTCACCACGATGGCGTCTTTGAATCCCGCCGTCTCGAAGGCCTCATTCCACTTCAGGGTCGCTTCGCGGATCGTGTCGCGCAATTCCACGGGCGTGGTGTTCTCCATCCAAAAAACAATGGGCTGCACCGGCTCACTCAATTGGGTTCCGGGCTTTTGTTTCGCTAGGTGCCAGCGGTGAATGTGATCGCGATACGGCGCGGCGTCGATCGTCGTCAGGTCCGTGACCTTGGTGGAAAAATAGCCGACGCGCGGGTCATCGTAACGAGGTTTAAAATCATTGTCCGGCATTCGGATGAGACTGTGCTGCACCTTGACGCTCACATAGCGCGGATCGGTGATCTCATCGGTCGAGGACTTCGATTCGTCATCCCAGCTCGGAGCCGAGTTTTCATACACATACTCCACCGTCACGGCGGTATTGTCCGGGTAACCGTGGATGTTGAGCAGCTTGGTTTTCGTCTCCGACAATTTACCCAGCACAGCCTTCCCCCCATCGCTGCCCGGATGCTTCACCATCATCAGCGTCTCTTTCAAGAAGAGGCCCGCCGCAGGGATCAACACGCCTCCTGCATCGGATGCCACAATGACCTCGGACGCCAGCACCGCATGAGAGGTATTGGCTTGGGCCGCACGGGCCAGGGGGCTCTGTGGATCAAAATAGAAGGCCGTGTTTTGCTCGATCATCTCCACCCGATCAAAGATCCGCGAGATCTTGAAGATGCTCTCATCGCCATACTGACCACGATTCCGACCTGCCTGCACGACGCTATCGACCGTGTGATTGAAGTAAATGAACTCAGGCCCGATCTGATCATTCTTCACATAGAGGAAGAAGGCACCCTTTTCGCGATCCAGATAAAACTCAAAGAGTCCGGTGACCCGATGCATCCCCTTGGTGAACTCCTCGACGCTCTTTCGCTTCGTTGAGCCACTGGTGGAAGCGACCGGAGTCGGCTCTGGTTTTTTCTCAGCGCTTGGCGGAGTCGGCGCAGGAGTCGGCTCTGGTTTTGCCGGAGGCGCAGGCTGAGGTTTTGGCGGCTCAGTGGCAGCCTGCGCAGCGAAGGCCGTCAGCAGAGAAACAACAAACAGAGTTTTGATGATCGGGATCATGGCAGAGGAGTCGGGCGAATTGAAACGCACAAGGGCCAGAAATTTAGGCCGATCCGAAAGAAATAGCGATGACATTATTCCTTCGGAAAGATTGGCTTTCAGCCTCTTGAAAGCGCCTTGGATCAACGTCCCCTGAAAGAGCACCCACCCTTCCATTCCGCCATCGGGAAAGTGGCACAGTGTTTTCAACCCATGCTGTACCCTTCACCCAACCAAGGGCGCGAATGACGAATGAGGACCCGTCGAACCCAGAACCCAGAAATTCCCATCTACTCGCCTCCTTGAGGTTTGTCGGATGATTATTCTTTGGCTCAACACCTAGGGTGCCGCTGCAGACGAAATCATTGAGCGTGGCACGATTGTTGCGGTTACGGCAGATGCCAAGGCAACCCTGCTTCTCCCCTGCCCATCCATGACCACTCCTCCATGATTCATTTTGCGCTGCACCTGCTGAATGCGTTGAAGGGGCTCCGTCTCGTGGCCTTCAACTCCTTGGAGTGCTCTTCAAGATCTCGTCTGCGCGGAAGACGGGCTGATTCATTTGGATCTCCATGAACCCCATCGTTGAGAGGCCCTCGCCGGGTGCTCGCTTTGAGCCGGTGACTTGTGAAGTCCTGCAAGGGCACGATTTCGTATCCGTCTGGCATTGCCATCCTGAGTGCGAGATCACCCTTGTGCTCCGAGGTGGGTCGGAGCGCATCGTGGGTGACAATCACTCGCCGCTTCTCCCTGGCGACATGGTCTTTCTCGGTCCCAATCTGCCCCATGACTACCGCAATGTTCCCCGAGGAAGTCGCCCAGCCACTCCAGTGGAGGCAGTGGTGGTTCACTTTTTACCCAATCTTCCCGGCCAGGAAGATTATCGTCAACATGCGTCCATGCGCCCCATCCGACGCTTGTTTGAGCGGGCTGCCAAGGGGCTCGTGATCACGGGGGAAACGCGACTCACGGCGACGCACATCCTCAGACACATGGTGCACGTGCATGGCATGAAGCGTGTGATCCTCCTGCTACAATTGCTCGATCTGCTGGCCGGCTCGGAAGATTTGCAGGAAATATGCAACCCCACGACGGCGGTGGCTCCCACGAGCCTGTCAGATCGGATCAGCCAGATCTGCGAGTACCTGAAGGCCCACCGCACGGAGCCGTTTTACGTGGGAGAGTTGGCTGCGAGAGTGGGGCTCGGACGGAGTGCCTTCAGCCGCCTCTTCAAAAAGCGAACGGGAAAAACCGTTCCGCAGTATGTGAATGAACTTCGCATCACACGTGCATGCCTCCTGCTTGCGGAGACAGACCTGACCGTCAGCCAGATCGCCATGGGCTGTGGCTTTGTTTCACCCGCGCATTTCCAACGTCAGTTCAGGGAACATCAACATTGCGCGCCACTGGCCTACCGCAGCCGGGTGGTTCAGTCTCCCTGAGCCAGAGTGCACAATTAGCGTCTTCTTTGCGCGATTCGGGGTCTGCGTGAACGGAGGGATGGTCCACCATGTGCTTGGCGTAGTGGAGCTGACATCAGCCCATTATGAAACACTTCTCATTTGCCTCCCATTGGAATCTTGGATCGCGGGGTTGCGCTACACTCCTGAAGAATCTTGGCTCTAAACGTACGATCTGTTTTTTTCGCAGCGACTTTCACTTCTCCATCACCGCCGTCTTGCTGGTCTGCCTTTCGTTGTGTAGCACGCGGATCAATGCAGCAACGCTTTACTGGGATGGAGCTAACACGGGGGATACGAACAATGTTTTGACTGGATCTAATCTCGGCGGAGTTGGCACTTGGGACAATCTAACCACTGCCAATTGGTGGGATGGCGTTTCAGTCAGTGACCAGACTTGGAATAACTCAAGCATGGATACCGCTGTGTTCTGGGGTTCGGCGGGCACGGTCACGCTGGGTGCTCCCATCACGGCGGGTGCGCTTCAGTTCAGGGCCACCGGTTATACGCTTAGTGGCAGCACCCTTGCCCTCACAGGCTCGGGCGCTATCACGGCAGAACTTGGCACCATCACCACCATCACCTCCCAGCTCATCGGTTCGAACGGGCTCACGCTGACTGGAACAGGCTCATCTGGGCGCGGCGCGGTCAGGCTCACCAATGCCTCCAATAGTTACACCGGAACCACCACGATCAGCGGCGGCACTCTCGTGATCACCAACGATGGCCAACTCGGCAACGCCTCCAACGCAGTGACGATCAATGGCGTTCAGAATGCTGGACTTGCCGGTGGCAGCCTCCTTCTTCTTGGCAGCACCACTTCTGCCGGATATACGACAGGCCTCACCCTTGCGGCTACCCGCAGCGTGAGCATGATCGGCGGTGCGGTCGGTTACGCCAACAGTACTCCGCCGGTCAGTGGCTCGGCACTGATCAGCCTGGGAAATAACACCATCTCCGGGCAGTTCACCGCGACGCCAACTGCCCTTGCACTGGCCACCGGTGCAGTTTCCGGTTTCGGGGTCCTGACTCTTTCCAATCTCTCCGCCGGCGGCACGGCGGTCACCAATTTTACGAACTTAGGCTCGAATGGCAGCACCGGCGGATATCGGATCAATGGCATCCTCTCTGGGACAGGCAGCATCAACAAAACCGGGGGTGGCACCCTGCTCTTAGCACCCACGTCCGCATCGGGTTTTTCGGGGACGATCCGGGTGACCAACGGCTCCGTGCGAGTTTCAGATCAACTGGCTCTTGGCACCAACGTGGGCACGGGACTGAACAGTGTGTTCG
>CAMBPV010000183.1 GCA_945869695.1 Prosthecobacter debontii
ATTACCCACCTAACAGTATGAACCCACCCTTGAATCCCTTCCGCCCCTGAACTAAAACCGTAACCCGCTAGCTCCATGTGTTACCCATGTCTTGAACCAAATGTGTTACCCATGTCCTGACCGCGCCGGATAAACGAAGAACAAGGCACGAAGAACCCCGAACCCCGAATGATCCACGCTCTTGCGAGCGCAGCTACTCCCAACCGTCTCCCCGTCCCCTCACCCTGCGACGGTGGAGGGGGGTGGGCGGTAGATTTTGGAAAGGAATGGGCTACGGGAGACGATCACTCCGCTCGCTCGAATGAAACGCTTTTTCTCCCTGTTCCTGACCCTTTGCACGCCTGTCTTTGCCGCTGATCCGGTGGAGTCGGATTATTACAAGATCACGACCTTTGAGACGCCGAAGGAGACGGCGCTGGAGGTGGGCTCGATCGATCTGCTGCCGGATGGCAAGCTGGTGATGGGCACGCGACGGGGGGAGATCTGGGTGGTGAGTGGCGCGGGGAGCAGTGATCCATCGGCGGTCAGTTACACGCTTTTTGCGAGCGGCCTGCACGAGGTGCTGGGGATCGCCTACAACCCGAAGGACAAGAAGATCTATGCCACGACGCGCCATGAGATCACGAGACTCTCGGACACGGATGGCGACGGGCGTGCGGATGTTTTTGACAATGTGAATGACGACTGGGGTGTGTCGGGTGACTACCATGAGTATGCGATCGGCTCACGCTTTGATCAGGCGGGGGATCTGTGGACGACGCTGTGTCTGACGGGCTCTTTCAGCAGTGCGGTGCCTTTCCGGGGCTGGGCGGTGCGGGTGAAACCGGATGGGACAATGGTGCCGACGTGCAGCGGCATCCGCAGCCCGGGGGGCATCGGTTTTGATGCCGAGGGGGAGGTGTATTACGTGGACAATCAGGGTCCGTGGCATGGCTCGTGCACGCTTCAGCATCTGGTGCCTGGGACGTTTCAGGGCCATCCGGGTGGGAATGAGTGGTATGCGCTGGCTCCGAACATGGGGCCGCGTCCGATCGATCCCAGCCCCGAGGCGTTTCAAGGAAATGGCGGACGAAGAGAAGCCCGGCCCGGCGGTGATCCGGGCCGCCTGGTGAAGGAGCGGGAGCGGATCAAGGAACTGCTGCCTCCGGCGGTTTACCTCGTGCATGGCAAGATCGGCAATTCCTCGAGCGCGATCATTTGCGACACGAGCGGCGGGAAGTTTGGCCCTTTCCAAAAGCAGCTCTTCATCGCGGATCAGAGTCACAGCAATCTGAGCCGCGTTTTCCTGGAGACGGTGAATGGGATCAAACAGGGCGTGGTGTTTCCGTTTCGCCTGGGTTTTGCGAGCGGTCTGATCGGTGGACGGATGGATGAAGAGGGGCGGGTCTTCGTGGGTGGCAGTGATCGGGGCTGGGGTGCACGCGGGGGTAAGCCCTACTGTTTTGAGAAGTGTGAGTGGACGGGCAAGGTGCCCTTTGAATTGCATGAGATGCGGGCCAAGAATGACGGCTTTGAGCTGACGTTCACCCAGCCGGTCGATCCGGCGACTGCGGGGGATGTGAAGAGCTACTCGATGAGGGAGTTTGTGTATGCTTACCGGGAGGCCTACGGCGGAGAGGAGATCGACGAGATCCTTCCGACGGTGACTTCTGCCAAGGTCGCGCCGGATGGGAAGTCGGTGCGGCTGACGGTGTCGAAGCTGACGAAGGGCCACATCCACGAGCTGCACTTTGACGGGGTGAAGAACACGGCGGGGCAGCCGCTGCTGCACAAGGTGGGCTACTACACGCTGAATGAGATCCCGCAGACGTAGGGTCTCCTGCTGAGCGGCGAGCCCCCGATGGACCGAACGCCTGAAGCCGGGCGGGGTGTGAGGTTGTCTTGTTTTCAGTTGCGTCCTCTGCCTCCGCACGCTTCTTACGCGCCCCCTTTTTAAACTCATTATGTCCACCGATCCCAAGACTCAAATCGCGCTGATGGAGAAAATCGTTTCTCTTTGCAAGCGCCGCGGCTTCATCTTTCAAAGCAGCGAGATCTATGGCGGGTGCGGCGGTGTGTGGGACTACGGCCCGCTGGGAGCCGAGCTGAAGCGGAACCTGCGCACGGCGTGGTGGAATACGATGACCCGCGAGCGTGAAGACGTGCTGGGTCTGGATGCGAGCATCCTCATGAATCCCGCCATCTGGAAAGCGAGCGGCCATGTGGATACCTTTGCGGATCTGATGCGGGAGTGCTCGCTGACGAACAAGCGGGTGCGCGCTGACCATGTGGATCCCCAGAGCGGCACGGTGCTGAAATACAGCGGGGCTCAGTCCCCGACGGGCTGGCGCTGGGATCGGCCGATCACGGCCCTGACCAAAAGCGGCGAGCACATCGAGAGCTTCCGCAAGCGCATCCGCGCATTGATCGCCCAAAATGCGGGTGAGTCCGCCGGCAAGCCGGAGGAGATCGAGCTGCTGAATGAGGAGAAGATCGACACGGTCAATGGCAGTGTGGATTTCCATCCTGAGACGGGCGGAATGCTGGGTGAAGCGCGCCCCTTCAATCTGATGCTGAAGACCTACCTCGGCCCGACGGCGACGGAGGCGGATGTGACCTACCTGCGCCCCGAGACGGCTCAGGCGATCTTTGCGCAGTTTAAGAACGTCTTCGACTCGAGCCGCGTGAAAGTGCCGTTTGGCATCTGCCAGATCGGCAAGGCCTTCCGCAATGAGGTGACGCCGAAGAACTTCACCTTCCGCTCGCGTGAGTTTGAGCAGATGGAGCTGGAGTTTTTCATCAAGCCCGATGAGGCGGTGGAGATCATCTGCGGTGAAGTGGCGGCGTGGAAAGAGGGCGCGGATCTGAGTGAGCCGCAGCCGAACTGGGGCTGGGAGCTGTGGCACCGCTACTGGGTGGATCAGCGCACGAAGTTCTACCACGGCATCGGCCTGGGTGAAGTGCTGGAATACTACTGGCAGACGAATGAGGACCTGGCGCATTACGCACGGGCTTGTGTGGATATCCTGTGCCAATTCCCCTTCGGCACCGAGGAGCTCGAGGGCATCGCTGCACGGGGTGACTTTGATTTGTCCGCCCACCAGAGCGCGAGCACGAAGTCACAGGAGATCTTTGACGAGGAGCTCAAGACGGCGGCGGCCAAGCTGAGCGAGGAGCAGAAAGAGGCGCTCATCCAAAAACGCCTGGCCGCGGAAGCCGCGAAGACGAAGGGCGAGCCGCTGACGGAGGCTGCGGTCCGCGCGTGGTTCGAGCGTCTCTTCAAGGGCAGCTACGTCCCGCACGTGATCGAGCCGTCCGCCGGACTGGATCGCATGGCGCTGGCGGTGATCGCCAAGGCTTTCGAGGAGACTGAAAAAGTGGACGAGAAGGGCAAGAAGGAGATCATCACCGTCCTGCACCTGCACCCCCGTGTCGCACCGATCAAGGTGGGCGTCTTCCCGCTTCTGAAAAACAAGCCCGAGCTGGTGGCCAAGGCGCGCGAGGTCTATGCCCTGCTGAAGAAGCACATGAATGTGTTCTATGACGAAACCGCCAGCATCGGCCGTCGTTACGCACGTCAAGATGAGGTGGGCACGCCGTTCGGCATCACCATCGACTTCGAGACCTGCGGAGAAAAAGGCCCCGAGCTTCGGGACACGGTCACTTTGCGTCATCGTGACTCGGGTGAGCAGGAGCGCGTGAAGATCCGTGATCTTTTACCGAAGCTGCTCGCCGCCGTTTCCTAAAAGCGGGGCGTCCGATCACGGCTGAAGGGTGACGCTGCTCAGCAGGCCGGGATCCCGCTCGGTGCGGGTTTTCCAGCCTTCGAGCATCCGTCGCTCCTCGGGGAAGACTCCCTGCCCGGTGATGCGCTCAGCCAGTTTCGCGGCCTCGCGTGTCTTTCCACCCGAGGCCAGGATGGTGGCGATGACGACGGTCTCGCCCTGCTGCCAACGATGGGCCGGCATGGGCACCAGGGAGTGCACGGCGCGGGTGTAGTCTCCGAGGCGGTAGCCCATGAAGCCGTTGAGAAACTTCACGAAGGGATCATTGGGCAGGTCTTTCTTCAGACGTGCCAAGTCAAGGGCTGCACGCTCCATTTGATCCCCACACAAGAGGCGGAGGTAGGTGGTCTGCTTCCGCAGGTCGGTGCTTCTATCACCGGACTGAACATGATGGCTGAGGATGCTGAGCGCGCTGTCCGCGTCTTGCCCGGAGCGCCGGGAGGCGTGAAGGAACTCTTTGAGGATGCTGCCAGGGTCTTCGCCGTTTACCACCGTCGTCGAGTGATCAAGCGCCCCCTGCCCTGCGACCGGCTCGATGCTCCATGCATCGGTGTCACCCAGGGTCGATGCCTGAGGCTCGGAAGTCAGATTTTGTGCACCGAGACCCGCGCCTTTCACCACGGAGAAGGTGCCGGCCAAAAAGGATGTCTGTCCGGCATTAGCCAGAACGAGATCGAGAGTCGTCTGATCAAAGCGGAAGACGGAGTTTAACCTTGAGGGGGTGGCATTGGCGTCACCAAAGGTCAGGGCAGAGAGTTCAGCCGCGGTCGCATGGTTCATCAGCACAAACTCGATGAACTCAGCGTCCGCCATTTTGAAACCAACTGCAGAGCCCGTTCCCATGCGGAATTGATTCACCATCAGGCCCACCGCAGACGCCCTTTCGGGAGCAGCCAGTGCCGCAAACAGGGCAAGAAAAGCTCCGAATGAACGAAGGGAGTTGGAAGGCGAAAGGGTCACAGGCAAGCAACTTCAACACACCCTTAAAGTATTTCCATAATTATTATACTTTTTTCTCAAGGGTGCGAAGCTCGACCCCTGAATCCGAAGCTATTGAGGGGGTTCCCTCATCCGATTTCCGTGGTAGTCTAGTCACTCAACTCCCGCCCCAATGACCCTTGCCGAAAAGCAGCAAAGCCTGATCGAAGACCTGAATCTCATCCCCGACCCCCAAGAGCGGCTCTCCCTCTTGATGGGCCGCTCGGGCACTTCCACTCTAGCTGCGGATGAAAAGTCGGATGCCTACCTGGTCAGAGGCTGTGTTTCCAGTGTCTGGGTCACCGCCACTCCCAAAGGCGACACGCTGGAGTTCCGGTGCGATGCGGAGTCCCCCATGGTCAAGGGCCTCGTTTCCCTGCTCTGCGAGCTCTACAACGGAGCCACGCCCGAGGAGATTCTCTCCGTGGAACCGACGATCTGGGAAGAATGCGGTTTTCTGAAAATGCTATCTCCCACTCGGCTCAACGGTCTGAGCGCCGTGAGGGAGCGCATTCGGCAGCTCGCCATGCACACGATCTTCTCATGAGCCATGCCAGCGCGACTCTACGACGCCCACAATCACCTCCAAGATGATCGTCTTCAGCCCTACCTCGCTGATCTTTTGGAAATGCTTCCCTCCCGGGGCATCCGCTGCGCCGTCGTTAATGGCAGCTCGGAGGAGGACTGGGAGACCGTCGCCGTCTTGGCACGGCGGCACCCGTGGATCCTGCCCTCCTTTGGCCTGCACCCCTGGTATGCCCATGAGCGCACACCCGCCTGGCAGGAGCGGCTCCTCGGCTACCTCCGTGAATTTCCACGTGCTGGCGTCGGCGAGACCGGGCTGGACCGATGGATTCCCAATCCCGATCTGGAGGCACAAACGAGCGCCTTTCTCTGGCAGTTGGATGTGGCGACCCGGCAAAATCGTCCGGCCACCCTCCACTGCCTGCGCGCATGGGGGATGCTCGGAGATCTCCTCTCCCGTCACCCTGTCCCTGAGCGCGGGTTTCTCCTTCATTCCTTCGGCGGCCCGGTGGAGATGATCCCGCAGTTTGTCAAAAAGGGTGCCTACTTTTCGCTATCCCCCTATTTCTGCCACGAGCGGAAAACCCGTCAGGCCGAGACCTTCACTCACGTGCCCCTCGACCGCCTTCTCGCGGAAACCGATGCCCCCGACATGTGGCCTCCCGATGAGGCCAACCCGCACCCGCTGCTCGATGCCGAGCAAAAATCGATCAATCACCCTGCCAATCTGGAAGTCAGCTATCAAAAACTCGCCGAGTTGCGCCACATTCCCCTCGAAGCCCTTACCGGGCAACTTGAGCTGAATTTCCATCGGCTCTTCGGTTGAGGCAGCCGGTTCGATCTGGCCGCAAAGCGTACAATGTGGGCAATCACGAGCGTTTGGCATCTCTGCATGCACACTACTTGGTTTCTCATCGCCTTATCGGTCCCGCTCGCGGCGTCCGTTGTTTTTTCAGCCGATTCCAGCCCTGCTCCTTCCGGCTGGCACCAGTTTCGCGGTCCGAATCGCGATGGCATTTCGACGGAGACCGGCCTGCTCAAATCGTGGCCCGCAGAGGGGCCGAAGTTGCTTTGGGAAATCAAAGGCGCAGGGGCCGGCATGGGCTCCGTCACGGCAGGAAACGGACGCCTCTTTGTGGTGGGTAACCGCAAGGAAGGTGTGTCACTCACTGCCTTCGATCTGACCACGCGCGACGAGATTTGGAGCACGGTCATCAGCGATAAGCGCGACCAACCGAATGGCGCGCCGACCTTCGATGGAGAGCGACTCTTTGCCGTCAGCAAAGATGGCGTCCTGGCCTGCTGCGATGCGGGAAGCGGGAAATTGATCTGGCGGACCAGTTACACGAATGATCTCGGCGGCCAAATCATGAGCGGATGGGGTTACAGCGAGTCTCCACTCGTCGATGGCGATCTCGTGATCGGAGTGCCAGGGGGCAATCAGAGCATCGTGGCTGCGATGGACAAAAAGACGGGAGCCGTGAAGTGGAAGTCTTCACTGCTCGCCGATGTGGGCAAGAGAGGCAAAGATGGCGCGGGCTACACCGGCGTGGTGATCTCAAACGGCGGCGGTGTGAAGCAATACATCACTCTGGTCGGACGCGGTCTCGTCAGCGTGCGCGCCAGCGATGGCAAGACCCTCTGGACTTACAACGAGGTGGCCAATGGCACAGCCAACATTCCGACCCCGCTGGTTTGGGATGATTACGTGTTCACTTCTTCCGGATACGGAACAGGCGCGGCGCTGCTTCAACTGACGAAGGATGGAGAGGGCGTGAAGGCTGAGGAGAAATACTTCCTCAAGGCGGGCACCTTTCAAAATCACCACGGCGGCATGGTCCGCATCGGTGACTACATTTACGCAGGCAGCGGGCACAACAACGGCATCCCCGTGTGTCTCGATTGGAAGACGGGCAAGGTCGTGTGGGAGCAGGGCGAGCGTCCCGGCCGTGAGAGCGCCGCCGTGATCAGCGCCGAGGGCCAGCTTTACTTCCGCTGGCAGGACGGCACGATGGGCCTCATGGAGGCCACACCCAGCGGCTACAAACTGGGCGGCACCTTCAAGCTGCCCAACACCAAAGGCCCGAGTTGGCCGCACCCCAGCATCCACGATAAAAAGCTATTCATCCGCGCGCAGGATCAGATCTTTTGCTACGACCTCGCGGCGCAATGAATCATCCTCATTCGCCCAGGCGTAAACGAGTCGAAGAACAGGAACCCGACGATTCAAGCGAGGGGCACCGCAGCGGAGGCCTAAGACGCAGGGCTCCTCACTTTTGTCTTGGCGGGATCCCGAGCTTCATTGATGGGCAGGCGCAAGCTGAGCACGGTGTTGTCGGGGGCTGACTTTGCCGTGAGTGTGCCTCCGTGTTCATCGGCGATCCACTTGGCGATGCTGAGCCCGAGCCCACACCCGGTGGACGCGGTGCCGCGAGAAGTGCTGCTCCGGAAGAAGCGATTGAAGATCTGCGGTAGCTCCTCGGCATCGATGCCCCGGCCGCCACTTCGGATGTCCACACAGGCCTGCTCCCCCTCGGTGTAGACCCGGTACTCGACATAGCCACCCTCCCGGTTGTACTTCACCGCGTTGTCGGTGACGTTTAACAGCAACTGCCTCAGGCAGTGCCGGTCTGCTCCGATATAACACGTCGCTGGCGCGTGGACGGTGACCGTGAGATCGAGAGACTGCCCGAGGATCTCGGCCTCGCTGGCCGAATCCGCCACGAGTTCGGCGAGGTCCAGTTTCTCCAAGTTCAATTCAACCTGATGCGCGTCCCCCTTGGTGAGCAGGGTCAATCCACTGACGATGCGGTTGAGACGCTCCAGTTCATCGAGCCAGTTCACGAGCCCGTCTCGATGCGCATCCGTAAGCTCCGGGTCCAGAAGGGCTTTCTCAAATCCCGCCATCAAGATTGTGAGCGGCGTCTTTAACTCATGGGAGGCGTGGAGCGTGAACTCACGGATCTTTTGAAAAGAGCCGTCCAACCGCCGCCTCATGTCATTCAAGACCAATCCAAGACGGGCGATCTCATCCCCGTCGCCGATGACGGGGATCTCCTCATGCAAATTATCCTCCCGAATGCGCTCAGCGGCTTGAGTCAGGGTCACG
This sequence comes from Prosthecobacter debontii, assembly GCA_945869695.1. Taxonomy (GTDB): domain Bacteria; phylum Verrucomicrobiota; class Verrucomicrobiia; order Verrucomicrobiales; family Verrucomicrobiaceae; genus JAIBCL01. The sequence goes on from CAMBPV010000183.1 coordinate 8,377, forward strand.
ATGGGAGCCAGAGCGCGGCGTGTGTACCACCCGCTCGCCACCGCCAGCAGCAGCACAGGAGAACACGCGAAGGCAGCGGCGATCAAAACCAGACGCCAATGCGCTGAGGGTGCCTCACCCGCCCCTCCATCAAACTCAAACTCCATCCATGTGATGAGAATCGACACCGCACTGGCAGCCAGAAAGAGGATCAAATGGCCCCAGAATAGTTTGGTGCGGATCGATTGTCTCATGGGGCTTTCTCACTCATCATGTAGCCGACTCCGCGGATGGTGTGCAACAGCGGAGTATCGCTCCCGATGTCAATCTTCTCCCGCAGCTTTCGGATGTACACATCCACCAGATTCGTGCCGGGATCAAAGTCGTAGTCCCAAACCTGACGGAGAAGCTGACGGCGTGTGCAAAAGCTACCCACATTCTGCATCAGCGCCTCGACCATGCGGAACTCGCGCGGACTCAGATCAATCTTCCGCCCTGCACGGGATACCTGCCGGCGGGGCAAGTCCACCACGAGGTCCGCCAGACGCAGAGGGATCACGCATTTCTCTCCACCACGCCGGACGATCGCGAGGAGGCGTGCGATCACCTCCGCCACTGAGAATGGCTTTGCCAGGTAATCGTCTGCCCCAGCCTCTAGCCCGAAGATGCGCTGATTCACGTCACCCCGCGCCGAGAGCAGGAGCAC
>CAMBPV010000184.1 GCA_945869695.1 Prosthecobacter debontii
AGCTTCCGACCATAGTCAAATTTCAACACACCCTTCGTGCCGCGATACGCCATGGAGCTGCTGGCATCCAGCACGATGGTGGCCCGCAGATTCGTCTCCTCATCATACTCCCGGATGTAAAAGCGGTCTGCGCGCCCGAAGATCTTCCAGTCGAGGCGGCGTATGTCGTCCCCCTGTACGTAAGGCCGATGCTGCCGGAACTCGACGCTAAATCCTTTATGTGGCGAGGTATGATGGCCGGTGGTAAATCCCTCGACCACCGTGCGCGCGAAAAGCTGCAGACTCTGCAGACTGGTGATGTCTTCCGCTTCGAGGATGGTGGAGAGAGCAGCCACTAAAGAAAGTATTTATAAACTAAACACTCCTCACTACAGCACCCGAGCCTCAGGCTTCTTAACCTTCGCGATCAATTCCTTCACGATCATGTCCACCGTCACACCTTCGGCCTCCGCATGAAAGGTGGGCACCAAACGGTGCCGGAGAGCTGGCATGGCAAGAGCCTCAATGTCATCGATCGTGACATGAGTCCTGCCCTGAAGGAGAGCGCGAACCTTGCCTGCGAGCACGAGCATCTGGCTGGCACGGGGTCCTGCGCCCCAACTCAGCATCTCTTTGACGTAAGGCAATGCACCCGGCTCATTCGGACGGGTCGCACGCACGAGATCGAGCACAAAATCAGTCACGTGATCAGGCACAGGCACCTTCCGGGCGAGGGCATTGGCTGCCTGAAGTTCCTCAGCGGTGATCACCGCCTCGATTTCCTCCTGCACTCCGCCGGTCGTCCGGGAAACGATATCACGCTCTTCTTCACGACTCGGGTAATCCACTCGAATCAGGAAAAGAAACCTGTCTTTCTGCGCCTCGGGTAGCGGATAAGTGCCTTCTTGCTCGATGGGGTTTTGCGTGGCCAAAACAAAAAACGGTTTTGGCAGTTCGTAGGTCTGCTGACCCACGGTGACGTGCTTCTCCTGCATCGCCTCCAGTAGCGCCGCTTGAGTCTTGGGCGGAGTTCGATTGATCTCATCGGCGAGGATGATCTGAGAAAAAATCGGGCCCTGTTGAAACACGAGTTTTCGGCGTCCCGTCTCCGCATCTTCCTGAATGATCTCCGTGCCTGTGATGTCAGCCGGCATCAGGTCAGGTGTGAACTGGATGCGCCGAAAACCGAGATGCATGGCATCAGCCAGGGATTTCACGAGAAGGGTCTTGGCCAACCCGGGCACACCCTCCAAAAGACTGTGCCCACCCGCTGCAAGGGCGATAAAAACTTGCTCAATGACGGCCTCCTGACCGACGATTCGTTTCGCAAGGGCGGTTTTAAGTCGGTTGTAACTTTCAACGAGGGCGGCAGCGGCGGCGGAGTCTGACATGTGAGGAAAATCTAAAAGAATGAATCGGGTGAGAGGGGACGCACACGTCCCCTGCGTTCTTTCCGGCATTCCTCGGGAATGGCAAGGGAAAGTCTCTCAAGGGGCGAACGAGCTACTTCCGCACCATTTCCCGCCCGAGAATAGCCATTGTCTCGGACTGCCGCTGATGCACCTTTTCGAGCCCTTTCGCCGCATAGATTCTCGCGGCGGACGGATCTTTAGCGATCGCCAAGACAGCGGGTAAGATGCCCTTGATTTCCGACTCCTGATCCAGATCAAAAAGCCAGTCACCGAGTCCAATATCACGCCACATGATGCCCTTGCTGGTCTGCTCACTCCAGCGGCAAACAATCGCAGGGATGCCATTGCCAATGCACATGATCGGGCTGTGCATTTCATTTCCGAAAAGTCCTGCGCTCCGAACATAGGTGCTCAAAGCCTCGCCGGTGAGCCAGTAATCCGGCCTCCACACGACCTTTGACTTCACGTCATCAGGCAATCGATCGTAGAGCAGTTCCTTGCCCACGGTCATCTGAGTTCGGTCCTCGGGACAGATGAGCACTTTCATTTCCGTCTGGCGCACCACTTCGACGATCGACTGGCGCAGGGCCAGATGGTCGTGCTCTTTCATCGCTTCATTGCGAGCGTGTTTCTTTTCATCAAATGCAGCCTTTTTACTCGGGATCAGCCAATAGGGTGTATTGCGAAGTCTCGGAATGCAGCAAAGAAACTTACCCTCTTCAAGCCCATTACTTTTGAGGAAAGCGTTAGCCTTTTCATCATCACGGAGATCCGTGGCAAAGGCTCCATCCGGACCAAATTCCATGATCGGGCAGGTGCATCCACTTTTCTCCGCCAGCGCGAGCGAGACTGAATCACGGAAGAAGACAAATCGCGCACCACTCAGCACTTGGATGGTTTGGGGAAAAGAATTGGCCGCAGACGTGATCGTGATGCCGTAAACGCCGTAGGGCTTGCCTGTCGCGGCGCTCCATTTCATCACATCTTTCTCTGCGACTAATGACGGCCCTGAGCCATGAAGCAGAAAGTCACACGCTTCGAAGGCTTTTTTTAAATCTTCGGAACCTTTGACGATCTTCAGTTTGGGAAAGCGCCGAGTCAGCATTTCCTCGACTCCGTTATCAACCTTACTCGGCCACAGCCGGACCTCGACCTCCGGCAAGTGCTTTTCCAAAAGCGCAAGCACCCCCGGTGTGTGGGCGATGTCGCCAATGTTTACGGTCTGCCAGGAAGAGCGCAGCAAAAGACGGCGGGGAGCCGAGTCCTCGGCAACGCCTAAACCACCGAGGGCCGACGCCAGACCAAGCTTGGTGGCGGAAGCAAAAAGGGAACGTCGACTGACTCGAGCGTCATTGAATTCATTTATCTTCATCGCGTTTCGAAGGGGGAAGTGAAAAATTTCGGATCCATTTCGACATGATCTCGGGATCGCTCTTGGCCGCTGCATCGTGTCGGTCCGTATGTCGAACATCGCCACCGTAGAGCCACATGTCGTATTTCGGATTCAGCACATCGGCGGCGCCTCCTTTTTGATATTGAACCGGGTGCCCGAAGGAGTCCACCAGCAGCCACTTGCCGTTGATTTGAATCTTTTCCCCTTCAAGCACGAACGAGATCTCCTTCTCGGGATTGTCGTTCGCCAGCGAATCATCCGAGGCCGTCCCGCCAGCAGCGGTCTCCGAGATTTGATCACTCCCATCACCCCTGAGCAGTTGATAGAGCATGGCAGCTCCACCAGATTTGAAAGTGACGCCGTTGATCTGCACCGTATCCTCAGGATGAGCGGGTGTCGGGACATATCCATTGGCGGTCGAGTAGACCTCAAGCGCATAAAGAATCCTCGCGTGGAATTCCACATCTTTGAGCCGCACTGCCCTCTCCTCGGCGAAGTCACTTGCACCCTTCGCCAGCACCAGCACGAGCGTCACGACCGAGATGATGACGAGGATCGCGGACAGAGCGGACCGAGGTTTCGACGAGGTTTTTTCCGATGAGTTCACAGACCGAATGGGTGCACCCGATGGCGGTTTAGCGCAACCAGACTCACAAAATGAATGTCTTGATCCGCAGTGGATCGCGCCACCTAGATCGAGGTCCGCCGACGTTTGATGTGAAGCTGCGCAGTGGAGCGCTGGATCATGGCCATGACGGCAGCGACTTCCTCTTGATGCTCTCCGGGCTTCAAGGATTCGAGCGACTTTTTGGCGCGGGCAATCGCTTCTTCAACCGCCGCTTCGTCAATTTCGTCCACACCGATCGCCATGTCAGTCAACACACGGGCCGTGGTTCCCGTGATTTCGACCAAGCCCTCACCAACTGCGAGATCGGTGGATTTGCCACCCTTCGTGTAACGCAGGGCTCCCGGGAGCAGCGTCGTCACGAGCGGTGCGTGAGCCGGGAGAACACCCATCTCGCCCTCATAACCAGGAAGCACGACGGAATCCACGACATCCGAAAAGATATTGGCTTCGGGGGTTACGATTTCAAGTTTAAGGGGCATTCGAGAAAAGTTTCAGATTTCGAGTTTCGGGTTTCAAGCTCGGAGGCAAAGCCACCTGAACCTGGCCCCATCCACTGCTCACAGACTAGTCCTTCTTCACGGAGTCAATACCACCCTTCATGTAGAAGTTGGCTTCAGGCACGCTGTCATGCTTGCCGTCAAGGATTTCAGCAAAACCACGGATGGTATCGCTCACCTTCACGTATTCACCCGGAGTGCCGGTGAAGATTTCAGCCACGGTGAAAGGCTGGGAGAGGAAACGTTGGAGCTTACGGGCGCGGAACACGGTCAGCTTATCGTCATCACTCAGTTCATCCATGCCGAGAATGGCGATGATGTCTTGAAGATCCTTGTAGCGCTGAAGCACGCGTTGCACACCGCGAGCGACACGGTAGTGCTCTTCACCGACGATGTCAGGAGCGAGTGCTTTCGACACAGAAGCGAGAGGATCCACAGCAGGGTAAATACCGAGCTCAGCCAAGGAACGCTCAAGCACGACGGTGGAGTCAAGGTGAGCGAAGGTGTTAGCTGGAGCTGGGTCAGTCAAGTCATCCGCAGGCACGTAAACGGCCTGGAAGGAAGTGATGGATCCGCTCTTGGTGGAAGTGATTCGCTCCTGCATGGCACCCATTTCTGCGGCCAGCGTTGGCTGGTAACCCACAGCGGAAGGCGTGCGTCCCAAAAGGGCGGACACTTCAGAACCGGCTTGGGAGAAACGGAAGACGTTATCCACGAAGAACAACACGTCCTGGTTCTTCTCATCACGGAAATACTCCGCCATGGAGAGTGCGCTGAGTGCGACCCGGAGACGAGCACCTGGAGGCTCATTCATCTGACCGTAAACAAGTGCCACCTTTGATCCGGGAGCCAAAACGGGACGTCCTTTGTCATCGGTCTTCACGTGACCTTTGTCGTCTTTTTCCGTGGCGATAACACCGGACTCGATCATTTCCCAGTAAAGGTCGTTACCCTCACGAGTACGCTCACCCACACCTGCGAAAACGGAGAAACCACCATGCCCCTTGGCGATGTTATTGATAAGCTCCATGATGACCACCGTCTTACCGACGCCGGCACCGCCGAAGGCACCCACTTTACCACCCTTGGTGAACGGGCAAATGAGGTCGATGACCTTGATCCCGGTTTCGAGGATCTGAGCCGATGGATTCTGATCCGTGAGAGCAGGCGCTTTCCGATGAATGCCGTAGCGCTTCTCGGTCTTGGGTGTCGGCTGGTCATCCACGGCGTCACCGGTGACGTTGAAAATACGCCCGAGCACTTCTTCGCCCACGGGGACCGTGATCGGACCGCCGGTATCAACGACATCCATGCCGCGCTTCAGACCGTCTGTGGAGATCATCGCAATGGAGCGGACCCAACCATCACCGAGGTGACTCTGCACTTCGCAAACCAGACGGCTGGATTTGCCTTGGAAGTCGAGTGTGATTTCGAGGGCGTTGTAGATCTCAGGCAGCTTGCCTGAAGCAGAGAAATCCACGTCCACCACTGGACCGATGACTTGGACGATTTTACCGATGTTGCTCATAGAGTGATTAGAAATTGGGGATTGAAAAAGGAAGGTTACTCAAGGGCCATCTTGGCGGTGGTGATTTCGAGGAGCTCGTTCGTGATCGCTGCCTGACGCAGCTTGTTGTACTCGAGGCTGAGGTCCTTGAGCATCTGTTTAGCGTTATCCGTAGCATTTTTCATGGCCACCATCCGGCTGGAGTGCTCGGACGCACGTGCCTCGAGGACCATCTGATACATGGTGCCATTCACGTATTGAGGCAGCACGGTTGCAAAAACCACCGACGCGCTCGGCTCAAACGTGTAATCCGGAATATCGGAGGCAACGACATCCTTGACCCCCTCTTCAAAACTACGTTTTCCTCCGAGCGTCACTGGATTCACCGGCAAAATTTGCTCGACTGAGGGAACCTGAGTGACGGTGTTGACGAAGTTGTTGAAGGCCACGAGCACCTTCTTGTAGTCCCCCATCAAAAACCGCTCCTGGATGAACTTACCCACGGCGTGCACCTCAGGGAACTTGGCCGGATCCTTGATCGGGAAATCAGCGATCAAAGTTTTGCGGAGGCGAGTCAGCGCCTGAGCCGCTTTGCGACCGATGGTCACATAGTCCACCTCACCCTCAAGATTTGTGTTAATCAGTTTCTTGATGAGATTGGTGTTGAGAGCCCCGCAGAGACCCTTGTCTGATGCGATCACGACCACCAGCGTTTTGTTGCCGGCTCCCTCTGAAAAGTAGGGGTGGGCACCTTCTTCCGCGTTGTCCTTCAAGCTGACCAGAATCTTGTTCATCAACTCAGAGTAGGAGCGACCATTCGCTGCCTGATCCTGCGCCTTTTTCATCTTGGCAGCCGCGACGAGCTGCATGGCCTTGGTGATCTGGGCCGTGCTTTTAACCGATTTGATTCGGCGTCTGATGTCGCGGGTGCTTGGCATGAGTTGAAACTTGAAATTTCAGATTCGAAAACGGACAAAACTTACTTCCAAGAGCCCTTGAAGTCTTCCAGCGCGCTCTTGATGTCGTTCTCCACCTTGTCGATGGCCTTTTCGTTGGCCAACTGATCGAGCAAGGAAGCTTTCCGAGTGGTGAGGTAGTCTTCCAACTTGCCTTGGCATTCCTTGATGCGATCCACGGCCACATTGTCGAAGTAACCCTTCTGCATGGCGTAGAGGCTGATGACCATGATCGGCAGGCTCTTCGGCTGATATTGCTGCTGCTTGAAAAGCTCAACGATGCGAGCACCCCGGTCCAGCTTGGCCTTCGTGCCAGCATCGAGATCGGATCCGAACTGGGCAAATGCAGCCAACTCACGGAACTGAGCGAGATCGAGCTTCGTGGTTCCGGACACCTTTTTGATGGCCTTCGTCTGAGCGGCCGAACCCACACGAGAAACCGACAGACCCACGGAAATCGCAGGGCGGATACCTTGATAGAAGAGATCGGTTTCGAGGAAGATCTGACCATCGGTGATCGAGATCACGTTTGTCGGAATGTAGGCAGAAACGTCACCCGCTTGAGTTTCGATGATTGGCAGAGCCGTCATCGAGCCACCGCCGTAGTTTTCACCCACACGGCAAGCACGCTCGAGGAGACGTGAGTGGAGATAGAAAACGTCGCCCGGATAAGCTTCACGACCGGATGGGCGCTTCAGGATCAGAGAGACCTGACGGTAAGCCACAGCCTGCTTGGAAAGGTCATCAAAAACAATCAGCGCATCCTGCCCTTGATCCATGAACCACTCACCAATGGCGCAACCTGCATACGGAGCGAGGTATTGATTCACCGCACTGTCAGAGGCGGATGCACTCACAATCGTGGTGTATTCCATGGCACCGGCGTCTTCGAGGGTCTTGACGACCCGAGCGATGTTCGACTGCTTCTGGCCGATGGCGACGTAGATACAGTAGAGAGGCTTGTGGCCTTGGAGCTTACCCTGCTCAGCAGCCTTGTTTTGCTGTGCTTGAGAAATGATGGTGTCCACCGCGATGGTGGTCTTGCCCGTGGAGCGGTCACCGATGATCAACTCACGCTGACCGCGACCAATCGGGATCATGGCATCGATGCTCATGATCCCCGTCTGCACCGGAACGGACACAGACTTACGAGCGATGATGCCAGGGGCCAGCTTTTCGACGGGATATTGAGCCTCGCCCTTGATGTCGCCTTTGCCGTCGATGGCTTGACCGAGCGCATTCACCACACGACCCAGAAGGCTTTTACCAACCGGCACCGAAAGCAGGCGGCCCGTGGTCTTCACTTCGTCACCCGCCTTGATGCTGCCCGAGTCACCGAGGATCACGCAACCCACTTCGGTTTCTTCGAGGTTCAGCGCCAGTCCGAAGACTCCGCCGGGAAACTCGATCATCTCGTTGAGCATCACGTCGCTAAGGCCTTCGACCTTGGCTGCGCCGTCACCGATCTCGCGCACGATGCCCACATTGGACTTCGTTACGGCTGTCTTGAGACCTGCGATTTGGGATTCGATTTCCTGGAGGATGTTGCTCATAAATTCTGTCTGTTAAAAAGAGTGTCGGGAGTTCGTCGGGTCTAGCCGAGGAGATTCTTGAGGTTTTCGAGACGGGCCTTCACGGAGCCGTCCCAGACGTCACTGCCCACCTTGACGCGGATACCGCCGAGCAGTTCGGGATTTTCGTGGAATTGGAGAGTTAATTCGCGGCCGTATTTTTTGGCCAGTCCAGCATTGAGTTGGTAACGCATGTCCGGGCTCAGCTCGCTGGCACTTTCCACAATCGCGCTCTGGCGCTCGACGTCAGCACGCAGGAGCCGGGCAAAGTTACCGAGAACAGCAAGGTAACCGCGTGGTTTCTTTTCGGAAACCAGCTTCACCACCGAGCGGAGTCGCGTCTCATCAAGTTTCCCGTCGGCGATGCATGCCCGGAAAAGCTGGCGTGAGGTTCGGCGTGCTTCCTTGCTGATTTTCATAAGAGTCGGAGGTCGGTCAGGAGGCGAGAAAAACTAGAGGGAGACTTGAGCGGCGGTCTCTTGATTGATGCGACCTTGGTCATCGGGAGTGAGCACCTTGCCTGTCACGCGAGCGGTCGCGTCCGAAAGCATGCGGCCGAATTCCCGCTTGAGTTGTGCATTGAGCTGATCGTGCTCGAGAGCGGCGGCCTCACGGGCCTTGGCCAGAATCTGACCCGCCTCGTGAATGGCATCCTGCTGGCGTTTATCAGCGAGTTGCTTGGCGCTGTCGTCCGCCTCTTTCACTAAGCGAGCAGCTTCACCATTCGCTTTGTCCAAAACAGCCTTGGCATTGATCTCAGCCTCAGCCAAATCCTTGGCGATTTTTTCCAACTTCGACTCACCATCCGCAATGCGCTGACGGCGCTGCTCAAGCATGGCCAGGATCGGGCCAAATGCGAACTTCTTGAGGATCGCGTAGACTGTGATGAAAATGAGAACCTGAGCAAAGAACTTCGGCCACGCGAGCCCGAATTTCTCGACCAACTCGTCCACCTTGCCTCCTGCGGCAAGCACAGGCACAAACTTTGCAAACAGAGGTGTGAAGGTTTCCATAGCTGAGGATTGGACGATTAAGAGCGT
>CAMBPV010000185.1 GCA_945869695.1 Prosthecobacter debontii
CCAAATTGATCTCGGCCTTCACTCCGCTCTTCGTGATGACTGAGGGCACCGACATCAGATCGACGCCCTTTTTCTGGCTGACTGCCCGAACGGTGGCCTGAAATTGAGGGTCAGTGAAAGCCCCTAACAAACGAAACGCAGCCGGAGAAGCCGAATCCAGCGCGGGCGATGATGCCCCATCGATCAGAGAAGCGATGGTAGCTTTTCCCAAGATGTCACCCGAAGGACGAAGACCAGCGGTGGTCGAAAAAATATTTGGCTGATCAAACTGCCCAGTGTTTGGCCCACCCCCGGATGCAAACACCCGACCCGATCCCGGCACATTGGCTGCGCCCAACCCGATATCGAAAGCCAACTCATCAAAGTTATCTTGATTCACCTCCAGCATTTTTACAGAGATGAGGACCTGCTTTGGAGATGTCTCGGCAGCCTGCTCGACCAAGGTATCCACAAGAGCAATGTTCTCGGGCGTATTCCTGACAAAAAGCGTGTTCGTCGAAGGAATGTAGGAGGCCGTAGCCCCCTCTTTGAACACGACACCTCGAGTCTCTAAAAACTCCTTGGCACCCATTCTTTTGATTTTCAAAGCCGGAGCAGCTGCTCCAGCGCCTTGCTGCGCAAACGGATCAGCGGGTGCTGCGCCACCTTCCGCATCCTCACCCACCACTGAGGTCTGGATAAAATTTGGGGGCACGCGGTAGGTCTTCGGGATCAACTGGGTGGAGTTGTCAGAGAGCGATATGATGCGCACGGCACGATCCTCCACGCGGAAAGTTGCGGCGGCTTTTTCCGTGACATAACGGATCACCTCAGCAAGGGGCACATTTTCGAGGTAGAGCGTGATCTGTCGGCTGGCTTGGTTTTCCGGCAGATTCACCACAAAATCGACACCCCGTCCCGTCTTGTCTAGGTCTCGACTGCGCACCCTCAAATATTCTACCACCTCATCGAGTGTCGCCTCGCTGAAGTCCACTTTGGGAATCACAAGATCCCTTAGCTTGCCCTGAATCTCATCCCGTCCCGTCTTGGCATTCGTGTTGGCTCCGGCACCGGATGCGAAAAGGGCAGACAAGTCCCCCTGCGAAGGCGCTAGGGGCATTTCCCAATTGCCATCTACTTTCGCCAGTGCCTCCGCACGTTTTGAATCCCTCGCGGCATCGAAGTAGCGCGAGCGTTCCTGCTCCACCTTCTCCATCCCACGCCGGGCTGTTTTGTTGAATGGGTCCAGGCGGATCACCTCTTCATACACGGTCCGCGACCTGTTATAATCTCCGATCTCGTAAGCCGAATGGGCCATTTCGAGCAGATCCAATACCCTCCTCGTGTTACTCAGATGCTGAGGCGTCAGTGCGACGGGGAAACGGTCAGGATCCTTAAACTGCGCCTTTAACTTTTTGGCCTCTGCGTTTTCCGGGTCGACGTCGTCAGAGAGCACCTGATCCAATGCTCTCGCCGCCTCAGCGTATCGAGCCTCCGCCATCAGTGTTTTAGCCCAATGACAACTCGATGCCGCAAAACCAGCCCTAGCCCTTCCCCTTGATGCTTCCGCCAGAGTTGCCTTTGGAAGGCCCTGATAGATTCGAAAGTAAGCGGCTGCCGCCTCCTCCGATTTACCCTCACGCAGGACACGGTCCGCATCGTCCAAAAGTGGTCCAGCCTGTGAGATCAGCGCCTCTCGACGTCTCACTTCATTGTCCGCGATGGAAGCCAGTCCCGGCTCTCCGGCATTGAGCGTGCTCGGTCCCGAGCTTACAAAGATTCCCATCGTCAGCAGTCCAACCGCAAAACGCGCGGAACCGACGATACGTCGGCTTCTCGTTTCACAGGGCCCGGGATTACGCTGACTCATTCTTTCTTTTTCCAATTGGGACCCGGATTTTGCCTCAAAACCCTCCTCCGCCCAAGCTAATTCTGTCTCTCCGAGTAACTTTCTGGGATTTCGCGTAACAATCTGTCTTTCAAACATGTCAAAGAGCCCTTGAACAAGTCGATTCTTAATCTAAACTCTCCCCCTCCCTCTCCCAACCCACATCATGTTGAACCACACCCGGCAGCAACCCCTATTTAGCAGCCCCCTTTGTTCCCTTTTGCTCACTCTTTGTCTGGTGTCCGGCAACGCAAACGGTCAGATTGGGGATATCCCGGAGTTGCGCCCTTTCATGAGCACGCCGGCTGCGCCTTCCTACCCGAAAACCTCTGTTTTTTACACAAACCCGGGGGCCTGGGGAAAGCTCAGGTGCTTCTACATCTACATTGAGGCTCCACAGGGCATGGTGGACAAGTCTCCTCTCCCTTTCACAAAACCTCGGTGGAGCTTTGCGGAAAGTCAGGCTGCAGACCTGCCGCAGCTTTTCAAGAAAGCGGGTCTCCCAGAAAAAATGCAGGCCGATCTGCTGCTGCCGCTGAACACCTCCAAAAGCAATGGCATGCTGAATCTCTTCCCAAACCTGGCTGATCTCGAGGCGATGACGCCCGCCATGCGTGAGGTCATTTACCCGGTTCTGGCCAAAAATCCGACAAACGACTACCACACCGATCCGGTCCTGATGACCACCGATTCGGTGGAAGAATGGTATCGCACCAGCAAGCTGAGGCCCGAGTTGGTCGAAAAGATCAAACAAATGTCCTACCATCGCGGCGGAGCGTTGGCCTTCAGTGATTTGGGTGCTCTGATGAACTATGCAAAGTCTGATTCAGAGGCTCGGTACATTTTTAAGTCATTCACCCGCACGCGCTCGCTCATGGTTCACTTGGAACTCGCAGAAATGACCGATTTGGCTCCCCTGCTCGACTACTGGACCATCGGTGTCGGCATACGCCGAAAGGACATTGAGCCCATCATGCAATCCGTCATGGACACGGATGGCGTGGACTCACTCGGCCTCACTCACATCTTACCAGCCCTCCCCCGAAAGCTACTCTACACGTACCCCGGTGAGGAACTGTCCCGGCACGGCTTGCTGCCAGATTGTCACTGGACCTCTCTAAACTTCTACAACTACGAACCCCACGAGTACCTTTTGAACTCCCAACTCGCGACGAGCTCGGTGCTCGAAAAATTTAATCCGGTTCAGCCACCCTACCGCTACGGCGACATTTTGTTTTTTCTGGACACGGCCAGTGGCGACGCCTTCCACTCCTGTGTTTATCTCGCTGACGACATCGTCTACACCAAGAATGGCAGAAATCCGCTTTCTCCCTGGGTCCTGATGAAAATCAGTGAGGTCGAAAAAGTTTACCTCTTTGACAGGAACGGTCGCGTCCAGGGCTATCGGCACAAGAGCGCCACCGCAAAGCACGAGGACCAGTAGACCTGCCTTCTGCAGGTCTTGAGCCCGCGCGGGTAGCATTAGACCCCATTGCAAGAGGGGGGTGACGGAGAGGATAGTTGGGTCAATGAGTCCCAACCTTCTTACCCCAATGCCATGATCACCCGACCTCACCCAGTCCCAGATGCACCCTTGCCCCACCTCGCAGCCGAACTGTCCCCAGCTAAACTGGCTCTAGCAGATCGGCGATCAACCCACCTGCTTGAGCTTCTCGAGGTGGGATTTCAGAAGGACCTCCACCTCTTGATGACACAGTCAACGGATCTGAGGAACGATTTCACGAGGGCGCGCAGTTTCGGCGCGGGCTCCGGCTCACCCGATGACTGGAGTGAATCCTGGTGCAAACGCTGGGACGAGGTCGAGGCCACCGTTAGCCATGTCGAGGACCTCACCGTGACGGTGGATAATACCATGGTCACGCCGCACCCGACGAGACTGAAAAGCGCATCGATTTCATGGAACGACATCCTGGCAAACTTGAAGATTCTTTCCTCTCAAGTGGAGGACCTGAGGACACTCGCCTTCATGATCAATTCCACGACCCCCAAGAACTGGGACAGGCTGATGGAGTCGATGAAAAAAATCGTGAGCTCAGCGGAATCGTGTCTGCTCGCTCTCAATTTGAAGCTGGAACTGCTAAAAATGCCTTCACGAGCTGAGGTGGACAAAATCCTCCTGGATCTGACCCCTCTACCGCCCCAGGAGCAAAACCCGGCGGCGAAACGTGCTTTGACTGCCATGGAGGAATACGAGGAGGCAGAGTCTGATCTCAGCCGAGAACACCATCAAGCACTGGGTTTCTTCGATGCGGTGAAAACGATGTTCATGTGGGTGGAATCCCCCGAGGAGCGCGTGATCAAAAATCGACCCAACGAAGTCGGGTCGATCTGAGCACCGGCACACGGCTACCCTATCTCAGCAATGACCTCGATCTCGACCAGCGCCGCGAGAGGAAGCTTGGCCACCTGAACAGTGGACCGGGCCGGTTTATGCGAACCAAACTCGGCCTCGTAAATGGGATTCAGCTTCGGGAAATCAGCCATGTCTTCGAGGAACACCGTGGCCTTCACCACATGGTCGAGAGATAGACCTTCCGCCGACAGCACTGCACGGATGTTCTTGAACACCTGCCGCACCTGCCCCTCGACATCAGCGGCCTCTATTTTCCCCGTCGAGGGGTCGATGGGGATCTGCCCCGAGCAGAACAGAAGCTGGCCCGAGCGCACTGCCTGTGAGTAAGGGCCCACAGCGGCAGGCGCATTGGGAGAGGAGACGATTTTCATGGTATGGCGGAGGTTGGGGTTAGCGGCCTTTCCGGCCCGCATTGCAGGCGTCGGTGTAAAATTGATTCCCCGTCCCCAACGGCAGCTTCAGCTCCTGGCAGAGCGCGTAAAGTGCACCCGTGTCCACATACTCAGGGAGACCATCAGGCGTTTCGATGAACTTGTTGCAACCGAAGCACATTTCAAAAATAGCCGCGACTTTGCCATCAACACCGTAAAATACAAAAGCGTGGTGCGGCTTGTAGCAGGGCGTGCGGTCCTGTTTCCCCTGAGAGACGGTGAGCGCTTCGACCAATCGCTTCGACTGCTCTGCGCTGAGCACGACACCCTTCGGATCCATCACGCCCTTGTGCATCCGGCCATTCACAAAGAACGACGGGCTCTCCTCAGCCGTGTAGTCGTAACAATAGGCGCGCACCTCTGAGAAAGCCGACTTTGGCCATGACACCACAGTGCCAGGAGCCGGCACGGGCTTGGCATTGACGCCGAAATAGACACAGGAAGGCATCAAGAGCAGACTGATGGCGCAGATAAGAAGTGAAAAGGTGCGTTGCATGGTGACACATGGTTGAATCCGCATGGCCGCTCCGTCAATGATCAGATTCTAAGCTCGGTTGACTCGATCCTGCCACGCTCCTATCTCTCCACCCTGCCATGCCACTCACTTTTGTCCGTTTCAAACACGCACGTTTCTCCGCTCGGTTCCCGGATTCTTTCCGCTACTCGCCCTCCCACTACTGGATGGCACCGGTCGAGGGAGAACCCGGCGTCTGGCGTGTGGGCTTCACCAAGTTTGCTACCCGCATGCTCGGTGAGCTCGTGGACTGCGAGTGGAAAATGGCTGTCGGCGATGCCGTCCAACCTGGCGACAACATTGGTTGGGTCGAAGGTTTCAAGGCGGCTAGCGATGTGTATTGCGTCATGCAAGGTCACTTCCACGGAGGAAATCCCGCACTCGAAGAGGATGCCTGCATCATCCGCACGGATCCCTACGAGATCGGTTGGCTTTACTCCGTGAAAGGCGAGCCCGAGCCGGACAGCCTGGACGTTCATGGCTACATTGAACTCCTCTCCGGCACGATCCAAAAAATGGCGGAGACTACCCATGCCGAGTATCAGCCTCCCGCAGAAGAAGAGCCCTGATTCCCCCGCAACCTTTTCCCTCCTCCCACCGTTCCCTCTCGGCTATGACTCCTCGTGCAAAATACATCATGATCGGCGGCTTCCTCGGAGCCGGAAAGACGACGTCTGTGCTGCTGCTTGCTCGATACCTTGTCAATCAGGGCCAAAAAGTCGGCATCATCATGAATGACCAAGGAGCCGGGCTCGTGGACACAGCCCTGGCCGAGGCAAACCAATTCCCCACTGAGGAAATCTCGGGCGGTTGCTTCTGCTGCAGGTTCAATTCCCTGATCGACGCTGCCCAGCAACTCACCGAAGACACCCGCCCCGACGTGATCATCTCAGAGCCCGTCGGCAGTTGCACCGATCTCGTGGCCACGGTGAGCCTCCCTTTGCAACAAATCTACGGCGAGCAATTCGAGATCGCCCCTCTTTCGGTCGTGGTTGATCCCATCCGCGCCCGACGTGTGCTCGGGCTCGACACTGGAAAAAAATTCTCCGCCAACGTCACCTACATTTACAAAAAACAGCTCGAAGAAGCCGGGGTCATCGTCATTAACAAAACCGACCTCGTCTCCGCTGAAGAACTTCAAGAACTCAGCGATGCGTTAGAAAAAGATTACCCAAACGCCAAGGTCATCCGAGTGGCCGCCAGACACGGGCACAACCTTCCCACTTGGTTTGATCATGTGATCACCGAAACCCTGCAGAGCACCCCCACCATGGAGGTGGACTACCAGCGCTACGGTGAGGGCGAGGCCCTGCTCGGCTGGCTCAATGTCAGCGCTAACCTCGAAGAATTGGATGGTGGTGAATTCGATGGCAACGCCCTCCTTCAGCACATCGCCTCCGACCTCCGCTCCCAGCTCGCCGCTCAGGGCGCTGAGATCGCTCATCTCAAGATGATCCTCTCAGCCGATCCTTCCGGCCTCGAACTGGCCGCGATCAATTGCACCCGCACCGATCAAAAAGCCGAGCTCAGCCACACCTTGGCCGACCCTATCGACAGCGGTGAACTTCTCATCAATCTCCGCGCCGAAGCCGCGCCCGAAGCTCTCGATGCCGCCGTCACCGCCACCCTCGCCGGATTGAAGGCAAAAAACATCGACTCGAAGCTCACCCACACCGAGCACTTCCGCCCCGGCCAGCCCGTGCCCACACATCGGGTCGTTGTCTAAATTTTCTCACCTCCTCCATGATCGTTTCCCTGACCAGCCGCATCGTCCGCACCGTCGATCCCACCTGCCTCGCCAAGATCGCGTGGAACTTCGGCTTCAAGGGAGCCCGCAGCGTTTTGCTTTTCGAGCAGCGCATGAAGCGAGGGGAATTTTTCCCGCCCTTCCTTTACATCTCCATTTTAAATTCATGCAACCTCCGCTGCCAAGGCTGCTGGGTGGATGTGGACAAACCGCGCGAGGCTATCAAGCTCGACGAGCTGAACAAGATCGTGAACGACGCCAAAAAACACGGGAACTCGTTCTTTGGCATCCTCGGCGGGGAGCCCTTCATGCACCCGGAGCTCTTCGACTTCCTGGCCATGCATCCCGACTGCTTTTTCCAGATCTTCACCAATGGGCAGATGATCACCGAAAAAGCCGCCACCAATCTGCGGAAGCTCGGTAATTCCACACCGCTCGTCAGCGTCGAAGGCACTACCACCGTCAGCAATGAACGCCGCGGCGGAAAAGACGTGCTCAACCGCACCCTCCGCGGCCTGCAAAACTGCCTCGATGCCAAACTGCTCACCGGCGTGGCCACCAGCCTTTGCAAAACGAACATCGACGACCTGCTCAGCGTCTCCTGGCTGAACAAACTCATCGACATGGGTGTGCACTACACCTGGTATCACACCTACCGTCCCGTCGGCCCCAAGATCTCGCCCGAGCTCGCCCTCACACCTGAGCAAATTACTCAGGTCCGCCGATTCGTCGTCGAGCAACGGGCCAAGTCGCCCATCGCCATTGTCGATGCCTATTACGATCACAATGGCAAGGCGCTCTGCCCCATGGCCACCGGCATCAGTCATCACATCGGGCCCACAGGCGGCATCGAGCCCTGCCCCATCATCCAGTTTGCCACCGACACCGTCCGCACCGACCGCGATCTTTACGATGTCTTCAATGAAAGCGCCTTTCTCAAAGACTTCCGCGAGACTGCCGCTCAGCACACCCGCGGGTGCATCGTCCTCGAGCGCCCCGATCTGGTGAAACAACTCGTCCAGCGCCACAACGCCCCCGACACCACCATCCGCCAGACCGCCCTCGCCGAAGTCTCCGCCATGACCGCCCGCACCAGCCAATGGCGCGAGGAAGAAGAGATTCCCGAGAAACACTGGATGTACAAAGTGGCCAAGCGATTCTTTTATCACGACTTCGGCGTCTACAAAGACATGAAGCCGGAGTCGCACTCCCCGAAGTTTTAGCAGAGGCCCAGAGCGTGAAAATGCGAAAACTCGCGATCGCAATCATCTTGGCCGCTATTGCTTTTGGAGTTTGGCTCGCCGCATCCATTCTCCCTTGGCGAGCCGCTTCGCCAGATCTTGTGGAGTCGGCTAGACTTCAAATCGACTCTTCCGATGCGGAGTTGGCCAAATTTATCCATGCCGCGCTGGATCGTACAAAACTAAAAGTGGTTTATGATGGGGCCTACACGCCCATCAGGTATCCTGGCGCCGATGTCCCTCCTTCCATTGGAGTGTGCACCGATGAGGTCATTCGCACTTACCGCGCTATCGGCATCGACTTGCAGCCATTGGTCCACGAAGACATGAAAAAGAACTTCGGAGACTACCCTAAGCTCTGGGGCCTCAGCGCACCAGACCCACATATCGATCACCGACGCGTGCCGAATCTTCAAGGCTTCTTAACCCGCCACGGTGCCTCTTTACCCATCTCCGGAGATCCAGCAGACTACCGACCGGGCGATCTCATCACCTGTATGGTCCGCGGAAACCGCCCCCACATCGCCATCGTCGTGCCCGCACCAAAGTCAGGTGATCGCCCTTGGATCATGCACAATTGCGGATTCGGCCCCAAGATGGAGGATAAACTGTTCACCTGGAAACTCACAGGGCACTACCGCTGGCACCCGACCACCCGCTGATCCAAACTTGCATTGCCAGACGCAAAACACCATATTCGGCGCCATGCACACAGAACTCCTCGAACAAGTCCGCAACCTCCCGCTGATGGAACAGGTCGAACT
>CAMBPV010000186.1 GCA_945869695.1 Prosthecobacter debontii
AGCATGGAACTGATGAAGGAAATGAAGAGGCCCTGGCTGTGGCTGACGCCTCCGACGAGATCAGGCGCCCAATAAGCGCAGGCCCAGCCGACAATGGCTCCGCCAATGGTAATCTCATGCGGGAGGATGAAGTGCTCGATGTCGATAAACGTCCCGGAAACCAACAATGCGAGGAAGATCCACAGCGAGAGAACCAGCGGTCCCCACTGCGCGATCTTTTCCCAAGCCCCCCCAAACTGGAGAAAGGCGGCATAAAACAGGATGCCCACAAGAACCTCGACCCCCAAATAACGGGCCGAGATGCTGGAGCCACAGGCAGCACATTTCCCACGGAGCATGAGCCAACTGACGACGGGGATGTTTTGCCACCAAGGGATCTGCTTTTCACAGGTGGGACAGAACGAGCGGCGCGGGTTGTTCACCGAAATGCCTCGAGGTAACCGATAGATGACGACGTTCAGGAATGAACCGATTCCAGCCCCCATGAGGAAGACCAAAGAGTGCATGAGGGCATTGAGGATCTGATAGCGAATCATGGATGCGGGAAACTTGCCTTGCGACGCAGCCGAAAGGAAGCGAAAAATGCGCGGATGATCCCTGCTTTGCGCTTAATCTTGGCCGCCCCCCTGTTTTTTCTCGTCGCCTGCTCGAGCCAACGTGAGGAAAAACGCAGCGCTCTGGTGATGAGTGAAGCCGCTCTGCGTGCGGCCGAGTATGACCTGATTGATGTGCGCACCTTCATTCCCTCCATCTCGGTGGACCTCCGCTATGGAACGGCACAGAATCCAACGAAACGTCCGATTTATCCGACTGACATGCCCTGCCTGGTGAAGACGGCTACCGCTCTGAAGCTGAGGAAGGCCCAAGAGATCCTGAAAACGCGAGGACTGGGCCTTCGGATCTGGGATGCCTGGCGTCCCCCTGAGGTCCAGGTGCTGCTGGTGGAAGCAGACGGAAACACCGGTCTGTTCATGGACCCCAAGTCGGCGTGGTCGCGTCACTGCTCGGGAACGGCTGTCGATGTGACAGTGGTCGATCTCAAGGGCCGGGAGCAACTGATGCCGTCGTATCACGATGAGGGCGGACCTGCGGCTCACTACCTTTACCAAGGGAGCGAGCCCCAGATCAAACGGAACCTTCACTGCCTGCAACGGGCCATGTTTGATGCGGGGTTCATCATCCTCGATACGGAATGGTGGCACTTTGATGACAGTGACTTTTACACGGTTCCCACGCCGGTCGTCTTTGGTCATCAAGTTGGTATCCATCTGGCTCAGAACCCATGAATCAAGCATCTGAACCCGCACTGCTCGGAGGAGCCACCTCAGTGATTCAAACGCTCAAGGCGGCAGGGCACCTCGCGCTCCTGGCAGGCGGATGTGTCAGGGACTCCCTGCTCGGCAAGACGGCGAAAGACTACGATGTGGCCACGAGTGCGCGCCCGGAGGAGGTGATCCGACTTTTCCCCGGAGCGCTGACGGTGGGTGCCCATTTCGGAGTCGTCATCGTCCGCCAGGGAGGGCATCATTTTGAAGTGGCGACTTTCCGGACAGACGGAAGTTACTCCGACGGGCGACGGCCTGACACGGTCACTTTTGCAACGGCAGAAGAGGATGCTCAGCGGCGCGATTTTACCGTGAATGGATTGTTTCTCGACCCGCTAACTGGCGAGATCATCGACTATGTCGGTGGTCGCGCAGACCTCGAAGCGCGGGTGCTCCGAGCCATTGGAGATGCGCACCAGCGATTCGCGGAAGATCACCTGCGACTGCTCCGCGCCGTCAGATTTGCCACTGTCCTAGGGTTCGAAGTGGAGCCTCAGACCTGGAAAGCGATCAGGGAAATGGCCCCACGCATTCAGGCCGTGAGCGCCGAGAGAATCCGAGATGAATTGACCAAGATTTTCCTTCACCCGAATCGTCTGCGTGGTTTTGATCTCCTCGTTGAGAGCGGTCTGATGGAGGCGGTGTTGCCTGAGATTTTGGCACTCCAAGGTTGCGAGCAGCCAGCGCAGTTTCATCCAGAGGGAGATGTTTTCATCCACACGCGTTTGATGCTGAGCCTGCTTCCCGATGAGGTTTCTTTGCCGCTGGTGCTCTCGGTTTTGTTTCATGACATCTCGAAGCCGGCAACGCAGACCGTCGATGAAACGGGGCGGATTCGTTTTAATGGTCACGACAAACTCGGTGCTTTGGTGACCGAGGAAATCCTGCGTCGATTGAAGTTCTCGAATCAGGTCATCGCGCCCACAGTAGAGGCCGTAGCCTGCCACATGATCTTCAAGGATGTGCCGAAGATGCGAACGGCCAAGCTCAAACGTTTCATGGCGCGCCCCACCTTCGAGGACGAAATGCAACTCCACCGCGTGGATTGCCTCGGTTCGAAAGGCGATCTGAGTAACTTCGATTATGTTCGACGCAAGCAGCAAGAATTTGCCGCCGAGCCGCTCATTCCTCCGAGCCTGGTCTCGGGTCGCGATTTGATCCAACTCGGCTGGCATGCGGGACCCGCTCTGGGGCGTATTTTGACGGCGATTCAGAATCTCCAACTCGAAGGTAGCCTCAGCAATCGTGAAGACGCCCTGTCCTGGCTGAAAGTAAACGCGCCTGTGCCGGATCAGTTCGACGCGGCGGACTGACGGGCAAAAACGAAACGCTCGATGCCCGCGAGATCGCGCACCGCCTCGATCTGCTCGAACCCCGCCGCTGCACAAAGGGCAGCGACGTCGGCAGCTTGATCATGCCCGATCTCGAGCGCGACCCAAGCACCCGGCGAAAGACGTTTGCCCGCCTCAGTCAAGAGCCGAGCAATGATCACCAATCCATCGGGTCCACCGTCGAGCGCATTGAGAGGATCACGCCGAACTTCCATGCTGAGGGACGCGATCTCACCGGAGGGAATGTAGGGCAAATTGGCGACGATGAGATCAAAAGGACCGTCCACTTTTTCAAAGAGATCACTGCGGATAAAACGGACAGACTGCCCGGCAAGACCGAGACGTGAGGCATTGAGACGAGCGAGCTCCAATGCGTCCTCGGAGACATCGACCAGCGTGAATTCAGTCCCCGGAGTGGTCCACATCCTAGCGAGAGAAAGGCCGATGCATCCAGAGCCCGTGCCGACATCCAAAACCTTTAAGGGTGGCTGGGCAGCTAGTCTCTCTCCAAGAAGTTCCACCAAACGCTCCGTCTCAGGCCTTGGAACGAGCGCGCGGTGATCGCAGATGAGTTCATGACCGCAAAACTCCACCGTGCCCAGCAGATGCTGCAAGGGTTCTCCCTCGCCCCGCCTTTTGATCAGTCCGCGCAAGGCGGCGAGACATTCCTCATCCAGCATCTCATTGAACCGCAAGTAGAGCTCAAGCCGACGGCACTGAAGAACATGAGCGAGGAGATGCTCCATGTTGAGGCGGGCCTCATCCACCCCGTGTTTTTCGAGGTAGCCGGTGCCAGCTTTTAAAGTCTCAAGCAAGGGTTTCATGAGACGTCGACTTTCCAGATCAAGCCAAACCAGCCTCCACCAGACGCTCGTGAAGATCACTCGCTAGAAGCTTGTCCAAAACCTCATCCAACTTGCCTTCCATGAAGCCCTGAAGGTTATAGAGGGTCAGTTCAATGCGGTGATCGGTGACTCGATTTTGCGGGTAGTTGTAAGTGCGGATTTTTTCTTCGCGTCCACCGCTGCCAATAAGGTTACGCCGATGCGAGGAATACTTGGCCGCTTCTTCCTGCTGCTTCCGCTCAAGGAGTCGGGAGCGGAGAATGCCCAGCGCTTTCTCCTTGTTCTTGATCTGACTCCGACCGTCCTGGCATCGGACGATGAGACCGGTGGGAATGTGCATGACCTGCACAGCGGAGTCTGTGGTGTTCACTCCCTGTCCGCCGGCACCGGAGGAACGGCAGACTTCGATTCGGACCTCTTCGGTCTTCAGTTGGACGTCCACTTCCTCGGCTTCCGGCAGCACCGCCACGGTGGCTGTCGAGGTGTGGATACGGCCCTGCGCCTCTGTCGCAGGCACGCGCTGCACGCGGTGCACGCCACTTTCGTAGCGCATGGAGCGGAACACATCTTCACCACTCACTTTGACGATCACTTCCCTCAGGCCACCGGCATCTGAGCTGTTCCCTTCGATGGACTCGACTTTCCATCCCCTGCCCTCGGCATACCGCGTGTACATCCGCAAGAGATCAGCGGCGAACAAGCCCGCTTCATCTCCACCCGTTCCCGCACGGATTTCGACAATGGCATCACGCCCTTCGAGAGGATCAGTAGGCAGGATGGCGACTTGGATCTTTCCTTCCAATTCGATCACCTTTGCTTCGAGCACCGGTATTTCTTCCGCTGCCATCTCTGCAAAATCAGCATCACCCGATTTCACCATTTCCCGATTTTCCTCCAGCTCACGCAGTGCCTTTTGATAGGCATCCCAATCGGACAGAAGCTTTTGGAGCCCGCGATGCTCGCGCATGAGCTCTCCCGCCTTTTTCGCGTCATCAAAAAAGCCCTGATCACCCATGACCGCTTCGAGCAATTCGAAGCGGTTGCGTTTGGTCTCGATGATCGATGTGTAATCCATGGTAAACGGCGGAGCGGGATGTCAGACGGAAAAGAAAAACGGTGCCGCACCCGAAGGCACAAACACCGTTCACTGAAATTCGGTCTGAAAAGCTAGGCGGAAGCGGCGGCCTCTGGCTTTGGAGCCACACGGCGGGCGCGGATCGAACCGTAGCGCTGGGCAAACTTATCAACCCGACCGGCGGTATCGACAAAACGTTGTTCACCGGTGAAGAAAGGATGGCAGCCAGCACAAATGCCGACGCGCAAGGCCTTAACGGTGGAGGATGTGTGATACACCGCCCCGCAGGTGCAGGTGATCGTAGTTTCGTGAACGGTAGGATGGAAGTCTGGTTTCATAATGGGGCGTGGCACGTGGGCCGGTGGGGTGTTTTCATCCACCGGGGCGTGAGGGCAGGTAGAGTACCCGAGTTCTCCCTGGGGTCAACCACATTTCTATTTCTCAGGCCGCAGATCAAAACAAGCCAGCTTGTCCTTTTGACGCACGATCAAACGCCCATTTGAGAGCGCAGGCGAGGTACAACCCATTCCCTCGACCTTTGCACGTGCGAGCTGCTGGTAGGCGGCGGGGGCGGCTTTCAGGATGGCGAGATGGCTGCCATTGTTTTCCAACACTAAAATCTTCCCATCTGCGAGGAGTGGTGAGGTGATGGTGCTGTTGGCATCCTGCTTCCACTTCACCTCCCCGGAAGCAAGATCGACACATTGATGCTTCCCCCCGCACATGAGGTAAACACTGCCGTCATGAATCAGGGGCGATCCGGAATATCTCATCGTGACCCAGAAATGAGACCACGCAGTTTTGGGCGGACCTTCCGCCTGATGTTTGTAGGCCCGCAGCCCGACGTCCTTCGTGCCGCTGTAGACAACGAGCCAGTCACCCGAAGTGATGGGAGTGGACTGGCTGCCACCTTCGATTTTCCAACGAATCGCGCCTGTCGCGGGATCGAGGCCAGTGAGGTCGCTGTTGGTGTTGATCACGAGAACGGGCTTGGCCGTTGGCGGGCTCCAAAGTAAAGGGCTGGCGGTATCAGCACGGACTTCTTTTTGCTCCCAGATTTGTTTCCCATCGACCGCAGAATAGGCCGCCACGCGGCCTGCATTCACAAAAATGGACCCATTCACGAAGAGAGGTGAACTCCCTGGCCCTTCACCCGGAAGTGCACTCTTCCAAATGAGCTTTCCGCTTTGCTGATCAACGCAATGCATCATCCGACTGCAAAGTGCGTAAACTCTGCCATCCACGACCGCAGCGGTGCTCGAGGATTTCCTCCCCGTTGGAGTCCCCTCGGCCTCGTATTTCCACACGGTCTTGCCGGTGTTGAGGTCGAGACAGATGACCACGTCTTTTGCCACCTTGATGGTGTTCGGCACAATGTTCAGCATTTTCTCCTTCAGGTCTGCAGGAAAGCCCTCTTCATCCAACCACTTTTTAAACTCATCCGCCGACGCAAACGGCTTACCTTGCTTGTTCGAAAATTTATCCAACCATTCAAGGGCGATGGCGGTTTTACCGGCTTTGAAACGCGAAGCCACCCAACTTCCCAGAGAGACATCTTCCTTCGGCGTCAGGTTGGCTTTCCGCCATTCGTTGATCCACTCCTCCAACTTATCTCCCCGAAGCCGAGGGCTCAAGGCCAAGCGGTCGGTCTCCAACTTCTTGGCGAGTTCAGGAGAGGTTCCACGATAATTGAGCTGCTGCATGACCTCGGAGTCGATCTCGCGTTTTTCAGAAGGGACTCTTTCATGCCAAACCACGGACAAAAAAACCTGCTCACCGGCAACGACCGGGCTTCCGTGGCCACCGTAATGATCACTGGGAATGAATTCACTTTCCCAGACCTTTTTGAGCCCACTCTCCGGGAGCACCTCTGCGATGGGCGTCTTATCAGTGGAGACGCCATCTCGATTCGGTCCGCGCCACTGAGGCCAGTCCGCAACAGCCGCCGAAGAAAAAATCAAAGAAGTGACGAAAATGCGGAGGGAAAAAGAATTCATGAGATGCTCACTGGAACGGCCCCTCGAGAGGTCGACTTTCAATTAGGTCGTCGACACTACCGCTGGAATTATCTGGCATTGCCGCCATGATGAGCCATTCTCCCCCGTTTACATGCAAATGTCCGCTACTCATCCCCTCGTCGCTGTCATCCTGCTCGCTTCGTTTTCCCCCGAGGAACTATGGTCGCAAGCTCCCAAACCTGCTATTCCAGTCAAGGAAGAGGTCAGGAGACCGATCATCCCAGAGGATCTCATCGGCGACGAACATCTGAGGGAAGAGTTTGGCGTGAATGAATTCACGACGCCCTCCATTGGCAAGCTTTTCGAAATGCTGGATTCTCTGGGGACGCTCTCTTATGAAAAACTGCACCGCAAGATTTCCGACCAGACTCCTTCTGATCGTGTTGTGGTGGCGCTGAGCTTGGGCGCTCTGATCGCCGATGGTTTCCTCGTGGTTCAATGCGAAAAAGTGGAGGCCATGGAAGATGTGGGACGCGCACTTCTCAAGCACGCCAAAGCTCTCGGCGCGGGCGCTCGTGTGAGTAAGCACACACAAAGCCTCTTCGAGCACAGCCTCCGCGGTGAGTGGAAGGACCTGAGAGCCGAACTGGCCACGACCCAAGCTGACGTGGAGGGAGAAATGGTCCAAATTCGTGATGTGGATATCGCCCACCTGATCAGCCTCGGCGGGTGGCTGCGGGCTTTTCAAATCGCCACCCAATCCGTCGAGGATGGCTACCAGCCTGAGCGCACCCGCCAATTGGCACGTCGTGATATCGCTGAATACTATTTGATGAGTGTCGAGACCCTCCATCCAGATTTGCTCGAAATGGCACCCTTGAAACGCCTCAAAAAGGGTCTCGAAGAGCTCATGCCGATGGTCGATGTGCCCGAAGGAAAAATGCTAACGCTGGAAGAAGTAAAAGCATTGAATGCGAAAGCGGATCAATTGGCCAAAATCGTGACCGGACGCGCAGCCGAATAAGCACTTGCCATGGCAAAACTCACTGAAGCGCAAATCGAGCTCGTCGGCACATGGACCGAGGAAGGAGCGAATCTGAACGAAGTCCAGCAACGACTGAAATCAGAATTTGGAATCACCATCACCTACCTTGAGGCGCGCATGCTCTTGATGGATATCGGCGTCCGAATCAAGGAAAAGCCAAAACCAGAGCCTCTACCCGAGCCGGTTACTCCTGAACCACCTCCGTCCGCGGATGACTGGACATCGCCGAGCGCTGACGCGGGAACACCGACGGGCGGGAAGGTAACGGTCAATGTGGACCCGGCAGCACTCGAAGGAACCATTGCGAGCGGGAAAGCCACGTTCAGTGATGGACAGATCGTGGTTTGGTATGTGGATCCAAACGGACGTCTCGGAATGAAAGCTCCCTACGCGGGATATCAGCCTCCGGCTCAAGACATCCCGATGTTCGAGACTGAACTCGACCGACTTCTTCAGGCCCTCTAGCTCCTGCTAAAGCCGGGAAAGGATGCAAAACCAACCTGCGAAACTTCCAATCGTGGCTTCAATGCTCGGCTCACCGCGATGCGGCGGTTCCGAGGCACAAGGGTAGAAATCGAAGCAGACGAAGATTCAGCCGAATCGTTGGGCTCGTCCAACAGGTGCAGATCAGTGCCCCGGAGCTCAAGGAAGCGCTGAGCTCTCAACACCTCAAAATCAGTGAGCCCCAACACGGAAACATGAACCGGGTGCATATCGAAATGATCTCTGGCGACGCGGTTGGTCAATCTTTCGACGGTCCGGGTCAAGTTACCTTCAATCACCGCATAATGGCCAGTTGCGTTCGCATAGATCGCCGCTTCCACGACTTTTCGAGCGTATTCACGGTCGTGCGCTTCGCACGATGTCCCTCAAAACCTTCGGCGTATCATTAAAGTTGGTGGGCACCTTACCCGAGACCAAATACCCATGCAACTGGCCTACTCCGAGGAGGCCGAGCACAAAAGTGGTCAAACAGGTGTAAAAATTCATTGAGGGAGACGGCTACTGGTGCAGCCACTAAGAAATTTAATTTAAGGAAACGCTGATTTAATCGGCGCGACAGTCAGGAGCAAAAAGAAGTTGCGCGGTGGGGTAAGTTCACAGGCATGGAACGACAACTGAGCTTTGCCCAACAGGAGTACGCGCGGAAGAAAAAGACCACGCGGCGCGACAAGTTTCTCGCCGAGATGAACCAGGTG
>CAMBPV010000187.1 GCA_945869695.1 Prosthecobacter debontii
GTGTTGCCCTGCACTTCATGATCGTACTCACGGATGATCGGCTCACGCGAGACGATGGCAAAATCAGACAGCAACGCTTTCAGGGATTGCGTCCAGGACTCCGGCCGTAACGCGACGGCGGGCTGGGTGCTGGCGGGCTGACGCCACTGCGCACGCATCTCGCGGCGGGGGGCGCCATGCAGCTTATCCACATGCAGATCACACACGGTCTCGCCGTGATGCATCACTTTCAGACGCTTCAGGCCATCGGCTTTCGCGAGGATGAAAATCTCACTTTGATAAGTGTCTGCCAGCTTTTGCAGCGCAGGCAGATTCTTTTCCTCGATGGCCATGACCATGCGCTCCTGGGACTCGGAAATGAAGACCTGCCAGCTCTCGAGGTCTGGCACTTTGAGCGGACAGTTTTCCAGCCAAACTTCTCCGCCCACCTCGCTGAGCATCTCGCCCGCAGCGCTGGAAAATCCGCCCGCTCCGCAGTCGGTGATGAACTCGATCAGGCCCGCCTCACGCGCGGCCAGAACAAAGTCAGCCACCTTTTTCTCCTCGATCGGATTGCCGATCTGCACCGCCGTTTGGTCTTCCTCATGGGAGTCCGTCGTCAGGGAGGCTGAGCTGAACGTCGCGCCTTTGAGTCCGTCTTTTCCCGTGCGTCCGCCCGCTGCGATGAGCAGGTGCCCGGGCTTCACTTCCTTGTCGATGTCCTTGATCGGGATGACCCCCGCCGTGCCGCAGAACACGAGCGGATTGTAAATGAAGGTGTCATCAAATTGGATGGCTCCATTCACCGTCGGGATGCCCATGCGGTTACCGTAGTCACGAACGCCGCGCACCACACCGCGCATCACGCCCAGCGGATGAATCACGTCTTTGGCTTTCAGATCTTCCTGTTTCGTATCAGGTGGGCCAAAACAAAAGACATCCAGCGATGCCACGGGCTTGGCTCCTTTTCCGGCGCCGAGAATGTCACGGATCACGCCGCCGAGACCCGTGTTGGCTCCCGCGTAGGGCTCGATGGCGCTGGGGTGATTGTGCGTCTCCACTTTCAAGCACACGGCCTTGTCGGCATCGAGCTTCACAAAACCGGCGTTGTCCACAAAGGCACTGAGCACGAAGTCCGGCTTCTGCTTCATGATCTCCTCCGTCACGCTGCGGATGTACGTTTTGAAAAGGCTGTCCACCACTTCCTGCTTGCCGTCCACCGTGTGGTAGATCTTGGCGTTGAAGATGCGGTGCTTGCAATGCTCACTCCAGGTCTGCGCGATGACCTCGAGCTCCACGTCCGTGGGATCACGGCCCTCGGCGACAAAAATTTCCTGCACCGCCAGCATGTCCGCTTTGGAGAGCGAGAGCTTCATTTGCTTCGAGAGATCGAGCAAAGGGTCGGCGGTCAGTTCCCGGATCGGGATGGTGCGGAAGACCGCGCGCGTGGTGTGCGGGGCCGAGGAAGTTTTGGCGGAGTCAGACAAGACGTGAAGGAGGGTTTGTGAACCATTCAATTGGCGAGGAAATCAGCGGGGTCAAATGCCGAGCTTGGCGGGCTGTCCAGACGCGGCTCAGAGGAAATCACACTTGAAGTACTCCGGGATTTGGAGTTTGGAGTCTCACCGGCCATGCCAAACTACATCGTTACCATCGGACTCGAAGTCCACGCCCAGCTCAACACCCGCAGTAAAATGTTCTGCGCCTGTGCCGCTGAATACGGTGCAGAGCCCAATACCCTCACCTGCCCCACCTGCCTCGGCCTCCCAGGAGCCCTCCCCGTCCTCAATCGCCTGGCCATCGAAAAGACCATCCTCACCGGCATCATGCTGAACTGCACCACGCCACCCGTGGTGAAGTGGGATCGGAAGAACTACTTCTACCCCGACATGCCGAAGAACTACCAGATCACCCAGTTTGATCTGCCGCTCTGCCTCGGCGGAGGCGTCCCTCTTTATGATCTGGCCTACCCGAAGGATGCCCAGAAGAGCATCGCCAATCCCGGCAAGGTCGTGAAGCTCACCCGCATCCATTTGGAAGAAGACGTGGCCAAAAGCACCCACCACGAGCGCTTCACCACCATCGACTTCAATCGCGCCGGCACACCGCTCATGGAGATCGTCAGTGAGCCCGATATCGACAGCGCCGAGGAAGCCTTTGCCTACCTCACCTCCCTCCGCCAGATCCTCATCTACGGCGGCGTCAGCGATGCCGACATGGAAAAAGGCCAGCTCCGCTGCGACGTGAACATTTCCGTCCGGCCCGAAGGTCAAAAAGAACTCGGAGCCAAGATCGAGCTCAAGAACCTGAACTCCATGAGCGCCATCCGCCGCGCCATCAAGTCCGAGACCCAGCGCCAGATCGACTGCCTGAACCGGGGTGAAAAACTCATTCAGTCCACCCGCCGTTGGGATGATGACCTCGGCGAGACCGCTCTCATGCGGACGAAGGAAGACGCGCACGACTACCGCTACCTCCCCGACCCCGATCTGCTCCCCGTCAACACCGCCGACCTGATCGAAAAAGTCAGACCCCAAGTCCCCGAGCTCCCGCACCAGAAGCGCGATCGATTCGAACGCGACTTCGGTTGCAGCCCCTACGACGCCGGAGTCCTCGCCAGCGAAAAAGCTCTGGCGGAATACTTTGAAAAAGCCGTCGGCGCTGACCCAAAAGTGCCCGCCAAAAAAGTGGCCAACTGGGTCATCAACGACCTCCTCGGCGTCTTGAATGAAGGCAGCCTTTCCATCGAGGATTGCCCCGTGAAACCCGAGTCTCTATCGGCCCTCCTGACAGCTTTGGAGAGTGGCAAAATCAGCGGCAATCAAGCCAAGGAAGTCTTCTCCGAGATGTTCAGCACCGGCACCGAGCCCGCCGCCATCATCAAGGCCAAAGGCTTCGAGCAAGTCAGCGACACCGGTGCCCTCGAGGCGATGGTCGATCAAATCATCGCCAGCGCGCCCGACAAAGTCGCCGAGGTGCGCGGTGGCAATGAAAAAGCCCTAAACTGGTTCACCGGCCAAGTCATGAAACTCTCGCAAGGCAAAGCCAATCCCAAGATCGTCACCGAGATCGTCAAAGCCAAAGTGATAGTGTAACCAGTCCGCCGCGTGGTCTAAACGACTGCCCCAACCACGACACTGGGAGTGACGGGTTCGCTTCGCGGCTTCGCAGCCAGCCGTCATTACCCCGCTCAACGCCACAGAACAACTTCAGCGACCTTTCCTTTGCGGTTCTCCGATCTTTCGCGGTGCAAAATAAAGGATCCAGTGGTTCCATCGCGCCGCTACCACCACAGGAAATCACCTCGAAGAAAGTTGCCAACTGGTTTGCCGAGTCGTCCCCCTTTGGAATAATCACCCATGCTTTTGAGCCCACCAATCCATCAAGGCCAAACCTTTGGGTTGCCTTGCCGCATGATACCGATGTAGATCGACACTCATGAACCATCAGCCCCGCATTTTTCCAACATTTCCGTGGGGTATAAAGTTGCTGACAAACCCACGGATCTGTTCATGATCTCAAATGTTAGGCGCAAACATCCCTCAATGAGTTCCGCAACGATCAAACTCTTCCTTCCACGAGGAGACGCGAAGAGCCTCCGCACTGCCGAAATCTCCAACTGGACAGGGAAGGCAGTGGCAGCACCCCGAACGGAATTAGATGAACTACTAGCCCGCGAGGAACTCGACAAAGCCGGAGTCTATATTCTCATTGGCACCGATCCGCTTACCAACGCACCCCGCGCTTACATCGGAGAGGCGGAGGTCATTCGCGACCGCCTCAAACAACATAAGGCAAAGGAATTTTGGATTTCGGCTATCGTTTTTGTCAGTAAAGACGAGAACCTGACCAAAGCTCACGTGAGATATCTTGAAAATCGCCTTTTGGGCGAAGCCGCTACCATCAACAGGTTTACTCTTGAGCAGAATCAGGCTGGCGGTTCACGCCTTCCAGAGTCAGACCGCGAAGACATGGAGGTGTTCTTCGAACGGATTCGGCAGCTCCTTCCTGTCCTCGGATCCGACATCATTACCCCGATTGCCCAACCTGCCGCGAGAGCCCAACCTGGAGGTGTGCTCTACTGCCGCATCAAGGAAGCCGAGGCGAGAGGTCAGCGCACTGCTAACGGCTTCGTAATTTTTAAGGGGTCTACAGCGATTCTAGAGGAACGCCCCTCTACCGAGAAATACCCATATTTGTTAGCGCAGCGAAAACAGCTCATCGTCGATGGCACATTAATTGGGAAGGGCGGTCTTCTCTCCTTCACCAAGGATTCAGAATTTACTAGCCCTTCTGCTGCTGCAGTCGTGATTCATGGCGGAAGTGCAAACGGACTCACAGCGTGGAAATCCAAGGATGGTAAATCGCTCAAACAACTCGACGAACAGGCCTAACACAACGGTGGTGGCACCGGCGGGTAACGTCTCTCGTTCGCTTCGCTCTCGCCGTCCAATTTCCGCCGTGGCACATTTCAAAAGTTAGTTCGCTTCACGATGTCTCAGCAGTCCGACATGGCCGATGATGTTTATAGCCGTTTGGACGCAGGCCCGATTGCGGCCGCTCATCTCATCCGTGATTTGCGCAGCCAGTGGGGAATCGAACAGAAAAAGATGCCCCGCATCTTCCTCTGAACCAACACCAGACGACCGGGGGACGCAGCCGACAATGGGCCGTGCCAGTGCAGAGTTGAATCGGAGTTGAAGTCATGCATGCCAGAGACACGTTTCGCGATGCGAGTTTACATCGAGACCACCATTCCGAGCTACCTCACCTCTTGGCCATCGCCGCAGGTGGTTCACGCTGGACACCAGATCAGCACGCATGACTGGTGGGACAATCACCGCCAGAACTACGAGCTTTACACATCCCTGGTAACCCAGCAGGAGGCGGCCAGTGGTGATCCTGCGGCGGCACGACGGCGGCTGGATTCGCTGCTGGGGATTCCCATGCTGGCGATCACACCGGAGTGTGAGGCGATTGCGAATGCCATACTTGCATCAGGACTGATTCCAGCGAAGGCGGATCGTGATGCTCTGCACATCGGGGTGGCGACGTTTCATCAGATGAACCTCCTTCTGACCTGGAACATCCGCCACATCGCGAACGCCCATGTGCGCGAAGATTTGCGTGTGCTCATCGCGTCTCTGGATTATACTCTGCCCACGATTTGCACACCCGAAGACCTGCTGCCACCACCATGAACACATCATCCACACAGGACGTTCTTGCCGAAGTCTGGGCCATCAAGGATTCATTGTCTGCTCGCCACGGTCACAACCTCAAAGCCACCTGTCGCGCCCTGTATGCCGAGCAGCGGAAGCACCCCGGAGACTTCGTAAATCTTGGGGCCGCGTCAAGGCAGGACAAAACGCTGGAGACAACAAGCGGGGCGTCGAAGTCTTCCTCAACTCGCAAGCGCCGCGCACACCCCGCCCGCGTTTCAGCTTAGTCGTTGAGGCGGCTTGAAAAAAGATACCAGACGGTTTGCCTTTCATGGGTGTGGAAAGTAACGCGGGCAGCCTTCTTCAATCCCCACGATTCACCCGCACCAACTGGCCTTGGAGCGATTCCATCCGTTGAAGTTGCGCGTGAACCTTGGCGGCGAGAGCGGGGAAATCAGGGTTGTCGGTGCACACAATGATCCCTTCGTGATCGGGGTTCAGGCGATGCAGGCGGATGAAGTCCTGTCGGTTGTGCGTGATGACCGCCCGCTTGTTTTCGACGGCAAAGCGGAGCACTTCGGCATCGGGGATGCCTTCATTGGATCTTCCGGCGTCACGAGTCGTTAGGACATCATGCCCGCGCTCCCGCAGGGCTTCGACCACTGGCAGCGGGAAGTTCTCGTTAGAGTAGAGCCGGGTGGTCATGCGTCATCTCCGTTGGCGGCGATCTCGCGGTCCATCTCCTCCTGATGTGCCCGCGCATAGTTCCATGCATTGGCGAGATCTTCGGCGGTCAGGGTTGGGTAGGCGGTCAGCAGCTCCGCGTCCGTCTTCCCACCGCGCCGCAGCGACTCCAGCAGCCAGACGGGGATGCGCGTGCGGATGATGCGCGCGGCACCCCCGCAGATGTTGTCTTGAAAGTCGATGCCGGGATGCGCGTCCGCCACCTCCAGCGCCACGAGCGTGAGGATGCGCACCTGGTCGCCCTTGGGCATCTGGAGCACGGCGTCGCGGATGGCATCGAAGGTCGTCATGTGGGGAGTGTATCACAAATTCAAAAATCAATCCGGCACTTTTTCGGGCGCGAAAAGTGCCAGACATCATTCCTGGCTTTCGCCGATCACTCGATCACGATCCCGTTCCAATACGCGAACTCCCAATTCCAGCCGCTCGCGTGGGCTTCGAGTCGGAGGGTGACTTCTTGATCGGTGTATTTTGACAGATCGATCTCGACCGTTTTCCAGCGGGGTTTTTCGTGATCCACGGGTGTCTCCTTGACCACCTGACCGTTGACCAAAGCCTTGACCAACCAATCGCCACGATCGTCTGCCGCGACGTTGAACTTGAGCTTCGTTTTCCCGGCTTCCACTTTGAGTTTCCGCTCGAAACTGGCGGGCTTGGTTTTCTCAAAGGGATGCATGAGAAGCACATTCGTTTTGCCGTGATACTCGGCCAATTTCATGGGCGTGCGCTCGAAGTCGGGGGCGTTCACTTTCCACGCGGGATTCCACAGGCTGACGCTTTCCCAGTCGATGGCGCGGCTGTTGTTGCCCTTGGGTTTGGCGGGCTCGCCGGTCTCGACTCCTTTGATGAAAAGATCCTTCTTCTCAGCGGTGAGCGGGCCCTCTTCTGGCGGAGCGAGGATGTACCAGATGAGATCCCGGAACGCCGCATCTGGCAAGGCACCAAAACCCATCGGCATGAGGCTCTGTTTGGTGTTGGTGAGCGTGGCGATCTGATCCCGCGGCACGACCTGCGCTGCGCCACCAGCCCCAAGCAGCTTCACATGCCCCGGCGTGTCTTCCACCACGCGACCCGCGAGGGTGCGACCGTCCTTGGTGCTGATGGTGAAGTTCTCGTAGCCATTGCCGATGATCTGGTTGGGATCGATGACGTTGGCGAGGATGGCATCGAGATTGCTGCGCCCGCTGCCGATCAAATCCGGCCCCACTTTTTGTCCACCCCCATGGAACTCGTGACAGACCATGCAGGTGCCCATGAAGATGAGTTTCCCATTGGCCAAATCAGGCTCGCCCGTCAAACACGCCTGCTTCTTCGCGGCGATGAGGGATTTCACATCGTCCGATGAATCCTGCCACGCTCCTAGAACCTGGAAGGCAAGATCACGGATGCCCTTGTCCTTGCTCGTGGCCAAGGCCCGTCGCACGGGAGCGGGGAATCCTGCGGAAGGGACGGAACCATCGGCGATGCCTTTGAGGAGCACTCTTGTCCATTCTGAGCGGCTCGAGAGCGCCTCGATGGCCGCATTGCGCACGTTGAAGTCCTTGGATGCGGCTTGCGTGATCAAAGGCAGCACAAAGTCATCGCCCCCGAGATCCGTCGCTGCGCGGATCGCCGCCACGCCGAGCGCGGTTGAAGTCTGGGTGGTGAGCAATGGCTTCAGCCCTTCCTTCACCGCAGCCGTCTTCACTTTCCGCAAGGATTGCAGCACCGCGATGCGATCCTTTTCCGGCTTCGAAGTGTCCTGCAACACGGCGATCATTTCCTTCACCGCCACTTCATCCCCCCACAGCACTGCGAGCGTCTGAGCGTGCTTCCGCACGTCCGCATTCGCTGAGGCACGCCACTTCGCGAGGCTAGTCGAGACATCCTTCACCGGCTTGATCACGCCACCTTCCTGACCTTTAACGAGTCCATCGAGTGCATGAGCGAGCAGGATGTCGTGCGCGGCGATCTTGTCGCAGAAATCGACGGCGAGATTGAGGTTCTCCGCCTTCCGTGTGTCGCAGAGCCGCCGCATGGCTTTGTGGGAGAGGATGCGTGAAAGGGGCTGGGTATTGGGGGCAAGGTCAGCGAGCCAACTTAACCAACGCTCGGCGCCTTGACCCAAAACAGGTTCGATCGCCATCCAGATGGCAAGCGGCAACACCTTATCATCTGGATGGACTCCCGCTGTGAGCAGTTTGGTTTCAAGATCCGTCGGTGCGTTTGACCTTCCCATTGAATCAAAGGACATACGAGCTCGATCCGAGGTCAGATAGACTTCACGCTTCTGACGGAGCGCAATGCTCACTGCAAGTCTGACGCTTGGATCGGTATCTCCTGCCAAATCATCAAGCCAGTAATGCCCCACATGACCACCTTCGCCGAACAGGCGTGCGGCCCATGCTTTCAGCACAGGATTGGGGTCATTCTTGGCAAGCCACTCGATGGCTCGATAGTCTTGGGAGTTGATCGCGGACGAAGTCCAGATGGCTTCGAGCCGCACGGAAACCGGAGCATCACTCTTTGCAATTTCCAACAACGTCTCCCTCGTATCCGCCGCGGGTTGCTCAATGAGCATCCGCCTCGCCATGCGGCGCATCCAATTGTTCGGATGCTCCAGGGTCTTCATGAGGTCGGCGGTGGAGAGTTTTTTGAGATTGAGGTCGGTTTGACTGCGCGCGGCTTTGGATTGGTCGGTCTGGACAACGACGCGCCAGATCCGCCCACGATCACGATCCACGCCTTCGGGATTGGCTTTGGCGTTTTGATAACAGGGATACTTGTCGCACCAGTCCATGATCCAGAGGAAACCGTCGGGGCCGGTCTGGGTGCTGACGGGGCGGAACCAGCCGTC
>CAMBPV010000188.1 GCA_945869695.1 Prosthecobacter debontii
TATGAGGTGTCTTCAAGGCCGTGGCACCGTTGCAGCCGATGTCCCCGTAGCCCAGGTCATCCGCCATGATGACGATGATGTTGGGTTTATCGTTCGAGTAGAGGGGGCTGAGAAAACAGAAGAATGAAAGGGTGAAGGAAAATCGAAGCATGAGGTGGTAACGGCGGTTGAGCCCGAGCATTACGAGAATGTTGATGCTCTTTTCCGGGAACACGAAGGCAACGCTGCCTTTCGCGTGGCCGACCTGAAACTCGTCCGCCAAGGTCGCACCGGCCCTTCGGAACTCTAAAACCTCAAAACCGCCCGAGCCCACGTGAAGCCCTATCCCGGCGACGAAAAAGCAAAGGAAAAAGGCAAAAGGAAGAAGGCGGAATGACCCAGAAAGCAGCCTTGGCTAAAGCCACAGGTGCTTTGTCTTCACCTCGACCGAAACACTTCGCTCATCAGGCACTCCATCATTAGCGTTTTCAGGCCGAGGCCTTCTTGTTTTACCTTTTCTTGGAGCTGATCGATCACGTAGTCGTCGGCCAGTTCCATGTGGCGGCCGGTGGTGTAGGTGAGAAACTGGCGGATGAGGTGGCGGGTAAAGAGGTCTTCGCGGGTGGTGCTGATGACCTTCTTGAAGCTGGCAAAATCCGTGTAGGTCTCGCCGGATGGGAACTCACCCGATGAATCGATCTTCGGCGCGGGAGGTTGCTCTTTCTTGGGCACGGCGGGCTTGGCTTCACTTTTGCCTTTTTCGTTTTCTTTGCCCTTCTCTCGGGTGGGCTCGGGCGCTTTGGTATTCTTCGGCGCGACGGATTTGTTCCCATTCGGTCTGGGATAGGTGATGCGCCAGCGGCCAATGGGATCAAAAGTTTCCAAGCTGAAACCTAACGGATCGATTTTGCGGTGGCATTCAGCACACGCATTGTCGGCCCGGTGTTTGGCGAGCCGCTCGCGGATAGTCGTGGCTCCGCTGACATCGGCGTCGATGGCGGGCACGACGTCAGGCGGTGGAGGAGGTGCGATGCCGAGGATGTTCTCACTCACCCACACCCCCCGTGTGACAGGCGTGGTTTCCACTCCATTGGCGCTGACGGTCAACACGCCGGCCATGCCCAGTAGGCCGCCGCGTTGCTTGTTGCCCTTGAGGCTTACTTTCTGAAAGCCATCGGCTAGACGCAGAGTCTTTTGCTCCGGAACGTTGTAGAGTTTGGCCAGTTTCTTGTCCACAAAGGTGTGCTCGCAATCGATGAACTGCGCCACGGAACCATTGTTTTTCAAGAGATCTCTGAAGAACATGCGCACCTCAGACTTCATGGAGGAGGGCAGATCTTCAGCATAGTAAGAGAGGCTGGTCTCACGCGGTGGAGGCTGGGATCCGAGGTCGCGCAAATTCAGCCAACTATCCAAAAAGCCATTCACAAAGCCGCTGATGCGTCCATCCGTGATCATCCGCTCCACCTGTTTTCTCAACTCGGCGTCTTCGGTGATTTTGCCGGATTTTGCCGAGGCTAGCAAGGCTTCGTCAGGCGGGGTTGCCCACAGAGCAAAGGAGAGCCGAGATGCGAGGTCATAGGGCTTGAGCGCTTTGGCTGATTCCTCCGTGATCTCACTGAGGTAAAGAAAAGAAGGGGAACACAGGATCAACTTCAGGGCATCAAGCGCGGCCTGCCGCGGGGTGGCCTTATCGGCGATTCGCTTTTCATATATCGCGCGGATGGGCTGACGGTCTGCATCGGCAAGGGGACGTCGATACGCTTTTTCCGCAAAGGCATTGAGTTGGTCCAGTGCGTGATCCGCTTGAAATCCGCCTTTGCCGAAAACCGCGATTTCCTCTGCGCTGCCGCCTTCTTCAGGCGCTGGGCCGTTGATCTTGATGTCGCTGATGCGGATGTGCGGCAACTTTCCTTCTCGGAGGATGTGAGCTCGACCGACCCCGGAGCGGCCGATCTCTCCTTTGAACTCATCCTTGTAACGCTGGTTGATGGTGACCACGGCGGCGCGGGATTCATAGGGTCCATTTGGAAAAATGAAGCGCAGAGTTTGGCCGGCCTCTAACCACACGCGGAACTTCTTCACTGCCGGTTTGTCGTCCGGTAAGGTGGAGGTCGCGAGGGTGGGCTCGATGGGCTGCGGATAATGAATGTGCCCCTTCGTGATATCGCCAGGAACAAGGCCAAGGATGAAGGGTTCCGAGAAGTCGATCCCAAAAATCTTGGGGTCGTAGTGGGTGTCGCGGTGCATGGCCTGCGCTTCCACTTCGACGTCGTAGAGACCGGAGACGGGCACTCCTTTCAGGAAGTCCTGAATGTGAGCGTAT
Source organism: Prosthecobacter debontii (assembly GCA_945869695.1). Lineage (GTDB taxonomy): Bacteria > Verrucomicrobiota > Verrucomicrobiia > Verrucomicrobiales > Verrucomicrobiaceae > JAIBCL01. The sequence goes on from CAMBPV010000188.1 coordinate 2,306, forward strand.
CCACCTTGACGCGTGTCGGAGTTTGGCTGCTCGTAGATGTTCAGGTAACGGAAATTGAAGGCGCTTTTGTGTGAGCCCTCTAATTCTTCGTATTGCACAAAGTGGCTGTTGAAGTGCCATTGTTTCGGCGTCGTTGCCGGTTTACCGAGTCGTGTCTCGATCAGGCGATTGGCCGATTGGAAGTATTGATCCACGAGGAAGCCTGAGGTCACCAGTGTTTTGCCGATGGTGTCCATGTGCTCGCTGGTCTTCTCTTTTGGAAAGTCAGCAGTGAGGCCCAAAGTATCGACACGGCGGCCAAAAAGAATCGCCAGTGAGTTCTCATATTCACGACTGGAGAGCCGGCGCATCACCGTGCGGCTGCCGGTGCTTTGTATTTTTCGGAAGGCGGTGGCACTGCCATCGCGCAATGCACGGATCATCGCTAACCGCTCGTCGTCCTTCGGCTGATCCGCCTTCTTTGGCGGCATCTCTTTCAGCGTGAGCTGGTCGATGATGTCGCGAGCTTCGATTAGACTTTGAGTCGAGTTGAGGGGTAATGTAAACTCTTCGAAACTACGATCTCCCTTTTGCACATCGGCGTCGTGACACTCCATGCAGTATTTTCCCAGAAACTGCTGCACGAGCTTCGGGTTATCTCCGGCGGCAGAGGCTAGGGAGGCGACCGTGAAGAATAAAGCGACCCTCATCACGCGAAACGCCCCGTGCTGCTACCGAACGAATCCGTCTCGACGCCCATCTTCTGGGCGATATCGACGAAGAGATTGCACAGCGGCACCTTGTTGATGCCTTCACGCGGCACCTCGCAGAATTCGCCATGCTTGTAGCCGCCACCGGCAAGGATGATGGGCAGATCGGAGTTCTTGTGGGAGTTTGCATCGCCCATGCCACTGCCGAAAATGACGGCCGTGGAGTCCAGCAGAGTGCGCTCACCATCGTTCATCTTCGAGAGGCGAGTGACGAACTTGCCGAAGTGCTCAATTTGATACTTCTCAAGCGCGATCAGGCTGGCGATGGACTCGGGGTCATTGCCGTGATGGGAAAGACCATGATAGTCTTTCTTGATACCAAGGTTTTGCGGCATGAAATCACCACCAATCTCCAATGTCGCGATCCGAGTGGAATCCGTCTGCAAGGCGAGGGCGATCAGCTCATAAAGCAAAGGAAGGTCTTCCACAAAATTGTGGTTAGAAGGCTTCTCAAATGGGGCCTTGGGCTTCGGATGACTCGTCCAACGCTGGCGGAGCTCCAGGCGCTTTTCCACATCACGCACCGAGGTCATGTATTCGTCTAGCTTGTCCTTGTCCTCCTTGTTGACCTGTTTGGAAAGTCGATTCGCATCCACCAAAACGGAGTCAAGAATCGAGGCCTGCACATGGTTCTCTTGCACGCGCCGCTCTTGCCGCTCTTTGGAATCACTGATGAACAGCTTCTCAAACAACTGCGCAGGTCCCGTGACCGGCGGCACACGCACACCGGACTTTGTCCAAGCGATCTGGCAGCCGCCATGAATGCCGCCTTCCGATCCCACGGTGAGTGACGGAAACCGCGTCTCAAAGCCCACTGCGTCCGCGAGATACTGATCGATGGAAACATTGCCATCGGGCCTGTTCTGCGCCTCAGAGTTTAGCACACCCGAAAGAAATGAGTTCACCGCGAAGTGGCCGCCTTTGATGCCATGATCAAGGCCCCGATACACTGTCATGTGATGGCGATTGTCCCATAGCGGCTCGAGCAGCGTCGTCTTTTCGTAATTGCGCCCCGCCGTTTTCGGGAAAAGTTGTTTCGTCTGAAATCCGAGCAAGTTCCCCACGGCGACAAACCGTCTTGCCCCTGCACCCGCACCGATGGCCGCCTGCACGGCAGAGTTTCCTCCCACGGATTTTGCCATGAGTGAGGGCAGTCCAGGTAAGGCAAGCGTGGTGCCGATAGATTGCAGAAGGAAGCGACGTCGATTCATGAGGCAGAGTTTTTTGGGGCAGGTAGGGCAACGAGGGGCTGACTTCCGATCTTACGGCACAAAGTGGGCCAAAGCAGCAAGGAGAAGAGTCGCTTTTTGTGATAAATTGGAAGTGGCGGACTTCGGCAGCGTTTACGGCGCAGCATGAAGTGCCTACTCGCGTTCTTTTCGACCTTTGCCCTACTGCATTCGGCTTTTTCGGCTCAGCCGAATATCGTGGTCTTCATCTCCGACGACCACAGCCAGCTCGACTCCCGGGCCTATGGCTCCACCGAAGTCCGCACGCCAAACATGGCGAAGCTGGCTGCAGACGGACTGAAGTTCACACATGCTTTTGTCGCCTCACCCTCCTGTGGACCCAGCCGCACAGCGATGCTCACGGGTCTTTGGTCAGCGCGGAACGGCGCAGAGGCCAATCATCAGGGGAAGCGACCTGAGGTGCCCTCGCTGCCTACCGTGCTCCGGCGCATCGGCTATGAAGTCGTCGTCATCGGCAAGGTCGCTCACAACAGTTGGGCCAAGTTCTACGACTTCGATGTCGTTATCGGGCCAACAGTGGGCATTTCTGACAAGGCCGAAGTGGCAAAGTTTCTCAATGAGCGCAAATCCGCCAAACCGCTCTGCCTTTTCATCGGCACCCGCCATCCGCATGTGCCGTGGAGTGATGAGCGCAGCTACGATCCGGCGAAGGTCAACATTCCGCCCACGCATGTGGACACCGCCGTGACGCGTGAACAGCGTGCGAGCTATCTCACCGACATCACCAAGTCCGATACGCTGCTCGGTGAGGTCCGTGCGCTCGCTCGTGAAAAAGTCACCGGCGACACCCTCTTCATTTACACCTCCGATCACGGCGGCCAGTGGCCCTTTGGCAAATGGAACCTCTACGACGCTGGCATCCGCGTCCCGCTCATCATCACCTGGCCCGGCACCCTAAAACCGGCCACGTCCACCGATGCCATGGTCTCCTGGCCCGACTTGCTGCCCACCTTCATCGAACTTGGTGGCGGCGAGGTTCCTGCTGGTATCGACGGCCAATCCTTCGCTGGAATCCTGCGCGGCACCACCGCCACGCATCGCGAACGTATCTTCACCACCCACACCGGTGACGGCGACTTCAACGTCTATCCCATCCGCAGCGTCCGCACTCGCGACTGGAAATACCTCCGCAATCTTCATCCCGAGTTCCAGCATCACAGTCACATCACCCGCTCTACCGGCCCCAGCGGTCTCGTTTACTGGAAGACGTGGCTCACCGCTGCTGAAAAAGATCCCGCCGCCGCGGCCACCGTGAAGCGCTTCACCACACGCCCTGCCGAAGAACTCTACGACCTCACCACCGACCCTAACGAACTCCGCAATCTCGCCACCGATCCCAAGCAAGCCGAACGACTCGCCAAAATGCGTAGCGACCTCGATGCCTGGATGAAACAGCAAGGCGACACCCAACCCGTCTTTGGCAAGCCGCTTTTTCAAGGTGAACCCGTCACGCTGATCGACAGAGAGGCCGCGAAGAAAGCCAAAAAGAAGAAGGCCGAATAGCCCGCGATCAATCCCTTTGAAATCATCTGCCAATTCTCACGTTCCCACGCCTATGAAGCACCTGCTCGCCCTCCTTTCGTCATTCCTCGTCTTGGTTTCGTCAGTCGCTGCGGAGCAGCGCCCCAACGTCCTCTTCATCGCCGTGGACGATCTCAACCACTGGATCGGTCATTTCGGACGCAACCAACAGACGAAAACTCCGAACATCGACCGGCTTGCTGCCATGGGTGTCAGTTTTACCAATGCCCAATGTGCAGCTCCCGTTTGCAATCCCTCACGAGCAGCGTTGCTCAGTGGCAAGCGCCCCGGCACGACCGGCATCTACGACAATAACAATCCTTTCGCGGAGGTCCTCAAGCCCGATGTCTCACTTGTCATGCAGTTCAAGAACGCAGGTTATGACACGCTCGGCACCGGCAAGCTCTGGCATGGTGGACTTGGCTGGCCGGAGCAATGGACCACCGTTAAGAATGAGAGCAGCATCAAAGGCAAAGTCGATGACCGCAGCATCGGCGGAATCGCTTTTGGTCCCATCGTCGAAGGCGGAGACGAAGCCGTTTCAGACACAGGCATCGCGGATTTCGGCATCTCTGAGCTCGGCAAGACCCACGAGAAGCCCTTCTTCCTCACGCTTGGTTTTCACAAGCCGCACATGCCCTGGAACGTGCCGCAGAAATACTATGACATGCATCCGCTGGCCGAAATCCAACTGCCGCCCACCAAAGAGGGTGATCTCTCCGACATCCCACCCGCAGGCGTGAAAATGGCCAAGCCATCGGGCGATCACGCCGCTGTGCTTGCCTCCGGTCGCTGGAAAGAAGCCGTGCAGGCCTACCTCGCCGCCATCTCGTATCTCGATGGCCAGATCGGCCGTGTGCTCGATGCGTATGACAAGTCACCCGCCAAAGGCAGCACCCTCATCGTCTTCTGGGGCGACCACGGCTGGCATCTCGGTGAGAAGGAACACTGGCGGAAGTTCGCCCTCTGGGAAGAAGCCACGCGTGCACCCTTCATCTGGGTCGTCCCCGGTGTGACCAAGCCCGGCGGTATCTGCAAAAGTCCTGTTGATTTTATGAGCGTCTATCCAACTCTCTGCGACCTCAGCGCCTTGCCAAAACCTGCCTGGCTCGAAGGCGATAACATCAAGCCCCTACTCGCCGACCCGGCCGCAGCGTGGACAGGCGTCGGCGTCACCACCTTCGGCCAAAACAACCACGCCGTCCGCACCGAGCGCTGGCGCTACATCCGCTATGCGGATGGCGGCGAAGAACTCTACGATCACAGCAACGACGAATACGAGTGGATCAATCTCGCTGCTAAACCCGAGCACGCCGCCCTCAAAGCCGAACTGGCCAAGCACTTCCCCACGACCAATGTTCCGGCCGCTTCTTCCAAGGGCAAGAAGGGCGATGGCGAAGATGCCACCCGTGCAAACGGTAAAGCCAAAAAGAATCGCAAAGCCAAGAAAGCTGCTGCTGCGGCAAAGGAGTTGGGCTGACCCTCTCATCTCGTGTGCCTATTGGATGGCCACATGGGGACTCACGGCGAAATGAAGTTCGTGGCTTCGCGTTCTCTCTATCAGGTCACGCCTGTTGCTTCTGTTTGCACTCCTCCCTCTGCACTTGGCTCAGGCAGAGCGGCCCAATGTGTTACTCATCCTTGTTGATGACCTGAAGCCTACGCTCGGTTGTTATGGCGATGCCGCAGCCAAGACCCCCAACATCGACCGGCTTGCAGCGCGGGGGATGCGATTCGATTTGGCTTACTGCAATCAAGCGGTGTGTGCGCCGTCGCGCTTCACGCTGATGCTTGGCTCGCATTCCACCTCGACCGGATTGTATGGGCTGGGCAGCTCAATGCGCCAGCTCCTACCGGATGCAGTGACCCTACCTCAGCACTTTGCCAAGCATGGTGGGTATCGCACTGAGTCCGTCGGCAAGATCTTCCATGTCGGTCATGGCAATGAGGGGGATCCATCTTCCTTCAGCGTGCCGCCATGCAAAGACAAGGTGATCGAATACCTCGACCTCGACGGCACGGAAGGTGTCCAGCTCACGCGTGAAGAGGCGCTGTTCACCAATCAGAGGCTCGATCAAATCAAATCCTTGCCGCGTGGTGCCGCCTTTGAATCGCCCGACGTCAAAGACGAAGACTACGCTGACGGTCGAGTCGCGGCGGAGACGATGAAGCGCCTGCAAGCAGCCCAACAACGCCGCGAGCAAGACAGCACGCCGTTTTTCATCGCTGCAGGTTTTGTGCGTCCGCATCTGCCATTCTCCGCACCCAAAAAATACTGGGACATGCACGATCCACAGAAGCTGCCGATGCCCACCTTTGAAGAACATCCGGCAGGCTCACCCCAAGTCGCCCACAAGCGCGGTGGTGAGATCGATGCCTACATGCCTGCGACAACGCAAAAGCTCATCCATGGCTACTATGCAGCCACAAGCTTCGTCGATGCCCAAATCGGCAGAGTGATCGATGAACTGGATCGTCTCGAACTCGCTGAAAACACCATCATCGTTTTCTGGGGCGATCACGGCTTTCATCTCGGCGATCACGGCATCTGGACCAAACACACCAACTACGAGCAAGCCAACCGCATCCCCGTTCTCATCAGTGCCCCCGGCATCACCAAACCAAATACCAGCACCCGCCAACTTACCGAGTCCGTGGACATCTTCCCCACGCTCGCTGAACTCGCCCGCCTCCCCGCACCCGCCGGCCCCCAACCCATCGACGGCATCAGCCTCGTTCCCGTGCTCAAAGATCCACGAGCCCGCGTCCGCGACCACGCCTTCCACTGCTTTCC
>CAMBPV010000189.1 GCA_945869695.1 Prosthecobacter debontii
GCCGTGCGGGCCTCGCGCAGTGTTGGAAAGGAAAGATGCCAGACATTCTCCCATTGTCTGGATGGCCCAGCTTGCGCATGAGCTTGTCGACGCTGTGAAAGGTGTTGGGGATCTCTCCATAGTTCCTGACTTCTCCGTCGCGACCCGCCATCGGCGATGGCGACGGCAATGTTTTCGGCATGGACATCAAGGCCCAAATACAGTACTTCTTTGCGTATTGTCTTCATTCATGTGGTGTGATGGTTGCTCTCTACTCCGTTCATCCGGCAAGGACTTCGCGTCCTTCCCTGAACATGCGGATAGGCTTCTCACGAAGCAGCCCGCGAATCCCATGCAGCCAGCACACCACGCCTTTTTCAATCAAACGAGCCGCGCTTCCGACCTGCCAAAGCAAGTCGGGCCGCAGCCATAAAGTCTAGGCGTATTTCGCGCGCACTCCCAATGAACCCGCAAGGCATCATATTTCGGCGAGCGATTGCTTGGAGCCTCGCCTTATCAGTTCCTTTGCTTATCGGCATTTGCGTTCTCGTTGCGGGCGTCCACGATGGCACACGATTGGCATTTGCCTACCCTATCCAGGCGGTGGTTGCTTTTGGTTGTATGTTCGCTTTTGGCTGGTGGGCCGCCCCGCGTTGGGGGGCACGTTGCGCCCGTTATTCTTTCCTCGCTGGACTTTTTGCGATTTCCGTTTTCCTCATCGGCGTCTTGTCTGGCTCCGTTACTTCGATGTTCGTTTACCGCGATTTCTCTCTCTTCGATTACATCATCAAACCTCTCTATTGGCTCGGGTTGTTTGGTTTCATTCCTGCCTTTATCGTCGGCGTCATAGGTTCCTTTATTGCTCGGCGTCTTCTCCGAATCCATGAAAACGCCTAACGGACATGGTTATCATTGCGCGAAGCCGCAAGGATAACCGTTGTTGGACGAGTTGCGGTCGAGGTGGCTTGAGCCGACTCCTTGGGGAGAGCTTTGGGCCGATTCTTCGACGGCGTGGGGTCAGATCGTGCCGGGTTTCGGCTTTTGGATCTCGGCGGTGCGGCTTTGTGGCGGATTCGATCCTGCGGCGAGGGTCTTCAAAAGTGGCAAGGCATCTTCCCTCTTCCCCTGCAATCGGGGAGATGATGGCAACAGAATCGGGGCAGCCGAATGTTGAGATGGGGTTCAGTCAGGGCAGGGGTCATCTTGGTTGGGGTGGGATGCAGGTCGGGGTCGGATTTTTCGGGAATTTGCTTGCGCCGGGGGGCTGGGTGTCGTTCTGGAGGCAGCATGAGTTCGGAAGGTGGTGCGCTGGATAGCTTGAAGATTGATCGCTCCCAGGCGGTGAGGGGATCGGGGTTTCCGTGGCTGATGTTTTTTTTGCTCCTGCTGGCGGTGGGGGGCGGGGTGGCGTGGTTCATGACGCGGGCTCCGCGAGTGAAGGTGCAGACGGCGAAGGTGCGTGAGGGGGTGTCGGGCGCGGCGAATGCGCAGGGGCCGCAGACGGTGCTGAATGCCTCGGGTTATGTGAAGGCGCGGCGCGCGGCGACGGTGTCCTCGAAGGTGATGGGGAAGGTGACGGAGGTCCTGATCGAGGAGGGGATGAAGGTGGAGGAAGGTCAGGTGCTGGCCCGGCTGGATGACTCGAACGTGAAGGCGGGCCTGCGGCTGGCGGAGGCGAGGGTGGAGTCGGCGCGGAAGATGAAGAATGAGCTAGTGCCTTCTTTGGATTTTGCGCGGAAGGAGTGGGTGAGGTTTCAGGAGCTGCGGGATAGCAATGCGGTGAGTCAGTCGGATAAATCACGGGCGGAGTCTTCGGTGACGGAGTTTGAGGCTCGGATCGAGCGTCTGAGTGCGGACATCGAGGTGGCGGCGCGACAGGTGGATGACTGGAAGCAACAAGTGGCGGACATGGTGATCTGTGCGCCTTTTGCGGGGGTGATCACGACGAAGGATGCGCAGCCGGGTGAGATCATCTCGCCGATGTCATCGGGTGGCTTCACGCGGACGGGGATCGGCACGGTGGTGGACATGAGCTCTCTGGAGATCGAGGTGGATGTGAATGAGAGCTACATCAACCGAGTGAAGCCAGGGCTGCCGGCTGAGGCGACGCTGGATGCGTACTCGGACTGGAGGATCCCGTGCAAGGTGATCGCGATCATTCCCACGGCTGACCGTCAGAAGGCGACGGTGAAGGTGCGGATCGGATTTGATCAACCGGACGCGCGAATCTTTCCGGAGATGGGGGTGAAGGTGGCGTTCCAGACGGCGGCGGTGTCGCCCACGGCACCGGTGAGTGCGCCGGTGCGGAGACTGATGATCCCGGCTAAGGCGGTGCAAAAAGCGGGGGAGCGATCCATCGTGTGGGTGGTGAAGAATGAGCGGGTGGAGCGCCGCGCGATCACGGCCGGCCCGGCTGAAGGGGATGAACTGAGTATTGCGTCGGGCCTCACTCTTGGTGAGTCTGTGCTCCTCAATCCGCCTCCGGGACTCAAGGAGGGGGATTCTGTGAAAGTTGATCCCTGATTTTATGTCGTCACTTGTTCAAATCAAAGATGTCACGAAGACCTTTCATCGGGGGTCGGAAGATGTGCCTGTTCTGTCCGGCCTGAATTTGACCGTCGCGAAGGGTGAATTCCTCGCATTGATGGGACCGTCGGGCTCGGGCAAGTCAACCTTACTGAATCTGATCGGTGGCCTGGACCGGCCGACGAAGGGAAGTGTGAGCATCGGGGATGATCGGGTGGATCAGCTCTCGGAGCGTGCGCTGGCGGCCTGGCGGGCGAGGCATGTGGGTTTTGTGTTTCAGTTTTACAATCTGATGCCGGTGCTGACGGCGCTGCGAAATGTGGAGCTGCCGCTTTTGCTCACGCATCTGAACAAGGCGCAGCGGCGTGAACATGCGGAGACGGCTCTGAAAGTGGTGGGGCTCTCTCACCGGCTGAAGCATTACCCGCGGACGCTCTCCGGGGGCGAGCAGCAGCGGGTGGGGATCGCAAGGGCGATCGTGACGGACCCGACGATTCTTCTGTGCGATGAGCCGACGGGAGATCTGGACCGGAAGTCGGGTGATGAGATCCTCACGCTGCTTCAAACGCTGAATCAAGAGCAGGGGAAGACGATCATCATGGTCACGCATGATCCGCATGCTTCCGCGAGGGCGACGCGCACGGTGCATCTCGACAAAGGACAGCTCTCCACTGCGCAACCGGAATGAAATACCTCGGACTCATCTGGAGCAATCTGAAGCGGAAGAAGCTGCGCACGACGCTGACCGTTTTGTCCATCTTTGTGGCGTTCCTGCTCCTCGCTTTTCTTTTTGCGATCAAGGAAGCCTTCACGGCGGGTGTTCGCATTGCCGATGCGGATCGACTGATCGTGCGGCACAAGGTCTCGCTGATCCAAACGCTTCCGGTGAGCTATGCGCAGCGTCTGGCGGGCTTAGCAGGCATCGATGCCGTGGTTCACATGACGTGGTTCGGGGGCATTTATCAGGAGCCGAAAAACTTCTTTGCCAACATGCCGGTGGAGCCGGAGAAGTTTTACGATTTGTTTCCGGAGTTCACGCTTTCACCTGAGGCGAAAGAGAAATGGGGAAAGACACGGAATGGAGTCATCATCGGGCGGGCGCTGGCGGATCGTTTTCAATGGAAGGTGGGAGATCGGATTCCGCTGACCTCTCCGATCTGGGGTGAGCCTGAGGGCGAGAGTGTGTGGGACTTTGAGGTGTGCGGGATCTTTGACACCTCCAAAAAAGGGGCGGACACGAGCGGGCTGTATTTCCGCTACGACTTCTTTGATGAATCACGCACAAAGGGGAAGGGGGAAGTGGGCTGGTACACGGTGAGGGTGCAAAATGCGGATGAGGCGGGAGCGGTGGCGGCGAAGATCGATGCGGAGTTTGCAAACTCGCCGTTTGAAACCAAGGCTGAGCCTGAGGGGGCTTTTGCGGCTGGGTTTGCCCAGCAGATTGGCGACATCGGCGCGATCATGATTGCGGTTTTGAGTGCGGTGTTTTTCACCATTCTGCTGGTTGCGGGCAATACGATGAGTCAGTCGGTGCGTGAGCGCACGGAGGAGTTGGGCGTCCTGAAGGCCATGGGGTTCACCAATGGACTCATTCTGGTGCTGGTCCTGGCGGAGTCCTGCGTGATTGCGATGCTGGGTGGTCTGGTGGGGCTGGGTTTGGCGTGGGGACTTTTGCAAGCGGGGAATCCTGCGCCTGCCCTGCTGCCGGTTTTTTATGTGCCGGATCAGGCTTTGATCATTGGCTTTGTCATGGTGATCGCGCTCGGAATCATTTCGGGTGCGATGCCGGCCCTGGCGGCGGTGAGACTGCGGACGGCGGAGGCTCTGCGGCGCAATGGCTAACCCGAATCAACTGCGATCATGAACTGGTTGACTCAAGTCTTTGCCGTAGCGCTCTTCAATCTCCGCAGCCTTCCTGAGCGGAAAGGAGCTGCCGTTTCTGCTGCCGTGGGCATTGCGGGTGTGGCGGCGGTTTTGGTGGGTGTGCTCGCCATCGCGCAGGGTTTCCGCAGTGCGATGACGGCCTCAGGTGCGCCGGATACGGCCATCATTCTCCGCAGCGGTGCGGACAGTGAAATGACGAGCAATTTCACCCGTGAAGAAACGCGCGTGATCAGCGATGCACCGGGAATCGCACGAGGTGCGAATGGGGTCATGGCGTCGAATGAATTGTTTGTCATCATTGATCTGCCGAAGCGGAGCACGGGCACGAGCTCGAACGTTCCGCTCCGAGGCGTCGGGGTGGCGGCTTTTGATGTGAGGAGTGAAATCGCCATGGTGCAGGGGCGGAAGTTTGAGCTGGGGAAAAACGAGGTGATCGTGGGTGCCGGGGCGGCGCGTGCCTTCTCCGGACTCGATGTGGGGCAGAGCATCAAGATCGGGATGAACACCTGGAACATCGTGGGTATCTTCACCGCAGGTGGTGGCCTGGCTGAATCCGAAATCTGGACCGATGCGGCGGTGCTCCAGCCGGCTTACAATCGACCCGAGGGCTATCAGTCCGTCTATGCCAAGCTGACATCGGCAGAGGCCTACGACGAGTTTAAGGATGCGCTCACCACCAATCCTCAGCTCAAAGTCAAAGTCGCGCGTCTGTCTGACCACTACGCCGAGCAATCCACGTCCACGACGGATTTCATCACGACCATTGGCGTGTTTATTGCGGCGATGATGGCACTGGGCGCTTTGTTCGGAGATTTAAACACGATGTACAGTGCGGTCTCGGCGCGCACGCGAGAGATCGCGACTTTACGGGCCTTGGGTTTTGGTGCGGGTCCAGTGGTGATCTCCGTGCTCACGGAATCTCTCGCTTTGGCTTTGTGTGGCGGACTTCTCGGAGCGGGGCTGGCCTATCTTGCCTTCGATGGCTATCAGGCCGCGACGATGAATTTTCAGACTTTCAGCCAGGTGACTTTTGCCTTTGCGGTGACTGCTCCGCTGGTGCTGACGGCGGTGGTGGGAGCCGCCGTGCTCGGTCTGGTGGGTGGTTTGCTCCCGGCGATTCGTGCTGCGCGGATGCCCATCTCGTCCGCGCTTCGGGAGTCGGCGTGAGTTTTAGCCGTGCTTGAAGCGGATGTCTTTGACGGCCTTCTTTCCCAGCTTCTCGGTGAGCTTTCTCATGATGGTGCCTTTCTCCATCATCATGGCGTGATGAATGGTAGGCTGAAGGACGCGGACGATGAGCACATTCCGGCTGATGCTATCGGGCGAGGTCTGGCGGGCGATGAAATCTCCCACCACTTCACGCCAGGCGGCGGCGATCTCCTCCATTTGAAGCCGCTCGCCGAGGCCGTATTGGGTCATGATTTTCGGCACCATGTCAGCGACTGACAGGACCGCGTGGTCGAGGATGGGGCCGTCTGCCACGCCACGCCACTCGGCGATCAGGGAGTGCCTGAGGCGCTGGATGGCAGTGGGTTTCCGGGAAGACATGGAGCCATGCTACGCCCTGCCGGGTGCACGGTCATCCTAAAAAACGAAAACCGCGGAACGACTAACCGTCGCGGCCGATGGCCTCAACGGGGCAGCCTTGCAGGGCCTCTTCACAAAGGGCGCGCTCGTCATCGGACTCGGGCTGTTTGTAGAGGTAGGAGTGACCGCCGTCGTCGTCGCGCTTGAAGTTTGCTGGCGCGGTTTCGCGGCAGAGATCACAGTCGATGCATTGATCATCGACATAGTAGGCACCTGCTGCGTTCTGAGAGTATTTGTTTTCGGCGTCCGCCATCTTGGTTTCCTTTGGGTTTTGGGAATGTGATTCTAGTGTTCAGGCTCCCTATTTCAAACGGTTTTTGCGTTGATGCCGCTGATCTCGAACCGTGCATTCAGGCCTGGAAAAGTTCAATCTCTCAATAAAACGAGAGCTTCGATACTCGGATACTGCCCTGACATCGCGATCACTTTCCGCTTTAGCAAACGCTGTCGTGAATTAAATCCGCTGGAACATGCTGACTCATGCCGACCTAGAAGAGAGACGCGCACGTGCTTTCACAAGGGACATGATGTGGTTGAGCATCTGATACTGTTCCAGTTCCGCTCTCTCCGCTTTCGTAATCTCTCCCTCCTTGAGCTTTTGCACCAATAGCTCGACACGCTGAGAGGTAGCCTTGGAGGCGCGCAATGAAGTCAGCTTCTTGGGATCAATAGCCTCAGATAGAACCTGCGCGGCATCTTCGAAGATTTTCATGATTCGAGTTTAGAGGGCGGGGGCATCAAATTCAAGCGTTGAGTCGGATCTTCACCTCTTCATTTGGCCTCGCGTCCGCGAGATTGAATTGGCCAACTCCCTAGGCATCTTGAGTGCAGTCGTGAGGCTGGAACTCACAGATCTCGGGCTCGCGGCAGAAGGCGGCACCACGGGGAGATCGGTGATTAGAGACGGCCGACAAGGGATCGAGTCGAGGCTTCTGGGGTGGTTCATCGAAGCCCTCCGGCGCCCTCGTCGAGGCCTTCGAGGTGGCTCGTCGCACCCCTCGGGCTCCGGCTCACCTGCCTTGGGGGTGGTGAATCGGAGCCCCGAGGCACCCTTGCCGATGCCTCCGGGCACCCTCGTCGGAGCTTGGGAGGTACCGATGACCTGAAACGAATTCAAGACAGCTCTCCTGTTTTCTGAAGGGCGTCGCGCACGAGAGCTGGAGCGATGCGGAAGCGGCGATCAACAATCAAACGACGCAGCAACGGTGCGATGTTGTCGATCAACCCGGCTTGTTTAGAGCCTATCCGGCAAAAGACAGTAGCGAGTGAAACGGAATGGAGCAGGTTCAGGGATGGCAGCAAAGACCTACCAGCCAGCAGGCTACGACACCGACCTCAGTGATGCAGAATGGGAACTTTTAAAACCGCTCATTTATCCCGCGGATGCCAAACGGGGCCGTGGCCGCTGGCGTGATCCAGATTCGGCGAGAGCTTGCCTTGATGCCATCCGCTATGTGCTCAAGACAGGCTGCCAGTGGTCGCTGCTGCCCAGGGACTTTCCGCCAAAGAGCACCGTGCATGACGCTTTGGCAAGGTGGACGCAGCAAGGCTTGTGGCCGCGCATCAACGATGCACTGCGCACCAAGACGCGCCTGATGCTAAAAAAAACGCCATGCCCAGCGCCGCTGTCATCGACAGCCAAAGTGTCAAAGGCGGGCAGCTTCCGCCTCTGAGTTGCGGCTATGACGCGGGCAAAAAAATCAAGGGTCGCAAGCGTCATGTGCTCACCGACACCAATGGTCTTCTGCTGGGCGCGGTGGTCACGCCTGCCAGCGTTCAGGATCGCGATGGAGCCAAGCTGCTCTTGTGCATGTTCTGCCACAGCTTCATGAGCCTGCTGATGATCTTCGCCGACGGCGGATACGCGGGTAAGCTCGAAGAATTCGTGCAGCGCATGGGCAGGCTCTTTGGCCACGGCGCCAGCTTTGGGCTGGGCATCATCAAAAAACTCGAAGACCAGAAGGGCTTCATCGTGCTGCCTCGACGCTGGGTCATCGAACGCAGTTTCGGCTGGTTGGTCAAACAACGCCGCCTGACACGCGACCATGAGAAGAACCCACGCCATCACGAAGCCTTTGTCTATCTCGCCTTCATTGGCATCATGACTCAGCGCCTCACCACTTTACAGCCTGTTCAACCTTTTGCCGGATAGGCTCTGAGTTAACGTTGTGTGTTTGGAGAAGGTTTCGATGGAAATTTGTTCGTAAGTCTAGATCAATGCGGGGAGAGTGTCTTGTAGAGGGCCAGCGTTTTGCGGGCGATGGATTTCCAGCTGAAGTGCTCGATCGCGCGCTGGCGACCAGCCGCTGCCATCTGCTGCCTCAGGGGTGCGTCAGCCATGAGGCGATTGACCGCCGCCGCGAGATCGCGCGCATAGCGGTCAGGGTCAACGGCCTCGAAGGGTGTTTCCGTTTGCTGCTC
>CAMBPV010000190.1 GCA_945869695.1 Prosthecobacter debontii
GAACGAGAGATCCGTCGCGTAACGGACGGCCTTGTTCATCTCCGCCTTCCCCACTTTCGCATCCGTGGTGATGAAGCACAGCATCGTTGCCATGTTTGGGCAGATCATGCCCGCGCCTTTAGCGATACCGCCCACCCGGAAGCTGCCACCCGCACAGGGCACCTCGATTGCGTAAGTCTTCGGCTTCGTATCGCTCGTCATGATGGCACGGGACGCCGCGTCCGAGCCCTTGGCCGTCAGCTTTTCGGACAATTCCTGAATGCGCGGCGTGATCCTCTCGATGGGCATCGGCATGCCGATGATCCCCGTAGAGCCGACCAGGATCTGACGCTGGCGCACTCCCAGCGCCTCGCTCGTCGCGCGCGCCATCGCCTTCGCATCCTGGATGCCGCGGATGCCCGTGCACGCGTTGGCATTGCCGCTGTTTGCGATGATGGCGCGGATGTCACTCTCCTTCAAATGCTGCACACAAAGCCTCACCGGCGCCGCTTTCACCTGATTCGTGGTGAAGAGCCCGTCCGTCACCGTCGGCGCGTCGGAGACAATGAGGGCCAGGTCCAGGCGCTCGATCTTCGGGTTCTTGATTCCGCACGAAATCGCAGCGGCACGAAAACCCTTGGCCGCTGTCACGCCGCCTTCGATCTTCTTGAATGGGATTCTATTTTCTTCTGGCATGACGTTACGACTCCTCAGACCTGCATGAGACCCATCGTTTCAGGGAGCCCTGAGACAAGGTTGAAATTCTGGATGGCTTGGCCCGCCGCTCCTTTTCCGATGTTATCCTCCACGCTCATCAGGATGAGCCTGCCCGCCCGGGCATCAAAGGCCCACCCGATGTCGATGAAATTAGTCCCCACCACGTTCTTCGTGTCCGGGCTTTGATTCTGACCCAAGAGCCGGACAAAGGGCTTTCCTGTGTACGCCTTTTCCAGCGCAGCTCCCACATCCTCGATGCGAGCACCCATTTTTAGACTGGCAAAAATCGTCGTGCAGATGCCCGAGTGCACCGGCACCAGATGCGGCACAAAGGTCAGAGCCACCGGCCTTCCCGCCGCGATCTCCAGTTCCTGGCCGATCTCGCTCAAGTGACGATGCACCGGCACGCTGTAGCTCCGGACACTGCCCGTCACTTCGCAGAAAAGCAGAGGCACACTCTCTTTCCGACCCGCCCCACTGGCACCGCTCATGCTCGATACGGCGATCGGCTCTTCACCCATCAGCCCCGCACGCAGCAGGGGAATCAAAGGCAGCAGAATGCTCGTCGGATAACAGCCGGGACAGGCGATGATTCGCGCCTTTTGGATCTCCTCAGCCCGGATCTCCGGCAGCGCATAGACCGCCTCCGCCAGAAACTCAGGCGCCGGATGCGGGTGATCATAAAACTCCTGGTAAAGCGCAGCATCCCGCAGCCGGAAGTCCGCACTCAGATCAATGATCTTCAGACCCAGTTCCAGGAGAGGCCGCGCATACTCCACCGACACACCGTGCGGCAGCGCCAAAAAAGCCACCTCAGCACCTGCGGCCTTAATCGCATCGGCATCAGGTGCCGTGAACTTCAGGCTATCGGCATTCCCCACGCCCCGGAACCTGGGAAACTCCGCCGTCAGAGCCTTCCCCGCCTGAGCCCGGGAGGTCACCGCCACGATCTCCACCTCCGGGTGCCTGAGCAGCAGACGCAGCAATTCCATACCGGAATATCCGCTCGCACCCACAACTGCAATTTTGACCCGCTTAGACATCGAAAAAGGGGGCTGAGTATGGATAGACTTCCCCCCCGCTGCAAGATGAATCCCGTGACATCTCAGGGTTTGGCTCCGGGCAGCCGGTCGATGCAGCCGCAACCGTCCCGCCAACCACCTTATGAATTGGCTGGCATCATAGGGAACCGGACGTGACGACGACTACTGAAGACCAGAATCTGTCAAGAATCGTGATTCGACTCTGTCTTGCCACTCCGCCGCCTCCAGAATCTCTCTTCACACCACCTTCCCAGCTTCCGCCATTCTTCCGGAGTGATAAAAAGCGGATAAAAACTCCACATTTGAGCGCTGAAGAAGATCAGGTTTTTCATCATCAGCGCGATGCCGAGATGGAGGAGGAATCCCGAGGCGATTGCCACCCACCGAGTCCTTTTCCATGTGAACCAAACCGGAGCGCCCATCTCAAAGACCAGGGTGGAAAACTGGCCAACGGTCCAAAACATCGGCGGCATCGTGCGCAAAAACCACGCCGCCAAATCGGTGCGGTGAAAGCCTTGGATCACCAATTGTAAAGAATCCGCATGTTTTAGCCACGCACCCTCACCAAAACTTTTGGTCCATCCCGCCGCCCAATATTCAATCAGCAAGGTTGCCTGAATCACCCGCACCGGGGCCAGACATGCTGTCATCTGCCCGGTAACAGGGTCCTTCCTGTATCCCGGAGCTGAAGCCAGCAATACGAAAACCGCGATGGCCAGCTTGTTCTGCGCCGAGGTGGAAAGGTAATCCACACCTTGCACATAAATGGCGATGATCGCCATCGTGATCAAAGATAGCCGCCTCCAGCGGTTGAGCACAATGCCAATCGTCGCAGATAAAATCACGACCGCAAAACCAGGCACCATCCATGCAGGCATTCGGGGAAACGGTGGCGGGTAGCCCAGAGCCTTGGCTTCCTCGTGGGTGAGATGCAGAGCCTCTGGCGTAAGCCAATCGCGCCACTCCGTAAAGTTGAAACCGAGCATCAAAACGAAAACCAGTGTGAACGCTGATTCAAAAATCCGCAGGCGCAGAGGATCTTCGTTCCCCACCCACCAAGCCATGTTACGCCATGAATTTTGGTTCCGGTCCTTCGCGCCGTCGACGGCTGCACCATCCGTGTTTACATCACTCAACATGATCTTTCACAACACGGTTCAGGGCGCGGATTTCGGAAGGACGGCTTCCTTTTTGTCTGCGGCATTTTTTGGAGGTGGTCGGATCAGTGGAAGCAGCGAAGGGCTACCAAGAGGCACCCCCACCTTTCCCACGGGCCGCCTTCGGATGATGGGGCTCGACTTGTCCGATTTGGTCTCATTCTTCACGACTTGGGGAATGGTGACTTGCAGCGCTTTCCATTTTCCTGCGCTTACCCAAATTTCGTTTTTGAGGATGCAGTAGCTGAGTTCAGTCAGGTCAGCAGTCGCCACGCCTTCCATCCCATTCACTTCCCAATGGCCTGCCGGATGGATCATGGCGGGGTCCGTGCACCGGCGGAGCACACGCACCACCCTGAACTCCGTGGCCTTCCCCCGCTCAGGATACGCTTCACTCCACCTCTTTGCTGCATAACCAGCCGCTCGAGGCCAAAACGCTGATAGCTTCTTTTTGCGCACATCCCACACCAACCGATCCCAACGGTATCGATACCCCGCAATCTGGAGCGGCGTAATCTCTGAACTGGGGATCGCCATCCATCCTGATTTCGGCCCATCGCGAATTAAAGTGACCTCTTGACTCCACGACGTATTGTGATGCGTAAACACCGCAGCAGATGCCATCTGCAATCGCCACCGTGATGGGAAAAAACCAGGAACGAATTTGTTGGCCGCCACGCTCACGAAAGGGAGAAGCCAAAAACTGATGGCCGCTACGAGCCAAAGCGCCGCGCCTCCCGTTTTCGCCTCCGATAGGGTCATCATTTTTTCAATAAGCGATGATTTCTTTCATTCCTTCGCTCGGTTTGAACCACATTTTTGGGATCTTTTTTGACGAAATCAGCGCCATCGTAAGAGCCTCCTTGTTTGCAAGAATGCGGACCAAATCACTCGTAACCGCATGAGGCTCCGTGGGCTCTTGATCCGTTGTTTCGGGGGATTTCAATGATCGACTGCGAACCCAAAGAAGCTAGAAGCCGATGATATAAATGCACTGGTTGACTGGCCTCGTGTGTCTGAAATCTCAGTTCCCAAGATTTGTGGGCTTCTCTTTTGAAAGCAAATCAGTGCGCAGCTTACTCGCCTCCCACCATTCCCTCCGATTTAACGGGATAGTTTTCCAATATTCCTCGACAGATTCACCTCGAACTCCAAAAGTCGCCATTACGTATGAGTCAAATAGACTGGTTTCAACACTCGCCTCAGTTTCTGAATCTGCGACCGCAGTGATTAACTCATCAATCAACTTTTTCTCCTCATCATTTCCGGACTTCGATCCATAGTGGATAAGGAACATGTAGAAGTTTTGAGTCGTAACTGCAGCCCGGCGGTTTCCTTCCAATTTGCCTTGGAGTAAAGAGATAGCCGCAGTGAAATCATCTGGCTTTTTCGTTCGAAGCAGGCGAATAACCTCAACAATCACAGCACGCCGTTGTGTAAACGCAGCTTCGGTCGGACCAGGAATTGGTGTATCGTAAACCCCGTCTTCATCCAGATTGGCAGCCTTCCCGGATTTCGCAATTCGTGCGGCGTTCTCCGCCGCAGCCTGGGTGAAAGCAGCTACATCTCGTGAGATTTGTTGAGAATCCGTGGATGCTGCGCTCAAACGTCGACTCGAAACGGTTTCAGGAGCTGCTGTCGTTTCTACCTTCTCTCTCCGACAGTTGGTTAGCAGGGAAACTATCCCCCATCCAAATGCAATAATACTTGTTTTAATCGTTATCATGGCTCCGTATGGTTTTTTTGTCCAGCTAACTCATGGATCGGTCCCCGTTTCACCTGCATTATGTGTAACATTGCACCTCAGTTCGCCTACCCGTTGACCAAGGTCACCATAAAGGTAAATTGGCTCCACGAATACAGCACTAATTGAACTTGCTTCAACGCCAGGGAAAATTACGCTAATTATCTCACCAGTCGACGCATTGTAATTATAGACAACGGGTGGTCTCATCAAATGCGTAGTCAATCCCTGCCTCAGCCCTCCGCTCTCGATACCATAAATATTCACATTGTTTGATCGTCCGCCGTTTTGGTAATTTAAACCCATGAATTTGGTAATGGTGTAGTTTTTGTCTTCTGGATCAGTATCCGAGTAATCACGATATTCTGCCCATCCAACGGCTCCAGCAGCCCAGGCTGGGAGGCCTAATGAATCAACACCATTCCATACAAACGTTTCCGCCATATAATACCATCCATCCCGGCTTACTGGTGGCTCATCCGTCGTATCATCCGTCATGTCCTCCTCCGGCTCGATCGTGACATCAAAAGATGCGGTATCCGTAGCGCCACTTGCATCCATGACCGTGACTGAGACGGTGTAATCGCCCTCGGCTGTAGGCGTACCTGAGATGCTTCCTGTGGAGGAATTGATCGATATTCCACCCGGCAGCCCAGTGGCTGACCAAGTGTAGGGTACCGTGCCCCCTGTGGCCGCGACCGAAGACGAGTATACTTGGTCTATGACTCCATCTCCTAAGCCAGTCGTCGTGATCTCCAATGTTGGCACCGGCGTGCCTGTAACGCTGATATCCCCACTGCCCGATTTCCCTGAGAACTGAGCACTCGCGGCAATCTTCCAAGGACCAGTCCCGGCAAGGGTGTACGACGACGTGAATTTTCCGTTTCCATCCGTGGATCCACTGGCACTTCCGAAATTCCCAGTTCCCTGTGCAAAGCTCAGGGAAACTGCCGCATTGTTTGCCGGCCCTGCACCACGGTTTCGCTCCTCCGTTTCGTCACCTCTTTTCCAAATCTCCCAAGTCTCAAGCGTCACATCCACAGTCACGGAACCACTTGAATCACTCAGGGCGACAGCGACATTGCTACCGTTACCAATTTGAACCCACTGCGGTTCGGGTGTAAATCGCAAGGTCCCCACAGCCGTCGTTCCGGCAAATTCAACGTCCATCCGGACCATTGTTTCCTGTAAACCCATGGTGAAGGTAGCTTTGGCATCGCCATTGGTGTCGGTATAGTGCTGGGAGTTTCCATTCAGGTGTGGAACCAATGTCCCATCTCCGGGAGACACCACGGAATAACTGACGAGTGCATTGCCCGCCGTTCCACCTAATTCGGCCCGTTTTTCGGTCCTGCCGTAGTTGCTGGTCCACAGCTCCCACGATTGGTAGGTGACGCGACCCGTGATCTCCCGGCTCGTGCTGAAGGGCAGACCAACCGTGGAGCCGTCGGCCGTCAGATTGACACTAACCGTGGCCTCATTCCGCGTATGGACCCATGACTCCGCCGTGAGGCTGATCGGGAACTCTTGAACGTCACTATCGAAACCAGGAGACGGACTGGCGCGGACGACTGTGCTGCCCGGACTACCCGTAGAGCTCGATTCCATGGTGAAACTGAACAGTGCTTTGCCCTCGGAGTTGGTCATGCAGGCGGAGGAATTCAGCGTCCCCCCACTCTCACTCGTAAGGTAATAGGTATAACCAACCGCCGGGATAGAAATCTCATTCCGTGGTTCTTCATTTCCCACTGAATCCGTCCAAATCTCTCGCGACCATGAAGTGGCCGTGAGCACCAGATCCACAGTAGCTCCAGGCAGCAGACTGATACCCCCGGTGCTACCGTCCGCGGAAGAGAGTGAATACGAAGTCCCCGTTTCAGTGCGAGTATGGGTCCAGGGTGTAGGCGTCAGGTAAAAAGAGGGAGCCCAACCATTGATATCTGGGAGCGTCAATGTCACTGGCACACTTCCCATCGTGTAAGCGAAGCTGAAGTTTCCACTCCAGTCGGCATTGATCCCATTTCCACCGGTCCCATTTTCTGTTACGGATAGATAATAATAACTAGCCGGGCTTGACGTTGTGTTTCGGGTTTCCGTCGATGTGCCATCGGTCCATACTTCCCAGGATGACTGATACACCTGTCCCGTAATGGTGCGCACCGTTCCCGGAGAAAGAGAGTGCGTGTCCCCATCGATGGAGACACTGCCGTAAGACGTTGCGTATCCCATGTGGGAGAACCACAAAGCCGGTGGCGGAGGGGGCGGCGGCGGTGGGGATGAAAACTGAATCGTGGCTGAGGCTGAGCTGCTCGCTGCAAAGCTCACTTGGGCTCTCACTTGGCTTGCCATTGACCCCATTGAATATCCCACGGAGCACTTGCCTTCATGGTCTGTACTCGAACCCCAGCTGTTTATCCAGCCATCCCCCGAATCCTGCGTCCAACTGACACCTGCTCCACTCGCAGGCGAGGTGGTAAAATTGGCGGTTCGGGTATTGCCGTAGTTGCTGGTCTGCACTTCCCACTGGGTATGGGTTACAGTGGCTGTCAATTGAGTCCAATTTCCTTGGGCAAGCTCTGTGCCATTGCTACTCTCGAGCGTGACGCCGATCATGCTTTCATAACGGTCGATGGACCAGACTTCAGGGGCTGCTGGTGGGCTAAACGTAAGCGTAGCTTCCTCCCCCGAAGGGCCGGTTACCTTCATCAAGGTAGGACTGTAGCTACCAGTCACTGAAAACGAGGCGTTTCCATTCCAATCCGTTGAGCCCCCATTCCCCGATCCCCAACCGCTTCCAGTGTCCACATATTGCGTGAGGGAAGCATAAGGAATAGGGTTATACTGCTCGTTTCGTGTTTCGGTGGCTCCCGTCCCCTCTTGAGTCCAGACTTCCCAGCTGCGGGTGCGCAGCAGTGCATTCACGTTCCTCCAATCCGTGGGACCAAGGTTTGCGGTTCCATCTGGCGCATTCAGCGTTAATTCACGCTGACTCTCGGTAGATGTGAGTGACCAGCCGTCTCCTTCTGCATGGACTGTCCCCTCGCAAAAAGGCATCACGACCAGACACCCAATCAAATAGCCGTGCAGCACCCAAGCCGACTTTGAGAAACGCCTAAACCACTGAATCAGTGTGACTTCCGAGAGATACAGAGCTTTCATACACCGTTCAAATATTTAATTCCCGATTTATTCGCCCAACAGATTTCGGTTTTACCAAAAACATTTTTAGTTGGCGAACAAAAAAGGGTTAGCACTTAACAAAAAATGGGAAACGCCAGTTTCAACCTAGTATCTACTTTCAATATCCCGTAAATGGCAAACAGGGCTGACCTGACCAAGGCTCACCCTTCAATGTCGGAGAAACTTCGCAAGCCGTCTGTTCAATGACTCATTGAGGTCAGGTCTGAGGTGCAAGAGACCCCGCGAGAACTCGGATTTTATTCTTCCATCATTCTCTCGGAGGATATCGCCATAAGGAGTCGGCATGCGTATTCAAATGCTTTTCTTCGGTTCCCCTCGGGACGCTTACGCACCTCCGCACTCTTGCAATCGGGAAGGTGCCCGGAACGACGAAACGAGCGTCAACTCACACTGGCTTCGGGCTTGATGCCATTCGCATCGTTAGTGCAGCCACGCGTCGTCCTAGCATCTCGCCAGTTTGGCGGTCGTCGGCATTGGGCATTTCTGAGGGTGGCTCAAAGAGTGCGAAGCCCGCAGCACCGAAGAAGAAGCCGAGGCGA
>CAMBPV010000191.1 GCA_945869695.1 Prosthecobacter debontii
GGCGACGCTCGATGAACTCAAACTGGCTGACAACACCGTGCTCATCTTTACCAGTGACAACGGCGGCGTGGGTGGCTATGAGCGCGAGGGCATCAAAAGAAGCGGAGACATCACCGACAACGCGCCACTCCGCAGCGGAAAGGGCAGCCTTTACGAAGGAGGCACGCGCGTCCCCTTCATTGTTCGCTGGCCCGGAGTGACACCTGCTGGCACCACATGCGATGTGCCGACCATTCACGTCGATGTTTATCCCACCCTCAGCGAGATCGCCAAAGCCACTGCGCCCGAGAACCAACCGCTCGATGGCGAGAGTCTCGTGCCTCTTTTCCGCGATTCCAAAGCCAGCCTCAAACGCGAGGCCATCTACCAGCACTTCCCCGGCTACCTGGGTGCCGGGCAGGACACGTGGCGCACCACGCCCGTTGGCCTGATCCAAGCCGGCGACTGGAAGCTGATGGAGTTCTTTGAAGACGGCCGCTTGGATCTTTACAACCTCAAGGATGACATCGGCGAAACGAAAAACCTCGCCGCGGAACAGCCAGCCAAAACCCAGGAGCTCCACGCCAAAATGATCGCGTGGCGCGAGTCCATCCACGCACCCATGCCCACGAAAAACACACCCTCTGCTGAAGCGAAACCGAAGAAGGGTAAGGGAAAAGGAAAGGGCAAGAAAAAGGCGGAGTGATCCCGCTTCACTTTCGCCTTTCAGGTCACGGGATTCTTGATAACGTCCGCTCCACATGAGAGCAGCGACTGATTTGAGGGCGGCACTCGCGGCGGGCATCGCGGCATGGGGAATGCTTTCCTCAGGAGCTGACGCTGCGGAAGCGCCCACCGCCACCCGTGTGGGGACGATGACCGACAGCATGGAGAACCGCTGGGTCCTGAACTCAACGGGGCAACTCGAGCGTGGCAGCCTTCCGATTCGGCGCGGCATGGCCCTCAACCTCCAGATCGACGGAAGGAGCTTTGCGTTCAACTCCACCTCGACCAACTCAAAGTCGGAAAAAACGACACCACCGCCCGATGCACCCGTTCCTGATGAACTCAAAAACGATGCGCGATTCACCTTTCGATTTCCCGATGACACGGGGATGCGTTGGATTCGCTACGTGAGAGCCGATGCGGCCCGGCGCGGCGTCCGCTTCATTGATGTCTTAGAGAATACGGGCTCCCGTTCTCGGTCCCTCGTGCTGCGCTACACGCAGGAAATGGACGTGAACAACTCAGACCATTTCCAAGGAGCGGCGACGGATCGCGGCGTGGTCCTCAGTCAGGAGAATGCCATCCTTTCCGATGATACCTCGGGTGTGATTCTTCAGTTCAGCCCCGAGCTTTCTCCCGCCATGCCGATGTTTATTTTCGGCAAATCACGCGACACGTGGACCGAGGAAAGACGACTGGAATCGTATCAGCTCAGGCTCGAACGCACCGGCAATCTGGAGCCCAGCCAGCGCGCCATATTTATTCATTGGATCGGCAGTAAACGACCTCAGGAAAAAGGCAAAGCCGAGAAAGCCTTTGAGCGCTTCATCACGGACGGGCACCTCATCGACATCGGCATGCCCGCCAGTTGGAATGCAGACGTCATCAACTTCACGCCCGAGGCGCTCTCGCCGATCGCCGCGAGAAAAGAGGGGCCCCAACTCGTGATGCTGGAGAAGCTTTGCAAACGCCTCAAAATGCAACCCGGCTCCGCTGACGCCCTTCTTTTGGAACCCGGCTCTCTGATCGAAGGCGACTTCTCAGCGGGCAAGGTCACCCTTTTGCGCGAGGGCGCATCCGTGAGTGTGCCGACTGCAAACATCGCCGCCATCTCAGGAGGCGCGGGAAAGGGGCGCATTCACCGCCTCTTTCTCCGCGATGGCTCGGTGCTCAATGGGCAGGTCAATTGGGAGTCCGCTGTCTTCAAAAGCAAGAGCGTGGGACAGGTCTCCCTGAATGCCGATTCCCTTGATCATTTAGTCCTACGCCAGACCTCCTCACCGAACGCGCCCACACCGAGCGTGGGTCTGATCGTCACTCAGGGCGGAGAGGCACTCCGGATCCTCAAGCTACCTGCGCCACCCCTCGGCGTACTCACCGCCATGGGCGAGGTCGATCTCCCGTGGGGCGAGATCGCGACACTGGGAGAGAGTGGTCCGACGGATCCCAGCTTTGCGATCACGCTGAAGGATGGCAGTCGAATCGTGTGCTTGCCGCGACTGAGTTCCGTTGCCTTTGCCTTGTCGGGTGATTTGAAACTTCATGCTTCCGATTCCATCCGACTCTTCATCGCGGAAGAGCAGGACCAGGAGTCCATGCTCAGCGCCGAGTCAGAAGAGGCAGAGACCAAACCCTCCAGCGGCTGGTGCGCCCTGGCACAAGGCACCTTCTGGGCGGGCAGGCCGGCTGATGGGGAATTGGCCATCGAAGCGGGAGGAGGCATCACCCGTTTTCAAAGCGCTGAGCTCGTCAGCGCACGCCGCCAGACCGCGTCCACTCCCGCTTCAGGCGCAGGCGTCACTTTTGAAATCGAACTCTCCACCGGTCTGAAACTGCGAGGTAAGTTCCTCTCTCCTTCGCTTCCTTGGCGGCAGGGATCTCGCCTTCTGAATCTTCCCTGGTCACAGATCACTGAACTGGAGACCCTGAAAGCTGCGCCATGAGAACCCTGCTCTTTTTTCTCGTCCTCTCCTCCGTGGCACTGGGTCAACAAGGCCTCGTGCCCTTTTCCTCCACACCCCGCACGGACAAGCTGGGAAACGAGTGGAACCTCGAGCAGAACGGCATGGTGAATCGGCCGAACTCGGGGAACTCGATCATCAGCGGCTGCGGCGCGCTTATGATCGGGAACCAGCAGTTTTACACCAATCAACCCATGGCCACAGCGGATGGCAAAGAGATCGTGCTTCAGTCCTCGCAGCCGCTCATGGGCTTCAATGTCACGCGGCGGATTCGTTATCTCGAAAAAGAAGGCGGACTCCGCTACCTGGAGCAATTCACGAATACGCTGGGCCGTGACACCACCATCACCGTCGAAATTCGTCACAGTTTCAGCGGCGGAGCCCGGGGTTTCATCACGGACAAAGCACGCCCTTACAATGGCAAACTGGAAGGCTCCGAGTCTGGCATCATCATTCTCCCAGGCCAGGGAAACAACGGCTCCCCTGCCCTTCTTTGCACCGTCTCCGCGCCGCGCGGAACCGACAAGCCACGCATCTCCGGTCGGAACCAATACCAGCTCTCCTTTTTCCACACACTCAGCGTGCCAGCCGGAAAATCAGCCACCCTGCTCCACACGATGGGACAGGCGAAAACCTCACTCTCGCCGTATGAAGAGGAACTTCAGCGCCTCTTTCGCCCTTTGTCCTTTCCACGCATGGTCAAAGAAATACCTCGCGATCTGCTGCCCACCGTTGCCAATCTAAAAAACAATGGAGCCCCCGAAGGCATGGCCACTTGGTTTCCATCGGAATACTGGGGCATCAAGCCGGAGACCTTTGACGTCCTGGCCATCGGAGACTCCACGCGACTCAAAGGAAAGGCCCAGTGCACGCGCCTCACCCTGAAGCACGACCTCGGCGAGACCACCCTCCCGTGGGAAGAAGTCCGGGCTCTCGCGGGTTCACGTTTCATCGGCCAGGGGCGTTTCTGCGTTTGGTTAAAGGATGGCGAGCGCTGGATCGGAGAGATCACCGCGACCGATCTCAAATTCACCCTCGTGAGCGGCCTCAGTATGGATCTCCAGCTGGCTGATCTTGATCGTCTCATCATCGCAGGCGCAGTCAGTGAAAAATGGCCGGAAGACATCGCGGCCCTCATCGAAACACAGGCCGGAGAGCGGCTGGCCTTAACCGACGCTTCCTCCTCACTTCCCATGACTTCACTCTGGGGAGACTGGTCACTCCGCATCGCCGATCTCATCCACCTCACTGCGCCTGAGGACGGCGCACTCACCGGACTTGCCCGCCTCCGCGACGGCACTCGCATCCGCCTCATGCCTGGCAGCGGCAGCGTCACCCTGCCGATCAAGCGCTTTGGCCAGAAGTCTCTTCCCCTTAGTTCCATGCAGCAAGCCGCCACGTCTGAGATCGCCAAGCCTTTGGATGACACCGAAGCCCCGCCCACTCAAAGCTACGCCGACCTCTCCGGAGATCAGCGTCTCATCGGACGGATCACGGCCGAAAAAATCCGACTCACCACCACCGGCGGTCTCGTGCAGCTCAGCCCCGCCAGCATCCGCGAGATGCGTGACATCACCGAAGAGCAAGACACACCTCCCACCGATGAAGGCCGCGTTTACCAAACCGAGATCTGGGGCGGCGGCACCGTGGTGGGACAAAGCGCCGACAGTCAACTCCGCATCGAAGGCAAGGACTACGCGTGGACGATTCCCATCCGGCACCTCCTCCGTTTTGGCAATCCCGTGCCGAAGATCGAGTCCGCCGTCATGGCCCGCATCGGCACCCTCATCCGCGATCTCGGTGATGAGGACTGGTCCAAGCGTGAGCAAGCCAGCCGCGAACTCCGCGAGCTAGGCCCCCTCTCCCGCCCCAGCCTCCAAGAAGCCCTCAAACAAGCCACCGACCCCGAAGTCACCCGCCGCATCGAAGAGATCACGCAGGAGATGGATTCTTTGTGATCGTACTTTTCACGCCTATTCACCGCCATAGCGCATCTCGAGCACTGCGGCTCTGGCTGCTGCAAACAATTGCGGCCACTCGTTTGAATCGTTGGGAAGACGGGCCGCACCTAGGCATTCTAGCATGTCGGCACGAGTGATCTGATCCTGGTCGATCATCCACTGGATTTCAGCCATATGGGTAGCGTCAGCGCCGCGCATCATTTTGGTCAGGATGAGATCGAGTGTGGCGGGACGGAAGAGGGTGATATGAGTCAGCGGCGGTCGTAAAATGGGAACCCTGAGCGCGGCCCAGCCCGGACGAAGAAAAATCTGCCTGTCCTCGAAAATATGGGTCAAATAGAGATCATGCTGGTGCAAATCTTCGTTTGCCTGCGACAGCGCCGCCCAGAAAGCCAAATCCTGATCCAAGGCCGCTGATGCCGCAGCAGGCACAACGGCATCCACATCAAGTGTGCTGCCGTAGTCCTCCGGCGGCGAATCGTAGCCCAGCCAGATGGCAGCTTTGCCGATCAAGGTCAGTTCCACCGGATGCATCAACCGCAGATCCAGCGCGCGCAGAATGTGGCTGGGATTGTCACGCGGCATATCCAAGTGACGTCAGGTTCCTGGGCCGCAGCCACACCGGCTTGCCCATTTTTCCTGGGCCAATCTTACCTGGGATCGACACATAACGTGAGTGGTGCGGCAAAACGCCTTCCTTGATCGCTGACGTAGGCGGCAATTCACAGAGCAGTTGGGTCCAAAACTCGTTGTCAGGCTCATATCTCAACCCCGCCTCAGCGATGCATTTTACCACCGCTTCACTGCGTTCATGTCGGGCATAGCGGACGATCTGGCGAAAATCGTTGCGGGAATGACTCAGCATCATAGCACCAGCGCGGAGCAGCCAGAGATCATAAGGATTGGCAATAGTGAGCATGGCAATGGCCAGTTGCTCATTGGAAAAAGTATCCTCGTCCACCTTGCGGGCGGGTGGTTGGTCTGATTGGAGAAAATGGAAGCAACCTCGGGCGACGGACTCTTCAATGAGGTCTTTTTCAGTACTGAGGCCATGAAGCTTCGCAATCTGCCTCAAGCACGAAACGTGAGGGACGGAGTTGAGCTTGTGGGCGAGGGTCTCGGCAACCATGAGCAAAGATGTCGTGTTGCAGCCTGGAAGTCAACGACAGCGGCACGGGGAGCATCACGCAGGAGATGGATTCGATGTAGATAAAGGATGCACATTAAGCCCTCTTTAGAGGCCGCCACTTAATGACAGACCCTCAACCTCCGACTTTTGATCCGTTGTTTGCAGTTGCACGGGAGGCGTATTGATTGAATGAAGAAAACACCATGACTGACTCTGAGATCCAATCTGCCATCCTCGACATGGGGCAGCGCGCCCGCGCCGCTTCTCATGCCCTGAACAAGCTGTCCACCGAGCAGAAAAACACCATCCTCCGCGCCATGGCAGATGAAATCGTGGCGAGGAGCACACCGATCCTCACAGCCAATTCGAAAGACCTGGCAGCAGCCGAATCCAATGGTCTCTCAAAGGCCATGATCGACCGCCTCATGCTGGATGACAAACGTCTGGCCGCCATCGCTCAGGCCCTGCGCGAAGTGGCAGACCTGCCCGACCCCGTCGGTGAAGTCTTGGCCGAGTGGACGCGCCCGAATGGACTCCGCATCCGCAAAGTGCGAGTGCCCATCGGTGTGATCGGCATCATTTTTGAATCCCGTCCCAATGTGACGACGGATGCAGCCTCCCTGTGCTTCAAAACGAGCAATGCCACGATTCTCCGCGGAGGCTCAGAGGCCATTCATTCCAACCGAGCTCTGGCCAATGCCATTCAAGCTGGAGGTGAGCGCGCGGGTTTACCCCCTGACAGCGTGCAACTCATCCCATTCACGGATCGCGCCAGCGTTGAGCACATGGCACGGATGGATGCCCACATTGATCTGATCATCCCACGCGGCGGAAAAGGTCTCATTGAAAAAGTGGTGGCCACGGCGCGGATGCCCGTGATCAAGCACTACGATGGCGTGTGTCACGTCTTTGTGGATGCCTCAGCAGATCTCGAGATGGCAGCCCGCATCGTGGTGAACAGCAAGGCTCAAAAGCCCGGCGTGTGCAATGCGCTGGAGACGCTGCTCATTCATCAGGACGTGCTGGCATCCTTCGCGCCGATCCTCAGCGCCGAGCTTCAGGCAAACGGAGTCCAAGTCCGCGCTGATGCCACTTCCCTGCCCCATTTCCAAGAAAACGCGACGCTCGCAACAGAAGAAGATTGGTCCACGGAGTATCTGGATCTCATCCTCTCGGTTAAAACGGTGAGCGGCATCGATGAAGCTATCCAGCACATCAATCGATACGGCTCCCGACATACGGATACGATCATCACGAAGGACGAGCTCAACGCTCACCGCTTCCAGCACGAGGTGGACTCGGCTGTGGTGATGCACAATGCCTCCACGCGATTCAATGACGGCGGCGAGTTCGGTTTCGGGGCGGAAATCGGAATCTCGACCGATAAACTCCACGCCCGCGGCCCCATGGGTCTGGCCGAGCTATGCAGCTACAAATACCTCGTCTTCGGCGAGGGACAGGTGCGTTAAGCCAACAGCTTTTCGGTCAAAGATCACTACCCTTTAGATCCTCAACTCATTTCCTGCGTCGGACTCCACCCACCATGAACCAGGTAATCTACGTTGAGACAAGCATCCCGAGTTTCTATTTCGAGACTCGTCCTGGGGCACAAATACAAGCTCGTCGTGAGTGGACTCGCGAATGGTGGAACATGGCTAAGTGGCAGGATGAACTAGTATCCTCGCTCTGGGTAATTCGAGAACTTGAAGAGACACCTGAACCGAAAAGGTCGGAGTGCTTGGGATTGCTAGGGGAACTCAGGTTGCTGCAATCGGCACCGGAAATTGACGAGATGGTGGAGCATTACATCGCCCATAAGGTCATGCCATCGGATGCCGACGGAGATGCTCGACACTTGGCAATCGCGACTTTCTGGAAATGTGATATCCTTGCATCGCGGAATTGCAAACACATCGCCAACGCAAACAAGACCGATCACATCCGTCATGTGAACAAAGTTCTTGGATTTGAAACGCCAAAGCTCATCACGCCGTATCATCTGTTAGAGTCAGGAGTTGACCCATGAACACGAAATCATCACCACAGCAGCCCGACTCTGACGATCTCGAATGGCTTCGCGCTATTCGGCGAAAGCTTACGTCAGACCATGGCCACGATCAAAAGAAGCTTGGTGACGCACTCCGTGAGCGTGAAAAACAAATGGGAGATCGCATCGTACGCACACAAGCTAGGCTCGTTCCGGCCAAACCGTGAAACATCATGTTTAGCAAGCCATCTGAACGAGCAGTTCCTGGTGCGCTAAGCTAACAGCTCGGTGACAACTTGTGCCTTGGGATTGTCCACGAGCACCTGTTCGGTTCCGTTTCGTTTGAAGGAGAGTTTCTTGGTCTCCAGACCAAAGAGGTGCAGGAGCGTGGCGTGGTAGTCGAAGTGATTGACGACTTTCTCCACGGCGTGGTGGCCAAATTCATCCGTGGCTCCATGGGCGTAGCCGCCTTTGAATCCGCCTCCAGCGACCCACATGCTAAAGCCGTAGGTGTTATGATCTCGCCCCACTCCGGCACGGCCCTTGGTTCCTGCGCGATTTT
>CAMBPV010000192.1 GCA_945869695.1 Prosthecobacter debontii
GGCCAAATGAAAGCTCGTTTAGGTTTACTCAAAGTGATGGATTTCAATTCCGAGGAAAATATCCCCGGTTTATTCGATGATTTCGGCACGCCTGACAGGCGTGTCTGGCGTGTCTGGACTGTCGGGAGCAGGGAGGGAACTGGGAATCACGGCCGGACGAACAACCGTCTCGAGACCGAGGTCGGGAAGGATATTGGCTTCGACTTCGGGAGTCACTGCACCCGTCTGATCAGCAGTCGTCGAATCGGTGGATGGGTCAGTTGTCACGAGCACTTCTTCTCCAACCGCAGAGGGCTTTTGCCAGCCGAGCAACTGTGAACCTACGAGTGCGCTCGCGATGATCAATATCGAGCCGATGCCAACCATGCCGAGGTCAAGAGAACGGCCTGCCCTCGAAAGAAGAGGAGTCGGTGGCTGAGAACGCTTTCTGCGGCGCACCCAAGGTCCGTGCGAACGAGTGAGGTAGTGGTAGTCCTCGGGGCCTCCGAAAACGGGGGAGGGGAACTGATCGAGTTCTTCACTCGCATCCACGCCGAGAAAGTTGCTGTAGTTTTTCAGGAACGAGCGCGCATAGGCCATGTTGCCAAATGCGGCAAAGTTATCAGCCTCGAGCATCTGGAGCCTAGCCGCGGGGATGCGGGTCTCGTCAGAAGCGTCGAGAATCGAAAGCCCTGCTTTCTCTCTCGCGGCCTTTAACTTCTGTCCGATGGTGTGATGCATTGCTGGTTCCTGAGTAACTCCGTTCTGACTAACGCGTCGGAAGCGAAGAAGACTCACGAGTATGAGCCAAAAACCCAAAAAATCAAAGCCAATGTGACGGCTTTATTCTCTAGGTTCCTGCGATATTTCCCTCGGGGGGTGAAGGCAAATGCTAGGCCGAGCTGCCCCTTGCGCCCTTGTTTTCCTGCACAAAGGCGACGGGGAGCTTGGCCACTCGATCCTTGAGTTCACGGCCGGGTTTAAAACGGACGATGCATCGGTCAGGGATCTGGACTTCGGAGCCTGGACGGTTCGGATTTCGGCCGACTTTAGCCTTGGCAACCTTGACCTCGAGAGTCCCGAATCCCCGCAGAGTGATGTCGTTACCATCCGCTAAACTTTTGGAAACCAACTCGATAAAACCCTCGATCAGGTTCTCGATCTCGACCTGTGTCAGGCCAGCTTTGTTACTCAATTCGACCACCAAGTCGCGTTTCGTGATGTTTGACATGTTATTTCGTTATCAGGGGTTCGTTACAAATCAATTGTTTTCACTGGTAAAATCTTGCTCGCAAATCGAACGAAGGCTAGAGTAAATGAGCCGAGTCTATAAGAAATCAGCCCTTAGTATTTAAAAGCTCACCGGTGGTTCGAAAGTGGGTTTTTGTCAGGAGTGATAAGGAGTCTGGTCCGCGAGAGGAAAGGAGGGCTCGGGCGGTGGCCTTGACGCCCTCTGAGACTCCTTTCGGCAGCTCAACGCCAAGCTTTAACCCGGTTTCCTTGAGCCAACTTACAAATTTGTGTCGCGCCAGAATGGAAGCAGCTGCGACGGCTGGGTCGGATTCAGCTTTGGTCCGCTGGATGAGTTCGATCCCGCGTCCTTTTTCCTGCAGGGCACGCTGGAGAATCATGGGGTTGGCGAATTGGTCAGAAACGGCTCGAGGGCAGTTGGGCACTCTTTCCAGCAACAATTCGATGACCTTGGCATGTCCCCATGCGAGGAGCTGATTCAGGTTTCCGAACTTGGCATACAATGAATTGTAACGTTCTGGGCTGATGCAGATCACCTCACTCACAAAGCCCTTCATGCACAGCATCTCACCCGCGATCTGAGCGATCCGGGCGTCTGAGCCGATTTTCTTGCTATCCATTACCCCGATCCCACGCAAGTTCCGTGCCATCTCCCCGTCAACATAAGCACCTGCAATGACAAGGGGTCCAAAAAAATCTCCTTTGCCACTCTCGTCGACACCTATGTGTGGCTGGAACATGTCGGGATGATGCACTTCCTCATAACCCAACTCTGCTTTTCCCAGCACCTCGGGTTCCAAGGAATGGAGCACGAAATCTTCAGTCTCCTTTCCTTGAATGACGACCTTGGGGCCTTTTTCATAAACGAGCACGACCAGTCCGGGCATGGAGGCGGCGAAGAGGCAGTAGGGCTTAGCCTCGAACTTCATCCCCTTGTGGGCCAATAAAACGCGTAACTTTTCAGCCTGGTCAGGAGTCAGCGGCTTCGTGTAGGTGGTGAGCGGAGGCATTTGACGTTCGACATTGGAGCCGAATCCTGCATTGGTCACCTGACGATTCAAGACAATATGCCGCCTGAAAATGAACCATCGAAACGTGATTGTGAGATCGCCGTCAGTCTTTTGGATTGGTTCCGGGCTAACGGGCGGGACTACCCATGGCGGAGGACAGCCGAGCCTTACCCGATTTTGGTTTCTGAGATTATGCTTCAGCAGACTCAGATTGCGACGGTTTTGGATCGTGGATATTTTGCCCGGTGGATGGCGCGATTTCCTGATTTTGAGACGTTAGCGGCTGCGTCGGAAGCTGACATCTTGAAGGCATGGGAGGGGTTGGGCTACTACCGCCGAGCGAGAAATCTCCATCGTATAGCTGCCGTCGTGCAGGAAGAGCATGGGGGTATCTTTCCACGTGAGGATGAGCAGATATTGGCGCTACCCGGGATAGGGCCTTACACGGCTGGGGCCATCGCGAGCTTCGCCTTTAACCGACCCAAGCCCATCGTGGATGGAAATGTGGCGCGGGTTTTGTCTCGGTTGGAGAACGACGCCACGCCCATTGATTCCGGAGAGGGGAAAAAACGGCTGTGGGCCCGCGCAGAAGCGTTAGTGAAGGCATCTGGAGAGCCCAGACTTTTTAATTCAGCATTGATGGAATTGGGGCAGGTAATTTGCAGGCCGACGTCACCCTTGTGCTCGGAGTGTCCTGTGCGCTTGAATTGCACAGCTTCTGCGCCTGAGAATTTGCCCGTGAAAGAGGCCAAAACCGTCATCACGGAGACGACGGAGCGCGTGTTTTTTTGTGAAAACTCCGGTGGCGTTCTTTTGGAGCAAGAAAAAGGGAGTCGTCGGACAGGGATGTGGAAGTTACCCGCACTCCCGTCTGCGTCCCCGATGACACCCGTCATTCATCAATCGGTGTATGGCATCACCCGCTACCGGGTGACTCTGTGGGTTCACGAGGCACCTGAAGTGCTGGAGTCCGAGAGTCTGCGGCGTGTCCCCCTTGGTGATCTGGACGATCTCGCGATGCCGAGTCCTTACCGAAAAGCTCTTCGTGCGATACTGAATGCGCGGCACTTTGAACTGAAAGCGTAAGCAGTCTTTGTCACGTTGCCATCTTCGTGCTTCAATACGCACCCTTCGTTATTCATGAGCGCCACAGCCACACTACCCAAAGTACCAGATCAACACGGCCATTTCGGCAAGTATGGTGGCATGTTCGTGCCCGAGACCCTCATGGCTGCCCTGACTGAGCTGACGCATGAGTATGAAATGGCCAGAAAAGATCCGGCCTTTCAAGCAGAGCTTGATCGACTCCTTCATGAGTATGTCGGTCGACCGACGCCACTTTATTTTGCCGAACGCTGGACGGAGAAACTAGGCGGTGCCCGGATTTATCTAAAACGCGAGGATCTCCTGCACACGGGAGCTCACAAAATCAACAATGCCCTCGGGCAGGCGCTGCTGGCGCTGCGCTTGGGTAAAAAGCGCATCATTGCTGAAACGGGGGCCGGGCAGCATGGAGTGGCCACCGCCACGGTGTGTGCCCGCTTTGGGCTCGAGTGTGTGATTTACATGGGAAAGATCGACATGGAGCGGCAGGCGCTGAATGTAGCGCGAATGAGATTTCTCGGCGCCGAAGTGCGGGCCGTTACTGCTGGGCAGGCAACTTTGAAGGAAGCTGTGAATGAAGCGATGCGCGACTGGGTCACAAACGTGCGCTCGACCCATTACATCCTCGGCTCTGCGCTTGGCTCACATCCTTTTCCAATGATGGTCCGCGACTTCCATCGGGTGATCGGTGTCGAGGCGCGCCGACAGATTCTCGAGCGAGAAGAGAGGCTGCCGGATCTCCTTGTCGCCTGCGTGGGTGGTGGCAGTAATTCGATCGGTCTTTTTCATCCCTTTTTAAATGACAAGGACGTCCGCATGGTCGGAGTTGAGGCTGGTGGTGATGGCATCATCCCAGAGCGCCATGCCGCGCGTTTTCAGGGCGGACGGCTCGGCGTGCTGCAAGGCACGAAAACATGGCTTCTCGCGAATGATGATGGCCAAATCGAACTCACTCACAGCGTGAGCGCCGGGTTGGACTACGCAGCCATCGGGCCCGAGCATGCCTACCTCCATGATCAGGGGCGAGTGGAGTATACCTACGCTACGGATGAAGAGGCTCTGGACGCCTTTCAGGAGCTCAGCCGAGTCGAGGGAATCATACCAGCGCTCGAGACCGCGCACGCCGTCGCTTATGTTAAAAAAGCCGCGCCAAAACTCGCGAAAGATCAAATCATCATTGTGAATCTTTCAGGTCGCGGAGATAAAGACGTAGCTCAGGCTGCAAGGCACATTTTTGGCGAAGGGTTGAAGTTCTAGTCACAGCGAAATGGAGGACTCGGGCACCATTATCACTTCGGCTTCCGGTGTGCCCCGAATGCATCAAAGCATCCGGGAAGACATGTCGAAGTTAAAGGGGCTCTTGCGTGAGTCGATCTCGCCCCACCTCGCTCCCGAGCAGCGTGACATGCGGATTTTGAATCTGGCTTGCGGTCGATGCGACGAGGCTGAGACTCTCATTTCTGTCGGTCGTGAAATGAAGCCCGGCGGTGCTGTGGAAATGGTCGGTGCGGACATCCGGATCCGAGAGATCCGTCAGGCAAGAGAGCAGCACTCCCATCTACCAGCCAAGTTCCTCATCGAAGACGCCACGAAGATCGACCAACACAAAGAACTGGGAGATGATTTCAATCTCGTCTTTTTGCGGCATCAGAATTTTTGGCACGGGCAGGAATTGTGGAAAAAAATCTTCGATCAAGGAATCGCGAAACTGCGGCCCGACGGCATGCTGGTGATCACGAGTTATTTTGATCACGAGCACAAGCTGGCGCTGGATGCGCTGAAGGCACTTGGGCTAGAGGTCGTGAGCAACAAAAGAAACCGCGCCTCCCGAGCCCTGAGCGACGCGCCTGGAAAGTCAGTGGACAGGTGGGTGGCGGTGTTGCGTCAGAAAAAGTAGGGTCAAATAGTTTGAGGGTTTTTTTCCGGTCAATTGATCGGGCCCGCAAAGTCGGTAGAATTTAAATCAATGGTGACTCTATGTTCTTCGCGAGTTTGATATTCTTCATCTTTGGTGGTTTTCTGGCATTCATCAGTCTGAACGCCATCGCGACTCGGAAGCCGATGGATGAAATTTCCAGTGAGGAGATTCTCGACGTATTGGTCTTCAATGGAATGATTGCCCTTTTCCGAGATTTACGGAATGCGATCTCGAAGGCTCTGAAGGACAGAACGCAGCCTGAATTTGCGTCTTTAGTTGTTCTAATCTGGGGCATCGTCCTTCTTGCCGTGGGCGGACTGCTATTCTACTGGGCGCCAGAAGGGGTGGAATCAGGGAAGATTCCGTTCCAAAATCCGAGTCTAACCCAACCGCAGACTCTCGAGCACCCTCCTCAAAACGGTGATCGTTCAAGTGGCGAAAAGCCTTCGGTGAGTCTGATCGACCCAATTCAGGTCCAAAAACGAGGATTTAGTCTGTAAATTTCAAAAAATCCTTTTGACACCTCTTGTTCGCCTACTACTCTCCCGGCTACTTTTTCGGGAACAGAGCCGGGGTGTATTGTCTCCACTGACCAAGGTCAGAATGAGACCAACGTGCCTCGGCTTTATTGTCGAACGAGAAGGATTCCTTCAACGGCTTCCGGTTCGCTCATGTAGCTCAGTGGTAGAGCACGTCCTTGGTAAGGACGAGGTCTTGGGTTCAAGTCCCAACATGAGCTCCATGAGTCACGAAGCCAGGAAAAGGAGTCCGCAAACCAGTCAGAACAAGAAAGCCCAAGCGCACTAACCTCACCAAACCCATGGCTAAAGAAGCATTCCAACGCAATAAGCCGCACGTTAACATTGGCACGATTGGCCATGTTGACCACGGCAAAACTACACTTACCGCTGCGATCACGACGGTGCTCTCGAAGAAGGGCTTTGCCCAAGCGAAGGCATACGACCAGATCGACGCCGCTCCCGAAGAAAAAGAGCGCGGTATCACGATCAACACCGCTCACGTGGAATACGAAACCGACAAGCGCCACTACGCCCACGTGGACTGCCCTGGCCATGCTGACTACGTGAAAAACATGATCACGGGTGCTGCACAAATGGATGGTGGCATCCTCGTGGTGAGTTCCGCTGACGGCCCGATGCCCCAGACCCGTGAGCACATCCTGCTCGCTCGCCAGGTTGGTGTTCCTGCCCTCGTGGTTTTCATGAACAAAGTTGACATGGTTGACGATCCAGAACTCCTCGACCTCGTGGAGATGGAAATTCGTGACCTCCTTTCCAAGTATGAATTCCCAGGTGACGACATCCCGATCGTGAAGGGTTCCGCTCTCAAGGCTCTCGAAGGAGACGCCACCCACGAGGCGAACATCCTTAAGCTCATGGACGCCGTTGACAGCTACATCCCGCTGCCTGAGCGCCCGATCGATCAGGACTTCCTGATGCCGGTCGAAGACGTGTTCGCGATCGAAGGTCGCGGAACCGTGTGCACTGGCCGTGTTGAGCGTGGTATCATCAAGAAGATGAGCGAAGTCGAGATCATTGGCATCCGCCCAACCGTGAAGACCACCGTCACCGACATCGAAATGTTCCGCAAGTTGCTGGACGAAGGTCGGGCTGGTGACAACGTTGGCTTGCTCCTCCGTGGCACCAAGAAGAACGACGTCGAGCGTGGTCAGGTCATCGCGAAGCCAGGTTCTGTCACTCCTCACCGTAAGTTCAAGGCTGAAATCTATGTTCTCTCCAAGGACGAAGGCGGCCGTCATACCCCGTTCTTTAACAACTACCGCCCACAGTTCTACTTCCGCACAACGGACGTGACTGGAAGCGTGTCCTTGCCTGAAGGCGTGGAAATGGTGATGCCTGGCGACAACGTGTCCATCGAGGTTGAGTTGATCACCCCGATCGCCATGGAGCGCACAATCCGGTTTGCAATCCGCGAAGGTGGCAAGACGGTGGGTGCCGGTCGTGTGGCTGACATTCTTGACTAGTTTTTGAAGGGCGCTGACTGCCCGATGTTTCGCCGCAGGGCTTGGTAACAGGCTCTGCGGCATTCGTCTCTTCAGGCGAAACGGACAAAATGCAGTCGAACTCGTTCATCAAAACATCTGTGTTTCTGGTTTCCTCAAATAGGTCAGTAGCTCAATTGGTAGAGTAGTGGTCTCCAAAACCATTGGTTGTGGGTTCGAGTCCCTCCTGGCCTGCCATTTTCGTTCTCAGTTTTAGCAAAAGTCCCTTCCGCCCCAAATGACCCGAGTTCGCAAATATCTCAGTGAGGTTTTCCTCGAAATGAAGAAGGCCACATGGCCTTGGGACCCGAAAGAGAAGGGTTTTGCCAAATACAAAGAACTCAATGATTCAACCATCGTTGTTTTCATCGCCATGCTGCTGATGGGTGCCTTCGTTGCTTTTTTTGACACCGTGCTGCGCATGTTTGTCGAAGCTGCTTCGAAAATTTAAGACCACCCAATCCCCGAACGCCACACCACATCTTCGCCAAAATGGGAGCTCCTGACAAACTACACGATCAATGGTATGTAATCCACGTCCGCGCTGGCATGGAGAATCGTGTCCGGGACAGCATGATCCGGCGGATCGAGTCTGAGGAAATGGGCGACTACGTTTACGAGGTGCTCGTTCCCACGGAGCGAATCTCGGAAGTGAAAAAAGGGAAAAGAACCGAAAGCACTCGCAAGTTCTACCCCGGCTACATCATCGCCAATCTTTTCTTGTTCGATGAGAACAACAAGCTCGTCGACAAATCCTGGTATTTTGTGAAGGAAACAGA
>CAMBPV010000193.1 GCA_945869695.1 Prosthecobacter debontii
TCGTGGTTCCATCGAGAAACGTGTGCGTCTCGTGGAACAGGCCGGCGATGAGGACACGCTTTTTCATGGGCGATCAGGCGGCTTTCCACTCGGCGGCGTGTTTGGCGAAGGCGACATCGGCTTTGGCCAGCGCTTCGTCGATGTCCTGCTGGCGATGAGCGAGGCTCACAAACCAGAGACCGCGCTCGATGGCACGGACGCCTTGTTCGAGGAGGCAGGTGCGCAGGTGCGTCCAGCGTGGGGCGTCTTGGCGGCGGACGTAGTCGCGGTAGTCGTTGATCGGACCTTCGGTGGCACCGGGCTTGAGCATGACGGCGTGGAAGGCTGGGCCAGGGCCTTGTGGGCGAAGCGGGATGTTGTGTTTATCCGCGAGGGCACGCAGGCCGGTCATGAGTTGCTGGCCGAGGTCGTTGGCGACTTGCGGGTGGCTTTGGCCCAAACCAATGATGTGATCAAGGCACCACTTGCTGGCGGCAAGGCAGAGGGGATTGCCATTCAAAGTGCCCGCGTGAACGACGCTGCCATCGATGATCTTTAGCATGGCGGACTTTTTGCCGACGAGCGCCGCGAAAGGCACGCCGCCGCCGATGGCTTTGCCGAGGATGGTGAGGTCGGGCGTGAAGCCGAGATACTCCTGAGCACCGCCGGGAGCAAAGCGGAAGCCGGTGATGGTTTCATCGGCGATCATGAGCATGCCATCGCGATCGCAGAGCTCGCGGATGGTTTCGATCAGGCCGGGCGCGGGCTCCATGCAGCAGGTGTTGCACATGATGGGCTCGAAAACGATGGCGGCGATCTGACCATGATGAGCATCGACAATGCGGCGGAGGTGCTCAAGGTCATTCCAGCGTGCGACGACAAAGGTGCCGAGCACTTCGGGGATCACGCCCTGACTGGGATGCAAACGTGTGGGAGCTTCATCATCGCCCCATTTGTCCGCTGGGGGACAAAAGCCGACGAGGCCTTCATCGGCCCAGCCGTGATACGCGCCTTCGAACTTGAGGATCAAAGGTCGGCCGGTGTGAGCGCGGGCAAGCCGGAAGGCGGAGAGGACGACCTCCGTGGCGCTATTGTTGAAGCGCACGAGTTCAGCACCGGTCATGAGTTTTTGCAGCCGCTCGGCCACGTCGATTTCCAGTTCGCATTGCGCGGCCCAGTGGGTGCCTAGCTTAGCCTGATCGCCAATGGCTTCAGCCATGCCAGCGGGCGCGTGACCATAGAGCAGCGCACCCTGGCCGATCTGAAAATCGATGTATTCATTGCCATCGACATCCCAGACGCGGGAGCCGCTACCGTGGGAGAAGTAGAGCGGCACGGGCTGCTCCATCTTGCGGATGCCGCTGTTCACTCCGGCCGCGATGCTGTTTTGGGCGCGATGGAAAAGCTCTCGGGATTTGGCGTAGCGGTCGGTCATTTGGATTTGATGCTAGCCTTACGGGCCTTGAGGCATCGGGTTTGCACCGGGCATGCACGAAAAAGCCCGCAGCCGTGTTCACACGACTGCGGGCTGGGTTCTTGGTTTTTGGGGATTACTGAACTTCGATGCGCCTTGGTTTGGCGGCCTCTTTGACAGGCAGCTTCAAGGTGAGGATGCCATGATCGAGAGCCGCGGTCATTTTTTCTTCATCCACTTGGGTGTTCAGCCTCAGACGGAGAAGGAAATCGAGCCCCTTGAGCTCGCGGTGAAGCGTCTTCCAATCGGACAGCGCACTGGGGGTCCGCTTGGCGCGGAGGGTCAGCACGTTTTCTTCGAGGTTGATGCTCACGCCTTCTTTGGGCACGCCGGGCAGTTCCACGCGGACCTCGTAGGCTTCCTGGGTGCCATCTACAAAGTAGCGGGGTTTCATGACCGCAGCTTCGGGCTCGGCCGTTTGCTGGGTGGGACTAGGATTGCAACAGTTGGTTGTCATATTGATTAGAGATTGGGGTGTTGATTCAGTTTAGGCGATTTCGATGGTTTTTGGCTTCCGGTGCTCAGCTTTTGGCAGGGTCACCGTGAGGATGCCGTTTTCGAGTTTGGCGCTGATGGCATCTCCTTGGACACCATCGGGCACGGAGATCGCGCGGGAGAGGCTGTAAGTTTGCTCGGTGTCACCAGCCGTTTGTTTCTTCTCGGCGCTGATGGTCAGGATCTGATTATTCAGCTCCACCTTCAGATCTTCCTTCTTCACTCCGGGCACTTCGAATTGGGCAAAGTAGTTGTCTTTGTCCTCTTGAATGTCGGCGGCGAGACGATTGGAACCCGAGTCTGAAAAGACCTGAGCGGCCGAAGGGAACCCCACAAACGGCTGGCGGAACCAGCTATCGAAGTCTGTGAGAGTGCTAGGGTTGTAACGTGTGAGTTTCATAGTCTTGATGGTTTGGTTAGGGTTTATCTTTTTTGACAAGACCTACATTCGCATCAGGCGTGCCAGACTTTTTGACATCCTCCTAAACCCATGAAAGTCAAAGGTATACGGCTTATCTAAACGCTATGTTTAATCACAAAAATGAGCTATAATGACTCTTTTTGAGCCAATCAACCGGTGGGTCTTTAGAGGCATTATGACTCTATTGCATCGGCAAGATCAACTCCCGCCGCTCTTGTTCTCGCAGGACGGCGACGCTCACGGGCTCTCCGGGGAATCGTTTCTGGAGGAGGTGATCGAGGGGTTGCCCTTCGCCCATGCGTTGGGTGAGGGCGTCGATGGCGATGATGAGGTCTTCTTTTTGAAATCCGGCTTTTTTGGCGGCGGCGTGCATGCCGTATTGACCCACATTGGTGACGAGAAGTGCAAGGGCGTTGGTGGGGAGGTTTTTCTCTTTTCGCGCTTCATCGCTCAGGTCCTCGATGCGGAGGCCGCCGATGGCCATGCCGCGCATGGGCCAGATGCTGGCGCGGCGGGTGACATCGGACTTCAGTCTCCAGCCTTCGGGCAGGTCCAAGGTGAGCGCAGAGAGGCTATCACCCCGCTTCACCTGAACGGGAATGGAAGCGGCAGGGGCGGTGCGATGAAGTGCCCAACTGACATCGGCTATGGAAACTCTGCGCGAAGGCCGGGATGTCCGTCGTGCGCTTGAAGGGCGTGGGCGCACCCTGTTTCAAGGCCAGTGTGCTCTTGTTGGCAGGATATCCTTTGTGGATCTCGAGCGCGGCGCTAATGGCTTTCACGTAGCCAGCAGTCGCCGTCTCCTGCGAGTTCTTCTGGTGGGTCCACGAGCCGTAGCGTCCGTAGATGGTCCCATCGGCATTGAAAAAAAGGGTGGTGAAGGAGAGGTCGTAGTCGAACTGAAAGAGGGTGAGATCGAGCGCATTGGCATTGATGAGGCGGACGCAGACAAACTGATCCAACAGCGAGGCGAGTTCTTTTTCTTCAAGAAGCACCTGAGCATCGATGCCCATGCAAGCGAGGCAAGGCACGCAGCGGAGCACGACGAGGAGAGGCTTGCCGGTGCGCTTGGCTTCATCGAATCCGCGCTGGTAGTTGTCGTAGATCCAGCGGTCATCGTGTTCCATTTTATCCCGGTCTCCGCGCACGGCTCCCTCACGATCTTTGACGGATTCAGCCCGGAGGAGCGATGAAAAACAAAGCGCCGTGAATAGAGCCTGAAGCATTCTCATGCCTCGTTTTGACAGAAACGCGGCGATGGCACAAGGCTGGAGTTGGTCACTTCAGTTGGTTGTGCACGGCCTGCGCCACGCGCTCTGGCGACACGCCCGTCATGCAATCGTAGTGACCAAAGGGGCACTCCCGTTTGAAGCAAGGGCTGCAAGGGACGTGGTGGCGAATCACCGTGTGCTGCGGACCGAGTGGGCCGGTGAGAATGGGCTCGGTGGAACCGAAGATGGAGATCGTGGGCACGCCGAGCGCGGCCGCCAGATGCATGGTGCCGGTGTCATTGGTGACGAGAGTGCGGCAGCCGCGCAAGGTCTCGATGAGAGCAGTAAGTGATGTTTTACCCACGAGGTTCTGATGCTGACCGGTGATCATGCCGGAAAGTTTCACGCCCATCTCAGCCTCGCCAGGCGCACCGACGAGCACCCACTCAATGTCGGGCCGAGTGGCAGAAACGGCATTAGCCATGGCGGCAAATCGCTCCAGCGGCCAGCGCTTGGCGGGACCATACTCGGCCCCCGCGCAGATGCCGATGCGGAGCGTGCCCGCTGCCGATCGGGGAGCAGGACCTGCAAAATCGAAGAGCTTGGGGTCATCAGTCTTGCCCCCGGTTTTGGCGACGATGCGGAGGTAACGCCGCGCATGGTGCTCGGGCGGTGTGCCGGGAGGGAGCTCGCGGATGGTTTGGTGCAGGAGAGCGGAGCGGAGAGACCCGTGATAACCGACAAGACGCGGGATGCCAGCCAGCCACAGTTCGAGCGTGGAGCGGGTGGAGTTGGTCAAAAGCACGGCCGCATCGTAAGCGATGTTTTTGGCCCTGATGCGGCGGGAGACGGTGAGAAGACTCTCGCCGTTGTCTTTGCAAATGATGTCGTCCACCTCGGGCAATGCGGCCCAGAGCTCGCGGAGTTTGGTGGGGGCCAAAATGGTGAGCCGGAGATCGGGGCGGCCCGCTTTCATGGCACGGACGGCGGGAAAGGCCATGCAGGCATCACCCAGCCAATTCGGCGAGCGGACGATGAGCTCGAAGGGCTGGAGCTTACTGCGATCATAACCCACCGGGAAGGCGGCTCCGCGGCGGTAGCTGGAAAGGAGAAAATCTGGTTGCGGCGTCTTCCATCGGTCATGCACCCAAAACCAATTGGCCGGGGCGCGGCGGATGATGCGCTCAGCCATGAGGTTGAGCTCGGCCGTGATTCCCTCTGCCGTCGGACGCGGCTCTTTGGAAACCACGGGCGGGTAAATCACCAAGCGCCATCGACCGGGGCCGTCATCATAAACGGCGATGGTGTAGAGCGGCAAATGACAGCGCAGCGACATGAGCGCCCCGAGGGAGGTGGTGGAGGCCAACCGATCAAAGAACGGGCACCAGACACCCGTGTCTGCCGCGTGCTGATCCACGAGGATGCCCAACATGGCACCGCCACTGCGGAGGAGTTTCATGGGCTCCGTGAATCCCTGACTGCGATCAAAGAGCGTATAGCCGAGCTTCTCCCGACCTTGGCGCACATGGGCATCGAGGTAGGGATTGTCCAATGCCCGGTAGATGCTGGCGGGCTTTTTGCCCACCGTAAAGAGGCTGGGCACTTGGGTGAGGAGCTCCCAACAGCTGAGGTGAAAAACGCCGAAGAGCAAAGAGTGATCCGTGGTGGCCTCATGCGCAATGTGCTCCAGCCCTTCGACTGTGACCCGCGCCGCGATCTGGCTCTCCCGCATGAGAGGGAGCTTGAAGCCGCAGAGAATGTTGGCCCCAAGGGAGGCAAAGTGGTCACAAGCCGTCTGGCGGATTTGTTTCTCGGACCATTCTTTTCCG
Organism: Prosthecobacter debontii; assembly: GCA_945869695.1. Lineage (GTDB taxonomy): Bacteria > Verrucomicrobiota > Verrucomicrobiia > Verrucomicrobiales > Verrucomicrobiaceae > JAIBCL01. The sequence continues at coordinate 5,410 of CAMBPV010000193.1, forward strand.
AATGCGATGCGCAGATTGTGAATGGCGAGTCGGCGATGGCCTCCGTCGAGGAAATAGGCCACGCGGCCAAAAAACCCACCGATCCGAGCGGCTAAGCCCAAGGGAACCAAGTGCAAAAGCCCCACCGTGCCGCGCACGAGCAGGTAGACCGCATATTGGCCCGCTGCTCTAAGCCGATCGGAGGCTGTTTTCTTTTCGCTCATTCCTTCCCTGTGTTATGGAGCAGACCCGGACGGTGTGCAACTGCCCCAGCATTCCTCACACCCAGACCCAAAAAGAAAGGGCGGCTCACAGCCGCCCCTTCTAAGTTTTTTTGGAGTCGCCTTTGGTGAAAAGAGGCCTCAGTTCACGGAATCTTCAGGACCTGACCGATCCGGATGAGATCGCCAGACAGGCCATTGGCAGACTTGAGCTTGGACACGGTGGTGCCGTATTTCCGCGCGACGCCGTAGAGATTATCACCCTTTTTGACCGTGTACCGCTTGGAGGAGGAAGATGCTTTGGGCTTCTTCTTGGCGGAGCTGGAAGGGGTCTTCTTCGGTGTTGTTTTTGGCGTCGTTTTCGGCGCTTGGTAGGCGTAAGGATCAGGCTCTGGAGCCGGGGCCGGGGGCGGATCGTAGGACGGCTGTTGGTAAGTCGGTGCCTGCGGGTAGGTGGGAGCGGCTGGGGTGTTCGAGGCCACTCCTCCGGGTGCATTGGTATAAGGGTTATACCCGCCGCCGCCATCCACTGCATTGGTCGCATACGGATCGGACGAGATCGAGTTCCCTGCATTTTTACAAGAAGCGAGTCCCAGGGCAGCCAGGGAGACCACGAGGAAACGGGAGATGGAAGGAAGAATCATGAGAAGGTAGAAAAACAGGACGAGGTTCCGTTGAAACAAAAGGATTATTTATATTTATTAGTTAAATGCAACGGCTTTTTGGCTTATAGGCGACGGCCCGAATAGCCTTCTGAAAAGGGAGAATGGGGGAGGCCTGAAAGCCGACTCTCCACCATGGCGTACCCTTCGGCCATGAATCGCCTCGCCACCTTTCTCGCTCTCCTTCTCCTTTGCCTTCCTCACGAGGCCTCTGCTCAGCAAATCCGCGCGGGCATCATCGGGCTGGACACCTCACACGTCCTCGCGTTTTCCAAAACCCTCAATGAGACCCCCCAAAAACCCGAAGTCATGGGATGTCGGGTGGTGGCTGCCTACCCCAAAGGCAGTGCCGACATTGAGAGCAGCGTCAAACGAGTGCCGGAATACACTGAGAAAGTGAAAGCCGCCGGGGTCGAGATCGTGCCCTCGATCGATGCGCTCCTCGATAAAGTAGACGTCGTCTTCATCGAGACCAATGACGGCCGTCCCCACCTCGAGCAGCTCCTCCCCTGCCTCGCCGCGCACAAGCCCGTTTACATCGATAAACCCATCGCCGGCACCCTCGTGGATGCGATCAAAATTTTCGATGCCGCCAAGCAAGCCAATGTGCCGATTTTTTCATCCTCATCGCTCCGATTCGGAAAAAGCACCCAAGCCGTGCGGGCGGGCTCGATCGGGAAAGTCGCATCTGCCGAGACCTTCAGCCCTGCGTCGCTCGAAAAAACCCACCCTGATCTCTTCTGGTATGGCATCCATGGTGTGGAATCCCTTTTCACCGTCATGGGCACGGGTTGCCAATCCGTCAAACGCGGCACCACCCCCGAGGGAATGATCGAAGTCATCGGCACGTGGTCAGGCGATCGGAAGGGCACCTTCCGCGAGAACAAAGGCTACGGCGGCAAGGCCACCGGCGAAAAAGGTGAGGCGGAGGTGGGCAAGTATGAGGGATACGATCCCTTGTTGTATTCCATCGTGCAGTTCTTCCGCAACGGTATCGCGCCCGTGTCACCCGAAGAAACGCTCGAAATCTACGCCTTCATGGAAGCAGCCGACGAGAGCAAACGCCGCGGCGGAGCCGAGGTCACGCTCAAAGAAGTCATGGACAAAGCGCTCCTCGTTGCCCGGCAGTAAAATGCGTCAAATTCGGTAAACTTCAGCGGAAGTGCCGGGAAGGCGCTTTTCCATAGGAGGAAGCCCCGCTTGACCTGCTCCCATGAAAATCATCAAACCCTCGACCTTGGTGGAATGGGCCGAAATTCACCCCACCTCTGCCAAGAGTCTACTCCGCTGGTTGGAGATCGCGAAAAAGGCGAGGTGGAGCACCTTTTCCGAAGTGCGTCGGGATGTGCCGAGCGCGGACATGGTGAAAGTGGGCAGTCTAAAACCCGTCTTCATCTTCAACATCGCGGGTAATCAGTTTCGGCTGATAGCCGCCATCCATTTCAATACAGGCCGCCTTTTCCTCTTGGACTTCATGACCCATTCCGACTATTCTAAGGAAACGCTGATTTAATCGGCGCGACAATCAGGAGCAAAAAGAAGTTGCGCGGTGGGGTAAGTTCACAGGCATGGAACGACAACTGAGCTTTGCCCAACAGGAGTACGCGCGGAAGAAAAAGACCACGCGGCGCGACAAGTTTCT
>CAMBPV010000194.1 GCA_945869695.1 Prosthecobacter debontii
GGCATTCGGCTGGCTTGTTTGAAGGTAGAGGGTCAGAGCAGCCGCCCCACGCCCGTCGAGGTTGAGCTAGGCTTGCCGAGGTTGGGGCAATGAAGTATGTTCTCACCATGATAGCAGCACCCCAACTCGACATGACCACACTGCCGCCCTTCGTGAATGCGGTGGAGGGACGCTTGATGATGGCGCTGAAGTTTTTTGAACTGGGGCGATTATCGCTTGGACAGGCGGCGGAGGTGGCAGGCTATACCAAGCGGGCCTTTATCGATGTTCTGGGCCATTATGGTATTCCGGTAGCGGACTATCCTGCCAGTGAACTTGCTGACGAGATCGCGTGGTGAAAATTGCCGCCGTCGTCGATAGCGCATGCTTGATTGGGCTCGAGCGCATCGGGCGTCTGGACCTGCTGCCTGCGCTACTCGAACCCATTTTTGCCCCGCCTGCGGTGAATCGGGAGTTTGGGTCCACAGCAGCATGGGTGCGGGTGGAAAGGCCGGTCGATGTGGGTATGGTGGCCGCGCTGCGGTTGCTGGTCGATCCTGGTGAGTCGGAAGCTATAGCACTAGCCTACGAGAAGGGCGTGAGGATTATTTTAGATGATCGCAAAGCCCGCGAGGTGGCGCAGCGTCTCGGCGTGGCGGTCACCGGCACAGTGGGACTGCTGCTGAAAGCAAAACAGGAGGGCGTCATTCCAGAGGTGCGGCCCTTGCTCGATGCTTTGGATGCAAATCAGTTTCGCATCGGCGCTGCGCTTCGTGCTGAAGCTTTACGACTCGCCGGTGAGTCAATTTGAGCAGAACGCCTTTGCGGATTCCAGATACGGCGGCTGATGATCTTTCTCTGCCGCGATCTCTGATCACAGCCCCACCTCTTTTCCGCTAAACTCCCAGCCCACACCTCCTAGCTTGCACCGGGGCAGCTTCTGCCGTTTACTCGGCACCCCTTGCCCATGGAAAAAGTCTCCAATCTCCACATCGCCTCCAACGTCGCCCTGCCCTCTCCGCGCGCTCTTTGCGCTGAGATCGCTCCGACCGATGCGCAGGCGGCCGTCATCGCAGAAAGCCGCCGTGAGATCCGGGAGATCCTCTTTGGAGAGGACAAGCGCTTCCTCGTGATCGCCGGTCCGTGCTCCATTCATGATCCCGAAGCCGGACTCGAGTATGCTCGCAAACTGGCCAAGCTAGCCGAGGAACTGAAAGACCAGCTCTTCATCGTCATGCGGGTCTATTTTGAAAAACCGCGCACCACGGTCGGATGGAAGGGCCTCATCATGGACCCCGATCTCGATGGCACCTGCAACATCCCCGATGGTCTGCGTCTCGCCCGCCGCATCCTCCGCGATGTGCTCGACGTCGGTATGCCCACTGCCACCGAGTTGCTCGATCCCATCACGCCGCAATACATTGCCGATCTCATCTCCTGGTCCGCCATCGGCGCACGCACGACGGAGTCTCAGACGCATCGGCAGATGGCCTCGGGTCTCTCCATGCCCCTCGGTTTCAAAAACGGGACCTTTGGCCACATCACCCCGGCCATCAATGCCATCAAGGCCGCCATGCAGCCGCAGACTTTTTTGGGCGTCAGTGACGAAGGCGTCGCCTCGGCCGTGACGACACGTGGGAATCCCGACTGTCACATCATTCTGCGTGGCGGTGAGGACGGGCCCAACTACGGAGCCGATAACGTTTTGGAAACGCGCGATGCCCTGGAAGCCGCCAAGCTCAAGCCCGCCATCATGATCGATGCCAGCCACGGGAACTGCGCCAAAGATCACAACCGCATGCCCGCCGTCTTCCGCGAGATCGTGCGTCAGCGAGCTGCGGGTGAGGCGTCCATCATCGGCGCGATGCTCGAGAGCAACCTCGTCGGCGGAAATCAAAAATTCCCCCAGCCTCTCGGCAGCCTCACCCGTGGTCAATCCATTACCGATGCCTGCATCGACTGGGACACCACCGAAGCCCTCCTTCGCGAAGCCGCGCAGATGCTGAAGTCAATTTAGCTCAGGAACACCCAGAGCGTTGGCAAGACGAGCGCCAGATCCGTGAGCACCCGGTAACTCAGAGGTGTGTGACGCGAGCGCTGGTTCCAGAGGAAACCGTGAAGCAACAAAGAGACGAGAACCGTCCAAGGCAAAAGGCGATTTCCCGCCCAAACTTGATTGGGTTGCACACAGGTCACCGCCGTCACAACGGTGAACAGCGCCAAGAGCCAAGCGTATCGCCGACTCAACCCGGGCCACTGCGCCGGCACCGATTCCGCATCCCCCGCTCCCGCTGCGCTCTCGACGCAGGAGATCCCGATCAAATTGAGGGTAAAGAGGCCCCAAAGGAGCAAGGCGTCTAGCGAGAGCATGACCGCCCCATCGCCAAAGGCAAAGAACTGGATGCCCATGGATGTGCCGAGGGCGAAGAGCAGCCCTCCGAGAAATTCTTTCGGAAATCCCCTCTTCCGTCCCTTTTCGATCCGCTGAAAAAATCCAAGGATCATCATCAGCATTCCCACTCCCGCGAGCTGGAGTTTCACTCCATTGCTGATGGGTAACTCCAAAACCACCAACACCGAGCCCAGCCCCGCAAAGGCGCCGACGAGTCCCAACCACCGTCGGTGCTGGCGGGCCGCATAGCTGCCGAGGTAGATCACCACTAACAAAGCCAAGGCCAGCGACTGCCACAGCATGCCCTCCGGAATGGAACACAAGCTCACCCATGCCAGAAGTCCTGCCATCGGGGGCAGCGCAACCCATGAAATCAATCTCCGATTTCGCGCATAAAAGGCGTGCCTCACATCCAGAGAACCAGTGTTCGTGCCCATGCCGTCGAGCAAACGATCCACCACATAAACCAGCCAGACGACCAGGCCGAGGCCCACAATGACGCCCGGCAAAAGTCGGACCCGGTGCGCCTCAGCCAAGACCAACTGCCACAGCACCGCCACCAGCGGCGCCTCAAGACTCAGAGCGTGAACCCACGCCCACGTCGGAATGCGCGTTTCCTTTTGGCTCACCCCAGGTTCGGTTGTTTCAGGCACGAGATGTTACTCTTTCGATTCACCCGCCGGTGTCCACCGCTTTGTGCGCTATATGTCGATTCTGGGCTTGCATCCCCTTTGACTTGCACAAAGTTCGGTCTCGAAGAGGTCGTTTTTCTTCGGACTACTTTTAGGGTCACGAAATGAAGTATTTAACCGTCGTCCGACACGCCAAGTCGAGCTGGGATCAGCCAGGTATATCTGATCATGATCGTGCGCTCAATGAGCGCGGGATTCGTTCCGCTCCAGCGATTGCGACCTTTCTTTCCAAGACCTATTTTGGTGCCAACGGCACGCCCCCGATGCTTCCGGCACCGGATCGCATGATTTCCAGCACCGCGATCCGCGCCCTCTCGACTGCGCAGTTGATGCTGGAGCCACTTAAACTCGCCCGCTTCTCCCTTCACCTCGACTCTCGACTTTATCTTGCCGAGCCGAACGTCATTTTGGACACCGTGCGGCATTTGGATGAGAGCTCCGCGCACGCTTTCATTGTCGGACACAATCCTGGGATGAACGATTTTGTGAATCGGATGCTTTCCCGCACCACCGTGCCCGGCATGCCGACCTGCGCCGCCGTCATCATGGCGCTTCCTCATGCCTACTGGGGTCTCACCGACTGGGCCGAGGCACAACTCATCGCCTACGTAACGCCGAAGGCTTTGGAGCGTCGTTTCCCCAGCGAGTACGCCGGCATCTCCAAAGCCACCGGAGACGATTGAGCATGAAAAAGCCGAGGGCTCTGAACCCCCGGCTTTCCCAGATTTTATTTTTCCGGTTCGCGGATCAAGCCAGCGCCTTGAGCGTAGCCTGCACGGCTTCAAAGTTGGGCAGATCTTTCGGCGTCGCGGTTTGCTCGGCGTATTGGACCACTCCCGCTTTGTCGATCACAAAGGCTGCACGGGCGGAGGTGTCGCCGATACCGGCGAGACCCGGGAAACGCACGTCGTAGGCATCGGTGGCGGTCTTGTTCAGGTCGCTCACCAGCGTGATGCCGATTTTTTCTTTCTGTGCCCACGCTTCTTGAGCAAAGGGACTGTCAACGCTGATGCCGATGACATCTGCGTTCAGGCCACTGTAGCTGCTCAGGCCTGCGGTGATGTCGCAGAGCTCCTGGGTGCACACGCCTGTAAAGGCCAATGGGAAGAAAAAGAGCACAGTGTTCTTGCTGCCAAAATTGGCGCTGAGTGTCACGTCCTTGAGGCCTTCGGCATTCTTGGACTTGAGGGTGAAATCGGGGGCTTGGGTTCCTACGGTGATTGCCATAATGGTGTTGGGGTTAGATTAGGCCGTGATGGAAGTGCGTTCCGGCGAAAAGTCAAGAACGCGCCCGAGATACTGCCTTCATCTGGGTTTGTCATTTCTCACGGGGTCAGTCGATAAAGATCCAATGCCGCATCCTCCTCACCCCTTCGTGTCTAATCTCAATCGTCTCATCGAATAAAGTGAAGTTTCCACTCCACTCATTCGCCGCGCTCCGTCTTTGCGCTTCGGGCCGAATTTGTCTCGGTTCGCCTCAAACACGCCTTCCACGAACTCTCGGCTTCCCAGCACCAATCCATCGCTGAAATACCTCACCCGCTGCCTGACCAACTCTCCCAAGGTCAGCTTCCCTCCCGCCTTCAGCACCTCCTTCGTCTTCTCCCCTTTCACGCCCGGGCGCACCACGTTCACCTTCTGCGCATCTCTCACTTCCCGACCACTGTCAAAAAGCACGCATCGATACATCTCACCCGCCTTTGCGCTCTCCCACCCATCCACCGGTTTGCCCACGGCCTTGCACAGCCCGCGTTGCGCTCGTCGGTTCCCGCTCACTGCCTCGGCGTATCCGCACCACCGGTAGTCTTTCGGATCCTCCGCCAGCCCGGCCCGCACCGCATTCAGATCAATGTAAGCCGCCATCGTCCTCAGCGCTTCGCCTCCGCTCTCCACCATCACACTCTTGAACCGATCCATCCACAGCGTTCCCCTCCGCCCCCTCCGCTTGTTGAACCAGCGACTGAACCGTTCCTTCACCTCCTTCACATACTTCGAGAGATCACAAAACCGCTCTTTGATCGCCTTCAGCTTGAACTGCACCATCGACTCCATCCCCACCCGACGCCACTCCGCGATCTGCTCCTTCAGCGCCTCCACGTAGTCCCGACTGTAAAGCACCCGAAGGTGCGAGAACAGCCTCTCCTCGCCCTCAGCTCCCTCAAATCTCTCCACCCAAGCCGAGTGCCGGGGCACCTCGATGAGTGCATGGAAATGGTTTCCCATCACCGTGTAAGTCAGCAGTTTGACCCCACAAAAGTCAGCCAGTCGAGCCATCACCCGCTTAAGCGCCTCCTTCTCGACATCATCAAAAAACACCTCCCCGCCACACGTGCGCGACATGACATGATAACAGTGGCTCTCATATCCACCCGTGCCAATGATCCTCCGTCGTCCCCCCGACCAGGAACGCGCCATCAAATACGGCCCCGTCTTGGCATTGACGCCAACCAAAGCTTTTTCAAGAGCATCAGGATCCGTTGGCTCAGGATCAATGGTTTGAAGTGCATTCATGGGTCAAAAGCTAACTGGGAGACTTCAAGAGTCAATCGAATACTTTTACTGTTTGCCTGGCATTCATTATTTGGCATTCATTATTTGCCAAGCATTCAATTTTGGCATTCAATTTTTCAATTTTGGAATTCATTTGTATCAGAGAAAACTGAGCCAGTATCTCAATCGAGTGCCATTTGTGTCAGGGAAATAGGATGACCATGCTTTTTGTGAAATCGAGCAAAGGCGATGGTTGAAGTTACCAGAAGAGCCTGCTCTTGCTCTCGCTGGCCACCCGTGCCAGTCTCAACTCTCTATCTGCATGGCCAAGGACATCGTCTATTTTGATCTCGAAACTCAACGCACCGCCAACGATGTGGGTGGCTGGGGAAACAAACACAAAATGGGGATCTCCATCGCGGTGACTTACAGTACCCAGTCGGGTGAGTATCGCATCTTTACGGAGGGCGAAACCTCGGACCTCATCCACCAACTTGTCCGCGCGGATGTGGTGATCGGGTTCAATCATATTGGTTTCGATTACGAGGTTCTGATGGGTTACAGCATTTTTGATTTTCGGGATCAGATCCGCAGCTTGGATCTGCTGGTCGAGCTGGAGAAAAAGCTGGGCCACCGATTAAAACTGGACGCAGTGGCCTCGGCAACGCTGGGGTGCGGCAAAACAGGCGATGGTCTTGATGCCATCCGGTGGTGGCAGCAGGGTAAGATCGTGGAGATTGCCAAATACTGCGCTTACGATGTGAAGGTGACCAAATGCGTCCACGAATACGGAGTCGAGCACGGCCACGTCAAATACGTGGATCGCAACGGTCGTGAACAGAAGGTGGATGTTCAATGGTAGCGCCCCCCTGCGCGGCTGTCCTGCGAAAGGTTTGAGGCAGGCTGGACTTTGGCCCGGGCTTCTGCTCAATTGAGGGACGCATGAAATCCGCCGCTCAAGCTTGTTTTTTTCTTTTCGGTTTCGTCTTTCCGATGGACCCGCTCAGCGGTCAACAACTGGAAGTGACAACCATCTCGCCGGACAGGGGTGTTGAGTTTCATGAGGGAGATCGGGTGATGCTCCTCGGTAACACGGTGATCGAGCGTGAACAGCGCTACGGCCACTTCGAGACCCGGCTCAATCTTGCGCTGAGCGACAAAAACGTCACGGTGAGAAATCTCGGCTGGAGTGGAGACACGGTGTTTGGTCATGCTCGCTCTTACTTTGGCCCACCAACTGAAGGCATCGACCGACTGACCAAGCATTTGGAATGGGTGAAACCAAACGTGGCGATTCTTTGTTACGGCAGTGAGCTGGCCTTCGAGCGGCTCTCGGGTCTGCCTGATTTTTTGAGCGGATACCGCGCTCTTCTCGAGCTAATCCGGGAAAAATCTCCAGGTATTCAGATCGTGATCCTCGCGCCGCCGCCCTTGGAGAATCTGCCTCCGCCGATGCCGGACCAAAAGGATGCCAACAAAGTGCTTGGGAGCTTGTCCGACGCGCTGAGGAAGTTTGCCAGGTCCCAAAATGCTCACTTTGTGGATCTTTATGCACTCATGGGTGGGATGCCAAAGCCCAATCTGGCGCCCAAGCCTCTCACGGAGAATGGAGTGCATTACACCGATCAGGGCTATCAGGTTCTGGCCTCGCGTCTGGTCGAGGGACTCGGTCTCAAGGTCCCGGCGATCGCCCCGGCAGAAATGGAAAGTCTGCGCCGTTTGGTGATGAGAAAAGATGAGTTGTTTTTCAATCGGTGGCGTCCGCACAATGAAACGTATCTCTTCGGCTTCCGAAAGCACGAGCAAGGCCAGAATGCCAAGGAGATCCCGCTTTTTGACCCTTTGATTGAGGCCGAAGACAAAAGGATTCAGGAGCAAAAGCGGTCACTCCTGGCTGGCAAGAAACCCCTTTGATTTTACCCGGGCACTCCACCCGTCACGCAGCCACACCTCCCATCATGAAAACACTGTTTTGTCAGCTTCTGCTCGGCACCGTCGCCCTGAGTCAGCTCCAGGCTTCTCAGCCTCGGGGGTTGAAGGACATCCCCGACCCCGACCCCGCAGTTCAGCAGGCGGGTTTTGTCGTGCCTGAGGGCTTTGAGATCAGTCTGTTTGCGAGCGATCCCATGCTCCAAAAGCCGGTGCAGATGAACTGGGACGGGAAGGGCCGCCTTTGGGTGGTGAGCAGCTCCACCTATCCTCACATCAAGCCTGGCGCACCCGCTTCCGATCAACTCGTGGTGCTGGAGGATACCAATGGAGATGGAAAGGCTGACAAGAGCACCGTTTTCGCCGAGGGGCTCCACATTCCCACTGCGGTGATCCCCGGAGATGGCGGCGCATACGT
>CAMBPV010000195.1 GCA_945869695.1 Prosthecobacter debontii
AGAACGATCGAGTGCTCCTGGAGATTGTGACCTTCACCTCCAATGTAAGCGATGACTTCAAATCCGTTTGTGAGACGCACCTTGGCCACCTTACGAAGTGCCGAGTTTGGCTTCTTGGGTGTGCGGGTCATCACCTGCAAACAAACTCCACGGCGCTGGGGGCACTTTGCCAAAGCCGGAGATTTGGATTTGGCCGACTTATCGGTGCGGCCGTATTTGACGAGTTGGTTAATGGTGGGCATGTTTGAGTGTCGCTAAGTTTCCTTCTTCGGGTGGCGACACCAAACGACACTGGAGCCATCTAAGATGGTCAGTGCGCTTCTTGTCCGGAGCTGCTACCCGATAGTTAAGTCTGCACTAGGCTGACTTGAGTCACTGCTTCAAATTTTGCCTGAAGCGGTGGGAGCGCGGATTCTAGCGGGTCCATCAAGTCTGGCAAGGTCTTTTTGCTTCTTTTTGAAAGTTTTCTTCAATCCGTGATGATTCGGACGACTGGGAACTTAGGTTTCCCGCAGCAATTCGACCCAATCCCCCTCCAGTGGGATGACGCCGTCATTGCCAAGATGCCACGTGCCATGGATGGTCACCCTTCGATGCCTCGCATTCACACTGCACTCTTAATTCTGACGGTCTTGATGAGCCAGACGCTCGGGCTCCGCAGTCAAATCACGCGGGCCGTGGATGTACGCAACCTACCAGCGGACCTGGCCGCGACGAATCAAGAGGTCAGCCTGATTGGGAAGGTCAGTTTTATCGAGGTGCCAGGCACCGTTTTCATCCAGGATGAGACAGCTGGCACTTTTTTCCGAACCAAGCGCCCCCTCGGCGCACTCAGCCCTGGCGACACTGTCGAAGTGAAGGGCGTCACGGTCCCTGGACTGTACCTCACCGGCATTGATGCCTCTGATTTTCAAATCAAGGAGCAAGGTGATCCGCCGCAGCCCATCCCTGCGCAGTATCAGGATCTGATCAATGGACAGTTTCATTATCAAAGAGTCGTGATCGAAGCCATCGGGCGTCGGGTGTCTTCCTTGGACGAAAACCGCTCGCTAATTTTCGTCGCCTTGGAAAACAAAGTTCTCGAAGTCAGAATCGATGCCCCGCCGCAAACTAACCAGGCCTGGGTGGATGCGAGGCTGCGCATCGTGGGCTTGGCGGCTGGGGGGATCAATGACAGGCGACAACTTGTTTTCCCCTACCTGAGGGTCACCGATTGGAGTGACGTGACGGTCATCGAGCCCGCACCTGATCCAACCACCCTTCCGGTTCTCCCGGCTGCGGGCATGCTCCGCTTTGGGTCGAGCGTCGCATCTTCCCACCGCGTGAAAGTTCAGGGAGTCATCTTAGCGAGCTTCTCAGACGGACGCCTCTTCATTCGGGACTCTTCCCCTCCCCTGCCGCCGGCTGAGACGCCTGTGCCGCGAACGAAACCCCCACCCGCCACGGCCCTGGCCGCGCAGCTCATCCTGCCCACAGAAGTCCAGCTCGGTCAGGCCGTGGAGCTGATCGGATTTCCCGACATGAAGGGCTTCAGCGCCAGTCTGGCCGATGCAGAGATTCACCCCCAGTCAGACTCCCCCGACTCGTCTGCCGCAGAGTCGATCCCCGTGACCAGCATAGAAATGCTATCGGGTAATTACGATGCGGATTTGATCACCCTGCCCGCCCTCCTTCTGGAAACCTTCCGCTCCGCTGATGGCACCGAGTATCGGCTTCAGGCAGACGGCCTCTCATTCACCGCCGCCCTTCCCGCCGCTTTCTTGCCCCGTCAGTTACCCGACGGCTCCCGACTTCAAGTCACCGGCATCTGCCGCGTCGAGTCCGCCACCGACAAAGGTTTTCGCACCCACCCCGACCGCGCATCCCTGCTGCTGCGGAGTCCGGAAGATATCGTCCAGCTCAGCGCTCCCACTTGGTGGACGGCTGGCAGACTCCTCGCCGTCGTATCCGCCCTGGCGCTCCTCACCCTCCTCGGTGCCATTTGGATCGCCTCACTCCGTCGTCAGGTGGCGAAGCAGGCCGCCTCTTTGCGTCTTCGCATCACTCAGGAAGCCGTGTTTGAGGAGCGCCAGCGCATCGCCAGAGAGTTTCACGACACTTTGGAGCAGGAGCTGACAGGGCTCTCGTTACGCCTCGATGCAGCCGCGACCCGGCCCCTTGAAAATAAAGCCCTCGACCTGCTCCAGACGTCTCGCCATCTCGTCACTCGGATTCAAACCGAAGCGCGGAACATCGTGACCGACCTCCGCGATGAATCGGACCTCAATGACGACCTCCCTACCGCCCTCCGCCACCTCGCCTCCCGTCAGGCCCCATCGGCTCCCACGTTTACTTTGGAGCTCGCCTCCGATTTACCACCCCTGCCAAAACACACCGTTCATCACCTCCGCATGATCGCTCAGGAAGCCGTCACGAATGCCCTCAAACACTCCGCCGCCCGGAACATCCAGATCGCGCTTCGTCATTCCCCCACCCACTTGACACTCACCGTCTCGGACGACGGCATCGGCGTCGAGCCCACTTCCCTCATCACAGGTCAGCCCGGTCACTTTGGTTGCATGGGCATCCGTGAGCGCTGCCGGAAAATCCATGCCGATGTCGATTGGAAGTCCGCACCCGGCTCCGGCACCCGAGTCACCGTCCTCATGCCCTTGCGCTCAAACGCTCCTGAATCCTAGCCCAACCCCATGCTCACCCTTCTCATCGTCGATGATCATTTTGTCGTCCGCAGCGGACTCGTCGCCTCCCTCGAACTCGAAGATGACCTCCGCGTCGTTGCCGAAGTCGAGCGCGGAGAAGATGTCATCGCCGCCTACACCTCCCACCGCCCCGACCTCGTGCTCATGGACGTCCAGCTACCCGGCATCTCCGGCATCGAGGCCACCTCAGCCTTGCTCACGAGCCACCCCGAGGCCCACGTCCTCATCTTCTCCACCTCTGTCAAAGATGAGGAAATCCACCAGGCCATGCAGGCCGGCGCCTTGGGTTATCATCCGAAGTCTTCATCCCGCGAGTCACTCCTCGCCGCCATCCGCTCCGTCTCCGCTGGGAAAATCTCCCTACCCCCTGAGATCGCCCAACGCCTCCGCGAGCGACTCACCGAGCCCGAGATCACCCCTCGTGAAAAGGAAATCCTCACCCTCGTCTCCAAAGGTCGCGCCAACAAAGAGATCGCCGCCCAACTCGGCATCGCCGAAGACACCGTCAAACAGCACGTCAGCCGCATCCTCCAAAAACTCCGAGTCTCCGACCGCGCCCAAGCCACCGCCGAAGCCATCCGCCGCGGGATTGTGAAGTTGTAGCGTGATGCCCCAATTATAATGTTGTCGTTTCGGGAGGTTTTCATCAGACTGCACAGCCATGAAATTATCGCTCATCTCTGCCACCCTACTCCTTGCCATCTCAGCCGCCGCTCAGGCACCCAAAGCGCCAACGGAAACCAAACCAACCGTTCCCTCGGTCAAACTACCGCCGCAGGCTCCCGATGTGCCCGCAGAGAAGTTGGGTCCCGATGGCAAAGTGAACCCAGGCTTTGCTGCCGCTCATGAGCGCTTTTTGAAAATCGCTCAGGAAGGCAAGGCACAACTCGTTTTTCTAGGTGACTCCATCACAGCAGGTTGGGGAAGTAAGAAAGAGATTTGGGACAAGGCCTTTGGTGCCTATGCGCCTGCGAATTTCGGCATCGGGGGTGATCGCACCCAGCATGTCCTCTGGCGTATCCAAAACGGCGAACTCGACGGCATCAAGCCCAAGGCCTGCGTGCTCATGATCGGCACGAATAACAGCGGCACCGATCCCGCTGAAGGCATTGTTAAAGGTATCACCGCCATCGTCGAGACCATCCGAGCCAAGCAACCCCAGGCCAAAATCCTCCTCCTCGCCGTCTTCCCACGCGGTGAAAAGCCCACCACGCCTGCCAAAGCCAATCTCAGCCGCGACAAACTGAAGCAGGTGAATGACGCCATCGCCAACCTCGACGACGGCAAGAACATCCACTTCCTCGACATCGGCTCAAAATTCCTCCAACCCGACGGCTCCATCACCAAGGAAATCATGCCCGACTTCCTCCATCTCTCCGCCGCCGGCTACCAAATCTGGGCCGACGCCATCAGCCCAAAACTAGCCGAGCTGATGAAGTAAGCCGACGAATCGCCCGCTCGTCACGCGGAGCCGTGACGGCTACTTTGCTAACGCTTTTCCCACGGTTGACACTCGTGCAGCGTGAGTCGAAACTCAGTCAGCTTTTGAATGACAACGATCCGCCTCAATCAAGCCCAGCAGCAGCAAGTCAATCGTGCGGTGGCGTCCCGCTTACACATGCCATCACGGAGTGCGAGCGCCGCTTACGCGCAGATGGACCGTGTGATGAAAGCGAACGGGCGGGAGCGGAGTGGCGCTGCCTCGAGCACTGGTGCCGTGAAGTAGGGCTGTGGCTGGCCGTCGGCGAGGGACCCGAGAGAGAAGGCGGGCGTGAGCACGATGTGAGATTTGATCCGGCAGCCCGTCGATGGATCAAATTCACTAAGCCCTGGATGGCGGGTTACACCGTCGATTTGGAGGGCGAACCTCTGCTTCTCCCTGCCACTCCGCTGGGTTATCTAAACCGCATGGAAGCTCAGAACCAAGTCTTTGGTGATGATGTCCGGTTTCTCGGTCTTTGGGAAGATCCCGCAGGACTGAGAATGGTGATCTCGCAGCCTGATTGGATCGGTGAAGCCCCCACCTTTGATGACATTGAGCAATCTCTCCATGCCCAAGGCTTCCGCAGGCTCGATCTGCCGCCGCTCGGGAATTACGAGGCGCGTGCCTACCTCGGCGGGGAGATTGCTCTATTCGACGTGCATCCGCGCAACTGCATCCTGGAGTCATCTGAGTTGTTGATGCCTTTTGATTGCATCGTGGTAGGGCTCACGCACGCTGAAGCAGCACGCCTAGCTCTCCGGCTCATGGCGTAATCCACCCTCTCGCTCTCCGGGGACCGGCTTCGTAGGAGCAGGTCGCCCGCTCTTCACGCGGAGCGATGACGGCTACTTTGCAAACAGACCCAGTGTCTTCAGCGCGGCGATGCGGGTGGCGCGGTCGGCGAAGAAAAAATGGGCGTCGATGGGATGCAGCCAGCCAGTGACGTCTTGGATCACATTATTGGGGTGAAGGTCAAAAAGATCAACCTCGCCGAGCAGATCGTGATCGAGGAGGAAATTGCCACCTAGGGCTCGCGGGGCGGGATCGCGCAGGTTTTGGCGAATGAGGCCCGCCTTAAGTTCTGTCCACTCGGGATGAACTCCGTCGATGTAGGTTGTGCGATGACGATTTGCAGCCGTTCGCCTTCCATCATGCCGCCGAGCAGTTGAATCGAATCATCAAAGAAGAGGTTAGAGAGCAATAGATCACTGAGGTAGTCGAACAACGACTCTGTGGCGAGTTTTCGCGCATCGGCGACCTTGAGAACAAGGTTCTGACCCGGCAGCAGGGCCAAGCGATGCTTCTTGCCGCCTTTGAGGGCATCTTTCTGCAGTTCTCGGCCCACTTCATCCGCCGAGAGCCAGCGGCGGTCCAGGGTGATCAGGTCGCTTAGGACACGGACTTCATCGTCAATTGATTCGCTCGGGCCTTTTGGAGCGTCACCACACCCTGCGTCCGCAAGGCTCTGCGCCGCGCGGCGGAGAAAGCTTGCCGCACCCGCGTGAACGGAATCTTCACGGGTGAGTCGGAGGGCTGCGGAGACGGAGAGGGCGGATTCAATGCCGAACGATGGTCCATACTGGTCCAAGTTTCAAAAATGAATCAACAGTTCATCTTGCCCGTGCATGTCATTCGCGACTTCGAAGCCCCAAGCTCGTTACGCAGAGCGATGCCGGCAACAATCTTGACGCCCCCCAGGCTACCCCCTACCCTGCCCCCATGCGCTTCTTTGACCCGCATGACGACGTCCTCATCACCCAGCGGAAGCTGCCGCACTGGGCGCAGGACGGCGCGGTCGTCTTCCTCACTTGGCGCACCCTCGACTCCCTGCCGCAGACCGTCCTGGACGCCTGGCGGGCGGAGCGGCACCGCTGGCTGGATACGCAGGGGATCGATCCCACCCTGCCCGGTTGGAAAACTCAGGTGCAAGACCTCCCGCCTGAGCTGAAGGCCGAGTATCACGACCGCTTCACCACGAAATGGCATCAGCACCTCGACACCGGCCATGGTGCCTGCGTCCTGCGCCAGCCGGACCTCGCCCAGATCGTCCAGGATAGCCTCCTCCACTTTCATGGCGACCGCTACGAGATGCTCGACTTCGTCATCATGCCAAACCACGTCCACCTGCTCGCCACCTTCCACGGGAAAGCCGCCATGCTGGAGCAGTGCGAGTCGTGGAAGCACTTCACCGCTGCGCAGATCAATCGCCGCCTCGGTCAAAAAGGCCGCTTCTGGCAGCAGGATGCCTTTGATCACCTCGTCCGCCACCAGACGCAGTTCCACCGCTTGCAGCGCTACATTGCCGAAAACCCAGCCAACGCCGGGCTGCCGGACGGCGAGGCCCGGGTGAACAGTAGCCATCATCGCTCCGCGTGATGAGCTTGCCGCTCCCGCAGGCAAAATCCGCACCCCCCTTTACCATCGGGGACCTGTTACCGCAAGGGCAGGTCGCACCCACGTCCCGCGGAGCGATGACGGCTGCTTGGCTCACAGGCTGCCCCTCAAAGCTATTTTACCAGCCTCATCAGCAGATCCTTGCTCTCGACGCTCTCTCCGACCTTCACGGAGATTTCGCTCACCGTTCCCGCGATGGGCGAGGCAACAGCAGCGAACATCTTCATGGCTTCGAGGGTGAGGAGGGTTTCGCCTTCTTTGACCTTTTGACCGACACTCACAGCAATGCTCGCGACCATACCGGGCATCGGCGCTCCGACTTGGGTAGGATCGCCTGGATCGGCTTTGACTTTCGTGACGGCGTTCTTGGAGAGGAGCTTGTTCGTGACCGTGGTGTGACGCGGGTAGCCGTTGAGCTCGAAGATGGCGGTCTGCTGGCCGTTGGCGTCGGCCTCCGTCATGTTGAGGAGGCGGACAAAGAGCGTCTTGCCTTCTTCAAGGCTGATGTGGATCTCTTCCTTGTCCTGAAGGCCATAGTAATAGGCCGGAGTCGGCAGGGCTGCCACGTCTCCGTAGGTTTTACGGAAGTCGGCGAACTTCAGGAAAACGTCGGGATACATCAGGTAGCTCCACACATCATCCTCGGTGGGCTTTCTCTTGAGCTTGGCCTCCAGTTCGGTGCGGACTTCGTCGAGATTGATTTTGGCCGCATGAGTTCCCGGACGACCTTTGATTCGCTTACCCCCTTTACCGACAATGGCGTCGGCCAGCTTGTTCCATTTCTTGCGGCTATCGGCCGCTTTGTCTGTCTCCATGCCGTAGAAGGGCTCACCGAGCCATCCCTCAAACATGCTGGTCACGTCCTTGCTCCATTTGGTCCCCTGCAAGTTCACAATGTCAGTAGGCTTCACTCCCCGCGCAACGCACTCGATGGCCAGATCTCCCACGACCTTGCTCGATGGCGTGACTTTGACAATGTCACCACAGAGCTGATTCACCTCGGCATACGCATGGGCGATCTCGGGCCAGCGCGCTGCCATGCCCATGCCGGTGGCTTGTTCTTTGAGGTTCGTGTATTGGCCCCCGGGCATCTCATGGAGATAGACCTCCGCGGTGCCGTAAGGCTCGGATGTGTCGAAGGGCTTGTAGAAGGCCCGCACGGCCGCCCAGTAATCACTGAACTCCTGCAAGGCTTCGACGTCGAGCTGAGTGTCACGCGGCGTGTTCTGCATGGCCGCGACGATGGAGTTCAAATTTGGCTGAGAGGTGCCACCGGACATGGATGCAATGGCAGCATCGACCACATCC
>CAMBPV010000196.1 GCA_945869695.1 Prosthecobacter debontii
GGTTGGACCAGTTCTGGTCGTGGAGGTAAAAATCGGTCTTGTCCGCGCCCTTGGGGATGCCGTTGAAGTCGGCGAAGAGATCTGGCGTGAGGTTGCCGTCGTCGTATTGGCTTTCTTTGGTCTGGCGCAGCAGGTCATCAATGAGCGCCTTGGGGTGGACCTTCTCCTGGATATAAAGCGGCGGGGCGTGAACCACGAGGTCGCTCCAATCCTGGTCATCCTTCCCGCGCCAGACAAGCTGGGGATCAAGGTCGGTATTGCGCGGGTAGCGGATCGACTTCGGCTGGGAGTGCTCCTTCTGAATGACCGACTGCTGCTCGGCGGAGGGGATGTTCTTCCGCTTGGCGTCGAGATGGTTGACCGTTTCGACGGTCTTGGTGGTGGGGGCTTTGGCCATGAGGTAAAGGGAGTGACGAAATCAGAATGACGAATGCCAAAGTGGATTAAGCATCTATCGTTATAGAGATCAGGTTGTTGATCTCGTTGTATAGGGGGATGTCAGCCTCCGTTTCAACGCTCACGACGAGGCTGTAGCGGATTTTTCGCTTGTGGCAGCGGTGCCACGGCGATTCAGCGGGCATAGTGCGCGAGGCCCACCAACCTTTAACTGGAAACACAGCAATACTGTCCATTGCGGCAAGGTCTGCTGCGCTGCCACGCCAGACATCTTGAACTAGAGACCCTGACTTGCCTCTCAACTTGTCCCCCAAGGCCCAGCCGGGGTCTGAGGCACCACTGAACAGGCTTTCCGTGTCATCTTCGCCTTCTTCGTCATCTTCGACAACGGCGGAGATGCGGTTCATAAAATCCTCTTCTGGCTGGTCTTTGTGTTTGACCTTGAACCGAAGAAGACAGCCGCCGTAGCGGTAGCGCGAGCCTGGAATACGATTGCTGGCGGATGGATTGGGCGCGGTGAAATAGGACAAGGTGACACGCATGGTGCAGGTAGTGGCACCATGCTGGCGCAGGAGATCGGCAGGCAACTTTAGCTGGTGAACATGGCAATCGTTAACACCTGCATTTCCCGCAGACCCTTGGTAAGGGATCAACTCAACTTCTCGCAAGAGCGTCACCTCCTGCTGAGAGCTATGGCAAGCCCTGCCGGCATCAGGCATTCCAAAGCCAAAACAGCGAAGTAACTCTATGAATCGAGCGCGGTTGAGCTTTGAGAACGCACGATGAGGATCAAGGCCGCCAAGCATCTGATCCGTCCAGCGCGCTGAATGCACCAATAGGCCGCGAATGGTTTCTGGCCACAAATCTGGATATGTCGCCTGAATGGTGGCTGCAAGGTGCGCGGCCAGTGCTGACGCGGCGCTCGTAGCATTAAATGGTGCCAGCGGACGATTCCCTAAAGTTGCGGAGGTGCTCAGCAGCTCTAGCGAATCCTTTTGTTGAGTGTCTCCCCGCGGCGTCGCGGCCACATTTCCGCCTTCCATTACAATCTCCGGCTTGATGGGCCAATGTTTGTCCCAATGGATGGAGGTGCGGCTGAAGGGAGACAAAGCGCCTGCGGCTGCCAACGGGCGAAGCAAGGCGGACTCAGGGTCGGTTTCTAGCACTCGGTCTAGTTGTGTCATGGCACCAATGGTCACAGCATTCCAAGCCTGCGCCGGATCCTCAATCCTGGCATCATGATTGGTGGCGGGATAAAGATAGGAGCCTAGAAAATTCCGGACGTTCCCAGCCGAAATAATAATCAACCGCTTCGTCTCATCCTCCTCTTCGGCACCAAAAGCACAGTTATCCACCGCAGCAGCCCAAGCCGAAGGTTCGCCATGAACCCCGCCTTCGGCCGTGATAGCCATGACATACACACGCTTCCGATTCGGGGCGGTGACTTCAGGCCTGAGAACGCCCTGAACCGTGACCGCACCATAATTCTGGGGCTCGTGAGGCAGATTTGGATCAATGAATTTGACTCCCTCAAGGCGGTGCAGTTGCTGTAAAGGAGCGCTGTCCAGCATCAGACTCCGCAAGTCGGAATAAGCAGCCAGTCCGGCCATAAGTGTGCCGTGGCCGGTGCCTCCATAAGAGTCGCTCGGGTCTCCATCGCCAAAAATAGTGTGATTGTCCGCTTCTGAGAGGACGGGTTGAAGCAGGCGATGTCCGCGGTTAATGCCAGTATCGAGAACGCAAACAGCCGGAGCATGCTCATCAGGAGCACGGATACGTGCCAGGGCGAGATCAATCCACTCATGCTGTTCTTCGATGGAGAGATCGCTAAGCTCGTAGTGCCATGGCTTAGCAACCCTGACTTCGGCAAGGGTGTTTAGCAGATCGAGAGAAGATTCTAGCAGTCCTCGGCTGCTCCTTGCCACAAAGACAACATGATCGGGAAGCTTGAGCTCCTCCTGACGGAGGAAGATGCCAAGACGCCGTGCCAGCTCCCGAAAAATAGCAGGAATTCCGGGAGGATAACGGCGCACCCAAAGCTGCCACCAATGTTCCCCCGTATCATCTGGCAGTGGCTCGTGTTCCGTCCACAGGGAGGTCAAGGCGGCCCTCGCTATACGGGCGACATTAGCGACCCAGGGATTTGGAACATTTCCTTTTTCTGTGAGATCTTCGCCGAAGCGGCGAAACTTCTCTGCTAAGGCGGTCAATTGGCCATAAGGAACATGCAAAATCACCCGAGTGAACTCTTGTCCGGTCTCAGACTTAAGTATCCGAGCCTGAAGCAATGATATCTGGTTTTCCCTCCCTGTGGTGAGATTGTGCAACTCAGTCGCGGAAAGCGGATAACCGGGCTGAGTGTCCAGTTCTAGGATCAAATCAATCCTGCTGGGCAGTCCCTCCAGTTCACGCTGCTCCTGGATGACTTCCAATTCGTGCTCTACCTCAGCAATTTGAGTCTGGAGTGACTCGTAGTTGGCAGCCCGTTCAATCGAGCGGTGGCGTGGAGGAACAGGCTTGCGAGCTGCTGAAGTGACACGGACCGGATCGCTGGTGAGCATCAGGTGCCTCAGCGAGGGCTGCGGAGACTGGAAGAATGGCAGTGAGTCACTCGGCACAATGAGGCATCAATGGTTTAGGAATAAGCGTCTTTCCGTGAGCGCGGTTAGCAACATGTCGGTAGTGACGGTTTTTTTCGCACGAAGGAGCATTTCTTTGGTGGATTCCTCACAAGCACGGGTGATCTCTGCAAAGCTCAGACCTTGTGCTGCTTTGACAGTCTTTTCCCGGCTAAGTTTGCTTGTCGGAATTCCAGTGAGGCGCACTTGAACGGTTTCCCAAATATGATCCGCATCGGGAAGCCCAAACTCGATCAAATCATCGAATCGACGATAGAGTGCTTTGTCGAGACGATGGCCCTGATTCGTGGCAGCAATCACCAAGCTGTTACTAGTTAGCTTTTCAATGAACATGAGGAAGCTGTTGAGCAATCGCCGCATCTCTCCGACGTCGCCGGTAAAATCACGCGTGTAGCCAATGCTGTCGAATTCGTCGAATAAGTAAACGGCACGTGTGCGATTCACTGTGTCGAAGATGATCCGAAGTTTAGATAAGGACTCACCCAAGTATCGAGTGATCAGGCTGTCTAAACGAACGACGAAGAGGGGCAGACCAAGATCACTGGCAAGCGCTGCCGCAGTCATGGTCTTGCCACACCCCGGGGGGCCGGTGAAAAGAAGACGCTGCCGCGGCCTTAGCCCATGTTGTTTGAGTGAGGATAGGTTTTGCTGCTCCTCCATAATCCGTTCGATCCGTCTTTTCAGGGGCACTGAGAGGATCAGATCGCGGACTTTCCACCCTGAATCGGCGGCCTCCAAAAGCTCAGCTGCTTCCCCATGTGGCTGTGCCACATGAAAGACATTTGGTGATGCTGTTGGAGTTGATTTTCTTTGTTTGGCTTGATCCACCAGTTTCTGGATATCGACGGCCAGATTTTGATGTCCTCGGCGGGCCTCAGCAGCAGCGACTTGGAGCGCTGTGGCATAAAACCGCTCGTCGTCACCTGAGCCGTGACTTTGAAGCAATGATTTGATCTGTGCAGAGGTTGCCATGTTTTCGCCAGTATACTTAAAGAAACCAAGAGGTGAAGCCTATAACGATTTTCAAGGCATAAATATGAGCGGAGGATTCCAAGTGGCGGATTGAAAAAAGTAAGGCTTTGAGCATCTGGTTGCTATCAGTTCTAGGAACCATTGAGGACGACTTGTGCTGTAAGGACCCCTGCGATCATCTGTTGGAAGTGCTGTTCCACCTTGGCTGCAAAATCAGCTTGGATCTCATACACATCACAGAACTCGGCAAAGGCCCAGCGTCCGTGGCTGCCAAGATGATTCACGCCGGGCACCCAGTAGGTCTTGATGGTCGAGGCTTTCTCCTTGGCTGCTTCATTGCGGTAGCCTTTGATCTCGACAATGAGGTGCAAGAGATCGTCGGGGCCGTGGCCGTCATCGACCAGAACGATGAAGTCGGGCAGGTAGCGGTGAACCTCTCCCTGATAGTGATAAGGCACCTCTAGGCCTAGGTTCTGATTCTTTACGTAAGCCCGGACCTGTGGATGGGACTCTGCCACGCGGCAGAACTCAGACTCCCATTCACTGTCGAGGATGATCCAGTTGATGTGGGATTTGTCGGAACTCGTCTCCCAGCGCAGGGTCTTCGAGGTGTTAAAGCGGACCTGTTTGGTTGTGCCCGTGGGGTTGTAAGGATCAAGCAGGGCTTTGACTGGACGCTCCCCCTGAAAGCGCCGAGTGATGGCGGCAGTGATTTTGTCACAGGCCATGTCCGCGAGAACTTTGTATTTAAGCTGCGCCGGGTAGGTCTTGCCCTTGCAGACGAGATGCTTCTTCAACCATTCGTTGGCGACTCTCTTGAGCTGCCCAAAGAGCTGGAGCTGGGGGCCTTCACCGGGTTCACGCCATTTGTGCAAAACAAGGTGGGATGTCAGCTCATACAGAACTTGTGATGGCCGCACATCGCCAGTGTGAATCAGGTTCATGTTCACGGACTCTCCGATGATTCCTGAAGCTTGGGTCTCAGTGGCACCGACCAGTTCAGGGGTGAGGATGAGAGTCGAATTGTCATCGAACTCGGCCTCCAATCGCTCATCCGGCAACTCGACCCGGTAGCCGGTAACGCGGGGAAATCGAATCTCTAAGGCATCACGCTCGGGGCGCATGGCTTTGACCTGGATGGTCTCTTTGGGCGTTTGCGGCTTGGTGGCTACGGCTTGAGCGGTGAAGTCGAAGGGAATGCCGAAGACGTCTGCGTATTCGACAGGGAACTTGCCCGCGTCTTCGCCATCTTCCAGAAGCTCGTAACTAAGACGGCGAAGGGCACGGCCCAGCACCTGCTCACAGAGAAGCTGAGTGCCAAAGGCACGAGCACCGAGGACGTGGGTGACGTTGTTCGCGTCCCAGCCTTCCGTCAGCATGGCGACGGAGACGACGCAGCGAATGCCCCCACCAAGGCGGCCGGCTTTGCCGACGGTGTTCATGACTTCCCGGAGGAGTTCTTGATCGGAAAGATTTGCTCCGGCTGTCGAGTCGCGTTTTCGTTCGATGAGTTCGCGGCGGAAGGCTTCGATTTCGGTAGAAGCAAAAGCTCTAAAGTTGTCATCCAAGGCATCACCGGCCTCTAGCTGCTCGCTGTCGATGAGGAGCGTGCGCGGAGTGGGGTAAGGATTGCCGTGCTCGTCATAGTTGCTGAACAACGGAAGCCGTGCGCCCTGAAGCTGGGTGCTTCCGTTTTCCAGATTCTGCTGCCAGCCAGAGATGTAATCGAAAACGAGCTTTGAGGAGGCGGTGTTATTGCACACCACGATGAAGCAGGGCGGCACTGAGGTCTTGGCTTCCTCCCACTTCTCGAACGTCTTCACATAGTGCCGTAGAGTGCCTCCAGCGCGGTCATCAAAGGCACCGGTAGGGAGAGCGGGTCGAGCACGATACCCTTGCTGCGACCAGACTTGGGCATCTTTTTTCCGATGTGCTTCCACAGATCGCGGAACATGGGTTGTTCGGCATTGGGGATGTTATCCGCGATGGGCACACGCGGAAGCTTGACGATGCCGCACTCGATGGCGTCCATGAGAGAAAAGTCGCTCATGGTCCAGGTGAAGAGAGTGCCTTCACGGTAGCCGGAGCCAGCGAGGAAGAAGGGAGTGGCAGACAAGTCGATGACACGAGCAAGGCCAAGCTTCCGCTTCACAATCTCCAATCCAGAAATCCACAGGCGGGCGGCCTCGTTCTCGCTCTTGGCACGTTCCTTGGCTTCCTTCAGATCGTCACCGGTCAACGGGTTACCTTTGTCGTCGATGAAATCATCTTCTGAAGCGGGTTTCTCGCGGTAACAGTGATGAGCTTCGTCATTGATGACGAGGACGTTTTTCATGCCCATGAGATCTGGCATGACGCGTTGGATCATTTGTCCCTCTGTCTCGGCGGTTTTGAGGTCGTCGCCTGTCCGGCCTTTGAGAAGCTGTTTGCCGCCTTTGGAGAGTTCGAGTCGTTCACGCAGCTTGAAGGCGTGGTAGTTGGTGATGACGATCTTGGCGCGTTGCAGATCATCGAGAAGGTCCGTGGGAACGAGTTCGCGGCTGGAGTAGTAATTGTCCGGGTGGTTCGGCTCAAGCACACTCAACCGGTCTTTGATTGTGAGACCTGGGGCCACGATCAGGAAGCCACGAGTGAAATGCTTGCTGCCTTCACGGCGCACCGCATTGATCGTCTGCCACGCGATGAGCATGGCCATGACCGTGGTCTTGCCCGCGCCCGTGGCGAGTTTGAGAGCAAGGCGGTCGAGTTCGGGATTGGCCTCCCGCGAAGCGCTGTCGAGGTAGGAGAGGATTTTTTTGCCTGAAACAGAATGGGGAGCGACCTCGGTGAGCCAAATGGCGGTCTCTGCTGCCTCGATCTGGCAGAAGAAGGGGCGTTGGTTGCTGAATGGGTGGTGCCGCCAGTGCTGAAGCAGGCGCGCTGTCTCCGGTGTCACCTGCCACTGGTTCGGGTGAAGGCGGCGCCACCGGTCAACATAGCCACGGACTTCATTGATAATTGAAGTCGTATCGTAGTTCTGTTTTGCGGAAGACAGGCCAAGGCCTTCGTCCAACTCGAACTCTGTTTGCGCTGGCGCTCCCTTGCGCTTGTTTGGCTTTGGAATCGGCGTGATGAATTCCGCCCGGCGACGTGTCTCAACGGTGTTCTGCGTGGGCTGCCCGGTCGGATCGAGTTCCCAGTGTCGCTGTGGACACTCGTAGGGAGAGTTCAGGATCGGGTGATCAAAGAAGGGATTGGACATGCGGATATTGCGCCGTTTTTAGCTAGTGCTCCCAGCAGAGACTGGGATGCATCCTATGGCAAGGAGCGATGCTCAATTCCTTCCCGGAATCTGACGACCTTTGCCACTTCCATCCCACGCCAAAATCCAGTTATTTAGATCAAATTCGGTTGTCTGGCTCTGTCGGACTAGTTCTTTGAGCCAGCGGCCAGAGCGTTTCTCGAGGGTGTCGCGGTCCTTTTGGAAATAGGCGTTGTCGGGTGGTCGGGTGGTCGGGCGGCGATGCCCGTGAGGTGTGGGTTCATGGGGATAGGGAGTGTCTTTGAGGTTCCGGTTCGACGTTGAGGTGTCGGGTTGCAGGCTGTGCGGACTCTTTATTCCGGCGGCGGAGGGTCTTTTCATCGGCGAGCCATCGGAACCGCCAGAGCGAGAAACAGCCTGTGCCCGGCATGATTGGCGGTAACTCGGCAAGACGGACACTAAAGCCTGGGCGGTCTGTGACGTATTCTCGACACCAGATGATTTCGCTGACGGTGTAGGTGCCGTTTTCC
>CAMBPV010000197.1 GCA_945869695.1 Prosthecobacter debontii
CTGTCTGAAGCGCACGAAGTGCGAATTGGGTTCTCTGGTTCATGGTGTCGGTGGTGTGCCAAGGCATCCATTAGCCTGCTGCCCCAGGGGGCAGACCGTCACCTATGTCCTGAACCATTTGTGTTACCTATGTCCTGAACCCGCACCAAGGGGTGGGGAAGCCTCTTTCACCCACGGAGGATTCCGCAAAACGGAAGATCCAGCCTGATATTCTCCTGCCTCTTCTGGCGGACCAATGGTTAAAAATGATCGATGAAGTGGTCACCACTCGCGGTTCCGCCGCCTCGCCCTTTCAGATCGATTCAGCCGGTGAGACACGTCGTTTTGAGACGATTATTCGAGAGCTGGAGGCTAACAGTGCCGAGTCCAGACGCCTGGAAAACGCGGCGCCTCCGATGTCCGCGCCCAAAAGCCAAACGGACCCTTCAAAAGCACCACTGGCAACGCACCTTCTTCAGCGGATGGATCTCGCGCTCCATCGGCTGGCAACAGATGCAGAGCGCCACGGTCGGGACCTCGCATCCGCCGTGCGTGAGATCACCCAAGTCGCCGCGGAGAGCTTAAACGCCACGCGTGCAGGGATCTGGGTTTCAGATGACAAGGGAACCTCTTTTTCCTGCGCGAACATCTACAATCTCAGCGAAAATAGCAATGGCACGGGTTTAGAACTGAGCGTTCCGAAGTATCCGGCCTATTTCGCTACGCTCCAAAACCAAAGAGCCATTGATGCATCTGTGGCGCGCCGCGACCCCCGCACGCACGAGCTGGCGGAAGAGCACCTCAATCCAGCCGGCATCTGCTCCCGACTCGATGCCCCCATCCGACATCATGGAAAAGTTCTGGGATTCATTTCCGTCGAGCAGTCCGGCGCTTGCCGAGCATGGGCCGCAGAAGAGGTCAGTTTTGTGGGTTCGCTGGCCGACCTGATGTCGCTCATCGCCGAATCAGGAAAGCGTCAAAAAGCCGAGGATGCCCTCCGCTATTCAAACTCGGTCCTGAAAGCCGCCTTCAACTCAACGAACGAGGGTATCATCATCGTCAATCGTGACGGCCTGATTACCGGAACCAACAAAAAGTTTCTCGATCTCTGAAACCTATCCTGTGAATCCTTAATCAACCAAAAAGTGGGTCAGGTGCTTGGTTTGTTCGCGAGTCAGGTTTCAGAGCCCGAGGCCTTCTCGGGCTGCGTCGCGATGCTATTTGCCCAACCCGATCTGGAAAGTGTTGAGATCGTCGAGTGCAAAGATGGAAGAGTCTTTGAACGGACCTCCAAACCCCACCGCTTAGGTGACGAGATCGTCGGAAGAGTCTGTTGCTACCGTGACCTCACTGAACAGAGGCAGTCCGAGGCTGCGAACAAGGGGCTGGCCGCCAGATTTGAGCAGGCCCAAAAACTCGAAGCGCTCGGCACCTTGGCTGGCGGAATCGCGCATGATTTTAACAACATCCTGACCGCCATCCTCGGGCATGCAGAATTGGCGTTATCCCAATCATCCGAGCCCCGGGTGCAGCAATCGTTGGATGAAATCTTAAAGGCCAGTGATCGTGCCAAGCATCTCGTCAAACAGATCCTCACCTTCTGCCGGAAAAAGCCCACAGAACGAAAGACCCAAGCCCTGCGCCCGGTGCTGACAGAGGTCGTCGAGCTCCTCTCTTCCACCAGTGCCTCAAACATTGAGATCAAGACCGAGTTCGATTCCGCTCCGATCTCTGCTTGTTACGACGCACCCCAGATCCATCAGGTCGTGATGAATCTTTGCACCAATGCGGCACACGCGATGAGGGAAACAGGAGGCACCATTCGGATCGGCGAGACCCGCTTGGACGTGACCGAAGCCACGAGCGTAAAGTACCCGGAGCTCCGCGTCGGACCCTACGCTCACCTTTGGGTGTCCGACAATGGAACGGGAATGGACGCCGAAACGGCAAGTCATGTTTTCGAGCCCTTTTTCACCACCAAAAACGAAGGCGAAGGCACGGGCCTCGGCCTTTCGGTGGTGCACGGAATCATCAAATCACACGAAGGGGCCATCACCGTCGAGACCCAGCTTGGCACGGGAACTACTTTCCACGTTTACCTTCCCATTTCGAAGACCGGGGAAAAAACGGAGGACCAACCTGACCGCCGCGCCGTTCCGCACGGGAAAGGAGAGCGCATCCTTTACATTGATGACGACCCCGCCATCGGCACCTTCGTGCGACAGGCCTTGGAGATGCTGGACTACCACGTGGATGTTTTTGAGCACCCCACCCTGGCGCTGGAGCATTTCAACAAGCAGTCCTACGACTATGATCTCATCATCACCGATCTTGGGCTCCCTCGCCTGAATGGAGTCGAGATTGCCACCCGGATTCAAAAAATCGCGCCAGGTATGCCCGTGATCCTTCTCAGTGGCAGTCACGAGACCGTTCCGTTCCCGTCTTTGTCCAGAGCGGGTATTCGACGGGTGGTTACGAAGCCCGTCTCGTGTCGTGACCTCGCCACCGTGGTGCGTGATGTTTTGGACATGGATCGAATGGATCTGGATCAGTATAGGTAGCAGCCCGAAAACTTCCTGACTGGACCGCTCATCGTCGATTGCACTATGGGGCTGAATGCGCCAGTGTCGCCGCCTCGCATGTTTCAGGCGCTCTACGATTATCTCTACCACCAAAACGAGCAGGGCGGCATACCGCTCAAGGGCACCGGCATTTTGATCAGCCTCGGGCTCATAGCGACCCACATTTGGGCTCTCCTGAATTCAGACGCGACTCAGAGCTTCTTGAAGAAATTTCCTCGGGACTACAAGTGGGGAGCCATCCTCCTCACGATCGATTTCTTCTGGGCCATGCTGCTCATGAGTTACATGGACATGGGTGAGTTCTTTCACCTTCGCTCCTGGTTCCTCTTGATCATCCCGGCCGCGTTCGTTCTTGTGCTCATCTTTGTGCGTGAATTCCTTGCGGTCAGAGCTCTCGGCGCGCTCATGCTCCTCGTGTCGGGTCCCGTTCTGACGGCTGCCTTTCTCCAACCCCCTGCCAGTCGCCTTTTGATCCCCATTCTTGCTTACGTTTGGATCATCGCGGGGATGTTTTTCGTGGGGATGCCTTTCCTCATGCGGGACTGGGTCAACTGGATCACCAACACAACCGCTCGGTGGAAGATCGCTGTCATCAGTGGGATCGCCTACGGTGCGGTGATGCTCATCGTGGCCTTGGTGGATTGGTGATCTTTAAAGGCGGACTTCTCCGTGATCATGACGACCCCGGCTCAGCGGCGCATTCTTGTCATCCGCGGTGGCGCCATCGGTGACTTCATCCTGACTCTGCCCGCCATCCGTTTGATTCGGGAAAACATCGCCGGAGCCTACATCGAAGTGCTCGGATATCCCGGCATCACGGAGCTCGCATTGACGGCTGGAATTGCCGATGCCGTCCGCAGCCTGGAGCACCGCACCCTGGCACCGCTTTTTGCCAGAAACGCGCTGATCGATGACGAGGTCGGAGATTACCTCCGCAGCTTCAATTTGATCATCAGCTACCTCTACGATCCAGACGGATTCTTCAAAGCAAGTATGGAGCGAGCGGGGGTGAAAACCTTCATCGAAGTCTCGCACCGAGTCCAAGCAGGAGAAGGACCCGCCGCCGTCCAGTTGGCCCGACCGCTCGAAAAGCTGGCCATGTTCCTCGAAGATCCCGCTCCCGTCATCCTGCCTTCCTGCGCAAAAAAGGAACAGTTAGCCATCCATCCCGGAAGTGGTTCCCTCACTAAAAACTGGCCCCTGCAAAACTGGATCGAGCTCGGACGCAAAATTTCCGAAACCCAGCCTCAAATCCGAGTCTCCGTCATCACCGGAGAGGCCGAGCATGAGCGCGGCACCATGGCCACTCTTCGGGAGGCATGGAAGGACTTTGACTTTCAACACATCGAAGGCCGCTCGCTCTCTTCGCTCGCGCAACACCTCTCGGAGTGCACCACTTTTCTCGGGCATGACAGCGGCATTTCTCACCTCGCAGCTGCCTGTGGAGCACACTGTTTACTTCTGTTTGGTCCCACAGATCCTGCGACATGGGCACCTCAGAATACCGGCGTCGAGATCATCCGTGCGCCGGGAGAGGATTTGTCTCAGCTCTCCTTCGATCACGTCTGGCAGGAGGTGTCCATTTTCTTGAGCGCAAAAAACGCTTAGTCCGCCTCTTGTGACTCAGCGAACGTCGTGATAGCCTCGCCGATTATGTCTGAGATCAAGAAGTACGCCAAATTCTCGACCCTGCTCATCCTAGGTGCTCCCGGCAGCGGGAAGGGCACTCAAGGCAAAGTGCTGGGCTCCGTCCCCCGTTTCCACCACCTCGCCTGTGGAGATGTCTTCCGCTCCCTCGACACCCGCACATCGCTGGGACAAAAATTCATTGAGTACTCAAGCCGGGGCGAGCTCGTGCCGGACGATCTCACCGTTCAACTCTGGCGCGCCAACATTCACCAGCGCGTCGAGAGTCACAACTTCAAGCCCGAGATCGACTTTCTCGTTCTCGATGGCATCCCGCGTAACCTGGAGCAGGCGGAACTCATGGAGAACGACATCGATGTTCACCGCGTCTTCCACCTCAGTTGCCCAGACCGTTCCGAACTCGCACGCCGTCTCCGCAAACGCGCGCTCAAAGATAACCGTTTTGATGACGCGAGTGATGCCGTCATCTTCAAACGCTTTGAAACCTACGATCAGGAGACCAAGCCGATTCTCGAATACTACAAGAACCGCATCACGGAGATTGACGCCAGCCAGCCGCCGGCAAAAGTTCTCTACGATATTCTTCATGGTGTCATGCAACTCCCGGCCTGGCAAGAAATCGCCAAGCTCAATGTCTAGGCTCGTCCCATGAGAGTTCTCTTCATTGGCACCGGAGACATCGGACTTCCTGCACTTCGGTCTCTTCTGGCCTCTGAAGAACACGAGGTGGTTGGAGTTGTCACCCAGCCGGACAAACCCGTCGGCAGGAAACTCGTGCTCACGCCGCCTCAGATAAAGGTCTTGGCTCAAGAAGCGGGTGTGCCTGTTTTTCAGCCCCTGAAAATCCGGCAATCCGTGGATGAGCTGTCCGCTCTCAGTCCAGACATCGCCATCGTGATCGCCTATGGTCAGATCCTCCCGCGCTCCATTTTGGACCTGCCGATTCATGGATGCCTGAACGTCCACACCTCTCTTCTGCCACTCTATCGAGGCGCCGCCCCGATCCAAGCAGCCCTCCGCGCGGGCGACTCCGAGACAGGAATCACCATCATGTTCATGGATGAAGGTCTCGATACCGGCGATGTTCTTCTCATGGATCGCATCGCCCTCTCATCCGAGGATACCGGTGGCTCCTTGCATGACAAACTTGCAGCCCTCGCGCCCGCAGCCCTCGAGCGTGCACTCGCGCTCGTCGCATCTGGTCATCCACCCAGGCAGCCGCAAGATCACTCCCTCGCCACCCACATCGGTAAACTCAATCGTGAGCACGGTCATATCGACTGGACTCAGAGCGCTGCTCAGATCGAGCGCACCATCCGTGCCTACAATCCATGGCCCGGTAGTTTTTGTCTCCTCCCATCGGAAGAGTCAAAGGCTCCTCATCTTAAAATCCACGCGGCCCGGATCGCGCCCGGCGAGGCCTGCCCAATCGGCGGCACCATCGTGTCCGCAGACCCAAAGACGGGACTCATCATCGCCACAGGCAGCGGCCTCATTGAGCTGCTCGAAGTTCAGGCTGAGGGAGGAAAACGCCTCAAAGCCGCAGACTTTCTCCGGGGCCATGCGCTCGATTCAGGCGCACTCCTCCACTAAATTCATTTCGTCCTGTCAGGAACATTCCCCTCGCTGCTGAGGGCAGCTCGATGTCGAGCAGACCGTGATCTGAAAAAACGGTCCGGTATTTGGGTTTGGAGTGGGATACATCATCGCATTCCCTGCGTTTGACTCCAACCACCATGATCCGCCACCTCTTTTTCCTAGTCGCCTTTTCTCTTTCCTCGGCAGCCGAAGCGCCAAAAGACGCCAAGAATCTACCCAGCGGCAAACCCCTGCCGCCAGAAGATCCCGAGTTGGCCAAATACTACTTTGCGGAAAAGACACTGCCTTTGCCCGCAGTGACGGCTGCAGTGGAGACGAAACTGCCGCTCGCTCTGAAAAAGGGCGATCGCGTCATCTTCATCGGCAACACGCTGTTTGATCGCGGAGCGCAGTTTCCGCATTTTGAGGCGATGCTGCAAAAGGGTCATCCAGACCTCGGACTGGTGATTCGCACGCTGGCCTGGGCCGCGGATGAAGTGGATCTGATGCCGCGGCCCGAAAACTTCGGCACGCTGAACCAGCACCTCACTGCACAGAAGGCGGATGTGATTTTTGCGGGCTTTGGTTTTAATGAATCGTTCGGCGGCGTGGAGAAGCTCCCCGAGTTCAAGCAGCGACTCACGGCATTTCTGCAAGAGCTGAAAACCCATGCCTACAACGGCAAAACCGGGCCACAGATCTTGCTGGTGTCGCCCACGGCAAATGAGGACATCAAAGGAGTTCCGGCAGCGACGATGAACAATGCCCGGCTCGCCGCATACACAAAGGCGATGGGTGAAGTGGCCGCTGCGGAGAAGGTTGGCTTTGCGGATGTGTTTGAGTCAAAAACAGGTCTCACTTTCAATGGTGTCCACTTCGATGACGCGGGTTACGCGGCCTTTGGCGAAACGTTATATCGTGCGACTTTTGCCGTCAGCGCCCCCGAGACATCCCCTGAGTTGCGAGCCGCCATCGCCGACAAGAACACACAGTTTTTCCAGCGTTACCGCCCGCTAAACGGCTTCTACTACACGGGCGACCGCAACAAGGATTACGGATACCTCGACTTCCTGCCGGCGATGCGCAGCTTCGACATCATGGTGGCCAACCGAGATCGGCACATCTGGGACATGTCGAAACCCATCGACGACAGCAACGTCCCTGAAATGCCTGCGACCAAGGAAAGCAAAGGCGCCAACGAGTGGATGACACCGGCCAATGAACTCGCCGCCTTCAAGGTCGATCCGCGCTTTGAAGTGAACCTGTTTGCCAGTGAAGAGCAGTTCCCCGAGATCGCGAACCCGATCCAGATTCGCTTCGACACGAGAGGCCGCATGTGGGTGAGCACCTCGCAGGCTTACCCGCATCTTTATCCTGGTCAGAAGCCTGCCGACCGATTGCTCGTGCTCGAAGACACGAACAATGATGGCCGCGCGGACTCATGCAAAGTGTGGGCTGACGGGCTGCACATCCCGCTCGCTTTTGAGTTCGGAGATGGCGGTGTCTATGTCTCAGATGAGCCGCATTTGACGTTCCTCAAAGACACCGATGGCGATGACAAAGCGGACTTCCGCAGGCAGGTCTTCACCGGCTTCGGCACCGAGGACTCGCACCATGCGCTGCATGACTTCGTCTGGACGCCGGATGGCGATCTGATCTTCCGCGATGCCATTTTTCTGCACAGCCAGGTCGAAACAGCTTATGGACCCGTGCGGATGGACAACTCCGGCTGGTTTCGCCTGCGCACCGATACCCAAAAACTCTCCACCTTCGGCTCCTATCCGAGCACGAATCCCTGGGGCGTGACCTTCGATGATTGGGGCCATCACGTCGCCAGCCATCCGATTTTCGCC
>CAMBPV010000198.1 GCA_945869695.1 Prosthecobacter debontii
TCAGAAACAGATAGCTGGTCAGACAGCCTGATGAGTCGATGGCACCGACAAATTCGTGCCTCCGCATGGGTCCCGCCGCGAACCAGCGGAGGTAGTCAGGGGTGATCCACTTTTCGATCCCGGCGGAAGAACTGCATGGGGACGAGACACTGAAGACGTCTCGGGGATCTCGGGTCAGCGAAACTCCGGGTGAAAGCTCCGGCCAAATGCTCCGCTGGAGAATCCGGCCAGGCATGCCCATGGCTACAAAATGCCTTTGAAGGGTCGGGCAGTTGATCCAATTGCTCCGCTTCAAAAGCAACTGCACCCCAGGAATAGCAGTCGTGTCGCTGATTAAAGTGGTGGCTGAGATCGGTCGCAGTTTCATCAGCATCGGCAGGCTCCGATTCCGATGAGGCTCATCGACCCGCCAGGTGGATGCGATGTAGGAGGGAGTGGCCCGACCTTCAATAGCATAACAGGTCGGGATCAGCGCCATGAAGCCCACAATTCTGCCCTCATGCCGGAGTGTCCAGCCACGCCTCGGTGCCATGTCTGCAAAAGGATTCTCATCCCACCAGTGAGCAAGGCGCTGCTTCCACTGGGTGGAAGTGAGCGGCTCCTGATCCGTGGCCATCAGCCAGGGGATCAGCTCCTCCCGGGCTTCCGCTGTGTCCTGAAAATCATCGATCTGTGTCGCTTTGACGACGGAAGGTGACGCAACGTTCGGCACCGCTCCTAAGGCAATGGTAGCTTCCATGGTTTTTGCTCATTATTATAGTAAATATATCACAATCCAACGCACCGTCAACATCCCCCAGTGTCCGCCTATTTCGAATCGGGTGATGGAGAAAGGAAACCCTTCGGCGTGACCTCATGCACCGCCTTCATGATACGCTCCTCCACATCCGGCGCGAACTGGGTGGGCCGGTCATAATAAACCATCGCTCCCGTGCCCTCGTAGCCGCCCTCGTCCAAAACGCGCCGCGAGGGCACATAGCATGGCACATCATTCGAGTAACCGTTCACCCACATGCGCGCAGGGTCGAACTCCCGTTTGATGCGCAGCGAGTAATCCACGGTGATCTCGCCCGGCAGAAAGACCATGGCCAAATCTCCGCCGAAGCTCCAGGTCTGCACCAGATAAGGCAGGTGCGTCGGGATTTTTTCACCGCTATCAAGGCGGGCGAGATTCTTCTTCGCGTGGTAGGCGATGGCGGGCGTTTTCGATGTTGCCAGCGTCTGCCACTCCTCGCGCGTGGGCAGTGTCCCGAAGGCCAACTCGATTTGCTTCGCGTTGCACTTCACCGGACCGTTCACAGGCTTCATCTCGCCCAGCACGAGCCGTTTCGCCTCGGCCCCGAGATCTTCTCCATATTGTTTCACCAGTTCCATCGTGCGGCGCGGAGTCGGATTCTGATCGGCCCCGCAACCGATCGCCGTGAGTGCGATCGCCCCTGGAAACTCGCGTTGGAGTGCTTCCTGCGCACATCCGGCCCAGTCCCCGTGGATTTCATCGATGCCGATGGTCGTGCAATGACACGCATAGCTTGTGAAGATGGCCCGCACCTTGCCATCCGCGCTCGTCGCACGCAAAACAGGCAGGTCGTGATCCACAGGCTTCATGGGGAAACTGCGTCGATTCGCTGCAAAACCGACTTTGCCGACACTCCAGGCCAGCGTGGCCGGTTTTCGGTCCGCCAGCGCCGCAAGCACGACCTTTTCGAGGTGGTCGGTCAGTTCAAGCGTGTAGCGCTCGATGGCTGACAGATGCTCCGCCGGGATGTCCATGCCAAACAGATTCGGCAGCATGCCAATCAACATCGGTGCGCAATGCGTGTGGCTGGAGCAGATGGCCAAGCGCTCGTGGCTCACCTTGCTCTTCGTTCCGAGACGACGCAGCACCTCATCGCGCATCGAAGCTGGAACGCCGCAGTTATCCACCGTCACCACCACAGCCGGACCTTCTTCATCACTGCCAATCGCCAGCGCCTTGGCAAAGATGTGCTGCGAGATGCCCGTGTTTGGCAAACGGCGCCCGCCATAGCCGCTCAGCCGCACGGGATACTCAGGTGTGATATCCACCGATGCCGCTCCGACTTGCCGGGTGTCCGCTGCGAGAAGGGCCAGCGGCAAGAGAAACAGGGAGAGAAGAATGAATTTCATGGGCTCCCATCACTACGCGATGCCAGGCGGGAGACTTACCCTTCCATCACGATGTCAGGAAGAAAGGAAAGCACCCCGCGCTTCACGCCGTAGTTCCTAGGCGCATGTTTACCTTCCCGAGCAGCAACTCCAACCACCACCGCCGCAGTTTTCTGAAGGCGGGGGCGCTGGGTGTTGGATCGCTGACACTGACGGACCTGCTGCGCGCGGAAGCAGCGGCGGGTGTGCGATCTTCGACAAAGGCGGTGATTAACATTCATCTCGATGGCGGTCCTCCGCAGATGGATCTCATCGATCCAAAGCCCGATGCGCCGAGCGAGATTCGTGGCGAGTTCAAATCGCTGCCGACGAAGATTCCAGGCCTCCATCTGACCGAGCTTCTACCGCGACTGGCAGCGAACGCGGACAAGTATGTCTTCCTGCGCTCGCTGAGTGGCGCAATGGGCAATCACGACGCCTTTCAGTGCCAGTCAGGCTTCAGTGATAAAGAACTGGCCTTCATCGGCGGACGTCCGGCGATGGGTTGTGTGGTGAGCAAGCTGCTGAGCACCTCGAAGGACTCCGCGCCTGCCTTTGTCGATCTCATGCAAGGCCGACCGCTCGTTCGCAACAGCGCGCGGCCCGGCTTTCTTGGCACCGCTTGTTCGGCGTTTCGTCCGGACATCTCGCACTTGTTCGAACGGCAATTGGAAGATGGCATGAGGGCCGAGCTGGCACGTCGAGGTGCAGGCCATAATCAAAGTCTCGCGCTGACGAAAGGCCTGACCGTCGGGCGGATCGAAGACCGTGTGTCGCTGCTGCGCAATCTCGACACGATCCGCCGCGACATCGACACCAGCGGCTCCATGCACGCGCTGGATGAGTTTAATCAACTCTCGCTCGGCATTCTCACTTCCGGTCGATTCGCAGCCGCGATGGATCTGAGCCAAGAAGATCCCAAGGTGCTCGAACGCTACACGCCGCGCATCATCCGACCCGCCGATGCCTTTGGCTCGATGGAAAGTCCCAAGTGCGCGCAGAAGTTCCTGCTCGCCCGACGCTTGATCGGGGCCGGTGTGCGCTGCGTCAGCATCTCCATCAGTGACTTCGACACCCACTCGCGGAACTTCTCCGCCATGCGTTATCTCGGCCCACTCATCGACCACGCGCTGCATACGCTCGTCACCGATCTCGACGAGCGCGGCATGTTGCAGGACGTGATGATCATTGTCTGGGGCGAGTTTGGCCGCACCCCAAAGATTAACGACAAAGGCGGTCGCGATCACTGGCCCAAAGTAGCCATGGGCATCATGGCAGGCGGTCATCTCAAGACGGGGCAAGTCATCGGTGCCACCGACAAACATGCCGCCGAAGCAGTGTCGCGACCCGTCCATTATCAAGACGTCATCGCCACGCTCTACCAACACCTCGGCATCGACGCACGCAGCACCACGCTGAACGACACCACCGGCAGACCCCAATATCTCGTCGATCTCGGCCAGCCGATCGCCGAGCTCATTTGAGTCGCTCGGCAAGTCAGGCAATGTGGCGGCGTAGGTTTGGGTGCAACTCAACACCACGCGCATGAATCCCAAGTCTGCATCCATCACTCAGGCCTTCAGTCCCGCCCGGGGAGATCTGCTTCGCGTCGGCTCCACACGGCGTGGTTTTCTTCAAACCGGACTCGCAGGTTTGGCGGGCGTTTCGATGCCTTCGCTGCTTCAAACGCAGGCGCTGGCGGCCGCGGCCGGGCAGGCGAAGAGCAAGACAAACGTGATCCTCTTCTGGCTCTCCGGCGGCCCAAGCCACATCGACATGTGGGACCCAAAACCGGACGCGCCGAGCGAGATTCGCGGCCCCTTCGGCCACATCTCGACGAAAGTGCCCGGCATTCATGTCTGCGAGCACTTGCCGCTCACGGCGAAGATCATGGACAAGCTCACGCTGATCCGCTCGGTCGATTGCAGCGCCAGCAATCACACGCCAATCACCATGCAGGCCTGCAATCCGCTCGCGAAGCGCACGAATGATGGTCGCGACGGCGGCGGCTGGCCGTCGATGGGTTCCATCGCGGCGAAGTTTTGCGGAGCCAACGCGCCGGGTATTCCTGGTTATGTTGCGCTGGCAGATTCGCTCGTTTCCGACATCTGGGGCGCGGGGCACATGGGTGGCGACTTTGAACCGGTCAGTGGCAAGGATTTGGCGGGACGCCTCAAACTCTCCGAGGGCCTGACCATCGAGCGCCTCGGCAATCGCCGTGATTTGCTCACGCAGATGGACGACTGGAAGCGCAGCGTCGATGGCAATGCGCAGATCGCCGCGGCGGATCGCTACACGCAGCAGGCCTACGAGGTGCTCATGACCGGCAATGCCCAACGAGCCTTCGATCTCGACGCCGAAACGCCTGCGATGCGTGACCGCTACGGCCGTGACAGCATTGGCGAGAAAGCGCTGCTGGCGCGTCGTCTCGTCGAAGCTGGCTCCACCTTTGTCACCGTGAGCGGTGCCTGGGGTTACTTTGATCATCATGGCAATGAAGTGAAATGGGGCGGCATCAAAAAGGGCCTCACACCGCTGCTGCCGAGCGTGGACCGCACGCTGCACGCCATCGTCACCGATCTCGAAGATCGCGGCCTGCTCGATAGCACGCTGATCCTCATGATGGGCGAGTTTGGCCGCAGCCCGATGATCAACAAGAACGCCGGACGCGATCACTGGCCGCGAGTGATGTCCATGGTCGCAGCCGGTGGAGGCATGAGGCACGGTCAGGTCATCGGCAGCACGGATCGTCAAGGCGGCGACATCGATAGCCGCCGTGTCGCGCCCGGAGATCTCGCCGCCACAGTGTTTCACCATCTCGGCATCGACACCCAAGCGCATTGGACCGATCCGCAGGGCCGCCCGCGTCCCATCGTCGTCGAAGGCGGACAAGCGATCACCGAATTGATCGGCTGAGCGCGGTGCACGGAGCGATCAAGCCAACAGCGCCTTCACCACATCCCCACTGACATCGGTGAGGCGGTAGTCGCGACCGGTGAAGCGGTAAGTGAGTTGTTCATGATCGAGACCAAGTTGATGCAGCATGGTGGCGTGCAGATCGGGCACGGAGACACGACTCTCGATGGCTGAATAACCAAACTCATCCGTGGCACCGTGAATCATGCCACCTTTGATGCCGCCTCCGGCCATCCACATGGTGAAGCCTTTCGGATGATGATCGCGGCCTTTGCCATTCTCAGCGACGGGGGAGCGGCCAAACTCCCCCCCCCACACGACGAGTGTGCTGTCGAGCAGGCCGCTGATTTTGAGATCGTCGAGAAGAGCAGCGATCGGGCCATCCGTCTCGGCGCAGTGCAGGTCGTGATTTTTTTTGAGGTCATCATGGGCATCCCAGGCCTTGGGCCCTTCATTGCCGCCACTGTAGACCTGAACGAAGCGCACACC
This sequence comes from Prosthecobacter debontii, assembly GCA_945869695.1. GTDB lineage: Bacteria > Verrucomicrobiota > Verrucomicrobiia > Verrucomicrobiales > Verrucomicrobiaceae > JAIBCL01. Next base: position 5,569 of record CAMBPV010000198.1, read on the forward strand.
ACGCTCCACCAGCCGCCGCGCGAGCAGGCAGTTCTTGCCAAAGTGCGCGGTGGTCGGATGATCGAGCCCATACATTTGCCTCACCACAGCGGACTCATCTTTTAGGTCCGTGCAGTCTGTCGCACTCATCTGCATGCGATACGCCAGCTCGTAGGCATTGAGTCGGGCCGCGAGCGCTGACTCTGCGGGATTCGCCTCGGCATACTCGGTGTTCCATTGCTTGAGTAAATTCAGTCGGGCACGCTGTTGACTTGGACTCACGTTTTTAGGTGGCGTGAGATAGGCGATGGGCTCACCACTGCTGCGGAAGGGGACGCCCTGAAACGCGGCGGGCATGAAACCATTGGACCAGTTCATCGCGCCATTGACGGGTGCGCCGAGCTGATCGAGCAGCACGACAAACGCGGGCAGATTTTCGCTTTCGGAACCGAGCCCATACGTCACCCATGAGCCCATGCTGGGACGTCCCGGCTGCACGAAGCCCGAGTTCATTTGAAAAAGCGCGGGAGCATGATTGTTGCTCTCCGTGTGCATGGAGCGGATGACGCACAAATCATCCGCATGACGCGCCAGATTGGGAAACACTTCCGCCATGTCGATCCCTGCCTGACCATGCTTGGCAAAACGATACGGACTCTGCATGGCCACGTTCTTGGTCTTACCGCCCATGAAGCCATCCTCTTTTTTCCACACAGGGATCGCCTTCCCATGCCAGCGCGCGAGTTCCGGCTTCGGATCAAATAAATCCACATGCGATGGCCCGCCATACATGAACAGAAAGATCACCGACTTGGCCTTCGGCGCAAAATGCGGCGCACGCGGTGCCAGCGGATTGGTGTTCACCAGCAGTCCATCTGCACCCAACAAGGACTGCAGGGCCAGCGTGCCGAATCCGGCTCCCGCTTGCTGAAGAATGTGGCGACGTGAAAGGAAGGGCATCATTCAATGTAGATAAACTCGCTGCTGTTGAGCAAGACTTGGGACAGATCACGCAAAGTTGAGGGTCGGTCACTGACTTCCTCACGGGATTGCAGAAAGGCCAAGGCTTGCTCCAGGCGCTTTGTTGTCGGCTTTCGCGAAAGCGTCAGCATGAAAAGCCTGTCCACAATCCCGGGAAGCCCATCGCCAGCTTCAGCCATGGCACGCCGGGCGAGATAGCCCGCCTGATCTTCCACAAATTCATCATTCATCAAGACCAGCGCCTGGGTGGGCACGGTGCTCTGCATGCGCAGTGCGCAACTGTCCGTCGTCGTGGGTGCATCAAAAAGCTCCAAGCTAGGCATCAGCAGTTGCCGCTTCACATAAATGTAAACGCTGCGCCGCCAGTGCTCTTTGGCTTCCGCCTTGATCACCGGCCACTTGTTGCGCTGGCTGGCATCCAGCAGTTCCGCTCGGATGCGCGGCTTGAAGCCGGGACCGCCTTGCGTGCGGTTGAGTTTCCCACTCACGGAAAGAATGCTGTCGCGCACGACTTCAGCCTCCATGCGTTGTTTGTTCATCCTCCAAAGCAAATGATTCATGGGGTCTAACGCCTGCCCTCTCTCGTTTCCACTCGACTGCTGCCGATACGTTGCCGACATCAGCATCAGCTTATGCAGCGGCTTCAACCGGCCACCCTTTGCGATGAATTGCGCCGCCAGGTAATCGAGCACTTCAGGATGCGTCGGCTCCATACCGGAGAAACCAAAGTTACTCGGTGTCTCCACCAATCCTGCGCCAAAATGATGCTGCCATACGCGGTTCACCATCACTCGCCAGGTCAGTGCATGCGTGGGAGCCGTGATCCACTCAGCCAGTGTCTTTCTCCTGAGCGAGGTCTTGCCGGTTGGTTCGGGAAACGTCACGGTTTTATCGCTGAGCACGACCGGCACCGCAGGATCGACTTCATCTCCCTTGTTCGCGGCTACACCCCGCAAGAGCACATGCGTTGCCGGCACCGCAGGCTTGGTTTCGATCAGCGCCATGACCTTGGCCGTTTCGGTAACCTTTTTGTCCTTCGCATCCGTCGCACCGCTCGGCAGGCCCAAACGCTCGGTGCCATTGAAGATGGCCATCAGGCTGTAGT
>CAMBPV010000199.1 GCA_945869695.1 Prosthecobacter debontii
CCCGCGCCCGTCATCCAGCAGGTGAAGCCGTCGGGATTGTGATCGCGGCCCTTCGCGCCTTTTTGGAAGAAGGGCATGCGGCCAAACTCCGTGCACCAGACAACGAGTGTATCTTGAAGCAGGCCACGTTGTTTCAGATCACGAATCAAAGCGGCGGCAGGCTGGTCGAGGATCTGTGCATGCACATCATACTGCGTTTTGAGATCACTGTGGCCGTCCCAGTTGAGTTTGCCTCCACTCGCATACGCGCCGTTGAAAAGCTGCACGAAGCGCACGCCACGTTCGATGAGGCGACGTGCGAGGATGCAGTTCTTCGCGAAGGCGGCTTTGTCGGCATTCTGAGTGTCGTCGGCACCGTAGAGCTTCAGGATGTGCGCGGGCTCGGTGCTGAGGTCATTGATCTCGGGCACGCTGAGCTGCATGCGGGCGGCGAGTTCGTAGCTGGCGATGCGCGCCGCGAGCTTTTGATCGCCAGGATTGGCTTCGAGATGCCGTGCGTTCATCTTTTGCAAAAGCGAGCGAGCAGCTTGATCAGCACTGGCTGAGACTCCGGGCGCGGAGAGATGCCGCACGGGGTTTTTGCTGCTCATCGTGGTGCCTTGGAAAGCGGCGGGGAGAAAGCCGGGGCCCCAGTTGTTGGCTCCATTCTGCGGCACGCCGCGTGGATCGGGAATGGCGACGTAGGACGGCAGATCCTGGTTCTCGCTACCGAGCGCATACGTCGTCCAGGCACCAAGACTCGGGAAGCCATCGAGCACGGAGCCAGTGGAGAGGAAGTTCTCCGCCGGGCCATGCGTGTTGGATTTGCTGGTAAGCGAATGCACGAAGGCGATGTCATCCGTCAGTTCCGCGAGGTGCGGGATCATGTCGCTCACCCACTTGCCGGTTTGGCCACGCGGACGAAAGGCATACTGCGGTCGCGCGAGATTACCCGCCGGACCTTGGAAGGTCACCGCCGGGCCGCCGGGCAGTGGCTTTCCGTCCCACTTGATCAGCTCGGGTTTGTAATCCCAGGTCTCAAGCTGACTCACCGCCCCTGCACAGAAGATGACGACCACGTTCTTCGCCTTGGCCGGGAAATGCGAGCCGCGAGATGCAAAAGGCCTCGCAGGGTCGATGAGGACCCGATCGTCGGCGAATAGATTCGAAAGCGCGATGGACCCGAGTGCGGTGGCGCTACTCGAGAGGAACTGGCGGCGATCAAGCAAGGTGCGGCCCGCTATGGAAAGATGTTCGGAGTTCATGATGGAGAGCAGGGTTGACTTTGCAGTGATGTCAGACAATCGTTGTCAGACATGAGTACGGTAGCGACATTCACCTTGAGAGACCTCAATCGGCAGTCAGCCAAGATCCTAGCTGCGGTGAGGAAGTTTGGCTGCGCAGAAATCACGACCCGATCTGGCGAGATCTTCACTCTGGCCCCCAAGAAAGTAGGGGCGCGTAGCCGCAAGAAAGAGAAAGAGACTGATCCCGCTGCGGAATTCTTCAGGCGAGCCGAAGAGCGTGCAAAACGATTCCGGGAGATGGGGTATGTGCCGCCGAAGCCCGGTGAGTGGGATGAGGAGCGTTTTAACCGTATCATTGCCGGCGAGGAATGAATGCCTACGTCGATGCTAACGCGCTGGTGCGTCACTACCTTGATGTCGAAAATCGCCATCAACTCGAAGGCTTTCTTGTTGACCCAAAGTCTCCAGTGAGCTGGACTGTTCCGGTCACGGACCTCCTTCGATTCGAGGTGAACAATGCCATTGAACGCATGGTCTTCGAAACCCGCAACGGTGGAGCGGCCCGAGTCTCGATGGAAATGGGCTTGGTTGCTCATTCCGACTTTGAGGCTGATTTGACCGAGAATTGCTTTCTTCTCCGCACGCCCCTCACCCTCACCGACATCGAAACCGAGTTCGACACGCTCGCGCGACGCTACACGGCCACGCATGGCTTTCGCACCTACGATGTCATTCATGTCGCTTCGGCGTTGAAGCTTCGCTGCAAACGCTTTCTCTCCTTTGATGCGAAGGCGAATGCGTTGGCCAAGCTTGTGGGGCTGAAGACGCTCTGAGTTCATGGCAGGAAAAGAAACTCATTGCTGTTGAAGAGGGCGCGGCAGAGCACGGTGAGGCCATGTTTTTGGACGGCAGGCAAAGTCTCTCTCAGCTCTTCGGCGGTGGGTTCGCGGCTCAGGGCGAGTAAGTAAGCGCGGGTGATTTGATCGGCGATGTCGTCTCCCATTTCTTCTTTCACACGTGATGCGAAGGCTTCGGACTGGGCAAGAGTGAAGCGGCTGTTGAAGAGGTTGAGGGCTTGGATCGGTGTGGTGCTGGCTCGACGGATGGCGGTGCTTTGGCCGGCATCGGGGCAGTCGAACGCTCCGAAGACGGTCTCAGGCTCGCGGCGAACTTTGTGGGCGTAAATCATGCGACGTTGGTTATCAGGGGTGAAGCTCTCGATGGGATCGAATCCGCTGAGGCCGCCGCGCTGATCGAAGAAATTGAAGCCACGACCGTGCATCTGGAGATTGAGCTGGCCGCTGACGGCGAGCATGGAATCGCGGATGGACTCGGCCTCGAGACGGCGGCTTGGGAAACGCCAGAGGAGGCGGATTTCGGCGTCCAATGTGGTTGCGGCTTTAGCCGCATCCTTTCGGCTCAAGCCGAAGCCACTTTGCCGGTAGGCCGCACTCAGCACCATCAGCCGATGCATGTGCTTCACCCTCCAACCACTGCGGATAAATTCAGCGGCCAGCCAATCGAGCAGCTCGGGATGGCTGGACTTCATACCCATGCGCCCAAAATCACTCGGCGTGGGCACGAGACCGGTGCCGAAGTGACCTTGCCAGATGCGATTCACCATGACCCGGGCGGTGAGGGGATTCTGCGGATTCGCAATCCACTCGGCGAGAGCCTTACGGCGTTGTTGCTCGGTAGATTCCTTTTGTAGTTTCAAATCCCCGAGCGCGCTGAGCACGGCGGGCATGACAGGCTCCTTCGGTTGCTCAGGATCACCGCGATTGAGCAAGTGGATGTCATCCGGCGTGCGGAACGTGCCCGCGAAGACTTTCTGCGCGTTCTCGGCGGCTTTGACCTTGGAGTCGAGGCTGGCTTTTTCCTGGATGAGCAGCTTCGCGCGTTTGGTTTCGTCAGGGCTGAGGCCGCTCAGGTTCGGCTTCGCCTCCTTTTTGTCCGTGGGATCAAATTTTCGCCGGTCGCTCGCATCGGCGACGGTTAGCGATCGGCCCGCGCTGTCGGTGACTTCGATCTGATAGTCGATGGCGAGGCGGTCCGTGAACTTGCCCTCGCGGTCACGGCCCCAGACGATGCGCTCGATGGTCCGCTCTTGCTTAAACTCCAGCTCGACCCAGCCTTGGCCGTTCTCTTTCGCCATCCAACTGCGCCCGTTGCCGTAGCGGCCATCATTGATGAAGCGCAGCTCGTGGCGCTCGGCCACACCGATGTCGCCGCCGGACTTGCGCTGCGTGCCCGCGGTGGCGAGCGCGACGTTCTCACCGCTGGTATTGAAGACTTCGATTTCGTCGATGCAGGGCTCCAGACTGTTCGTGGCCTTGATGATGAAGCGCACCCGCTTTGCTTGGGTAGGAGCAAAACGATCTGAGTTTTCACGAGCGTTGATCATGGGGCGCTCGGTGCCGGATTTCACCAAGGGCACAAAGCGGGCGAGTTCTTTGTCGATCTCGGCGAGTCGTGATTTGAGTTGGGTGGTCTCCGCGCGGGCTGCTTCGGCCTCGGGAGTGTGCAGATCGCGGTCGCCATACTCGACTCCGGCGACGAAGGCCTGCATGGCGTAATAGTCCTTGGCTGTGATGGGATCGAATTTGTGATCATGACAACGAGCGCAGCCGATGCTGAGGCCAAGGAAGGTCTGGCCGATGTTCACAACGATCTCATCAATGGAATCCTGCCGTGCGAGGCGCTTGGATGCATCATCTTTACCGATCTGGCCGGGTAGCAAAACGGACGCTGTGACGAGGAAGCCAGTGGCGGCATCCTGACCCATCGCATCGCCAACGAGCTGCTCTTTGATGAAGCGATCATACGGCGTGTCGTTATTGAAAGCATGGATGACGTAGTCGCGGTAAGGCCAGGCATTGGGCCGCTCCGTGTTCACTTCAAAACCGTGCGTGTCGGCGTAGCGCACCACATCCAGCCAGTGCTGCGCCCACCGCTCGCCGTAACGGGGTGATGCCAGCAGGCGATCGACGGTGGCGGCATGATCTTGATTCTTTAAAAAGGCAGTCACTTCCTCGGGCTTGGGAGGCAAACCGGTGAGATCGAAGGTGACGCGGCGCAGCCAGATAATGGGATCGGCTTCGGGAGACTTTGTTAATCCATGATCCCGCAACTTGGCGTCGATGAAGGCATCAATCGAATGACGAGTGGGTTTGGTGATCCGCTTGAAGCTCCAGTGATCGCGGCGGTCTTCGAGCTTCGCGAGATCGACACCATCGGGCCACGCTGCGCCTTCTTTGATCCAGGCGGTGAGTGTCGCGATCTCGGCGGCAGAGAGCTTGCCTTTGGGCGGCATGAGTTCGTCCTCGTCATCGGTGGTGATGAAGTGGATGAGCGGGCTGTCCTTTGCGTTCTTGGCGACGATGTCTGGCGCGTGGTTGTCACCGCCTTTGAAGGCTTCAGACTTGATGTCGAGCCGCAGGCCGGATTTCTGCTTTTTCTCGCCATGGCATTCGTAACAGTGCGTTTCAAAGATCGGCCTCACGTCGCGCACGAAGTCGATGGGCGCGGAGATCGCGGAAGTGGTGAAGAGAAGGCAGAGGAACCTCATGAATCGGGATCAGCGGTAAGGATTGCCTGCGGCGTGGAGGGCGTAGATTTCATCATCCGTCATGGCGCGTCCGAGCAGGAGCAGTTCATCCACGCGGCCGCTCAGTTTACGGTCCTGCTGGTTCCAGTTACCGATCTGCGATGGCCCGAGACGAGCGGGGTGCGCGACGTGCAGGAGGGTTTGTTTGTCAAACTGGCCGTTGAGATAAAAGCGCACCGTTTTGGCCCGGGAATCATAGACGGTGGCGAGATGGACCCAGCGTCCTTGCTCGGGCAGCACTGAGGTGCGTGAGTCGGGATGCCCGTCGCGCTCGTTGGCGTCTCGCGAGAGCGTGTTGCCAATGAGGGCGAGGCGCATCGTGGTGTCGCGATTGATCATCCAGTGAACTTGGCCAGGGTTGCTGGAATCCCAGCCATCCGTGTGAAACAGCGACTGATAGGGCGCGCCCAAACGGTCCAGCCGAACCCAAGCGGCCAGCGAGAGCTGCGGCCAGTCGCGATCACCGCCAACGTCGAGCTTCAGATGATCGCCTACATTCACGAACTCCGGCGCGTGAGAGCCTGGCCAGCGGCCTTGCACGCGGCGAAATATGCCGGTCAGAGCATCGTCAGTCTCGAAGTCGAGAAGCGCAATGAGAGCGGAATCACTCTTCCATTTTTCCAATGCCGCATCCGACTGCGCGCGCCGACCGGCAGCAAGTCCAGCGGTGAGTTCTGACATCTCATCGGCTTGGATGAAGGCGGAAGAGCGGAGTTCACGGGAAGTGCTCGCACCTTGATCGAAGGTAATGGCATCGCCCGTGCGCAGGCTTTGCTTCGCTTTCGCTCCAGAGGCTTTGGCGATCACTTCGCCTTGAAAAACATGCACTTCAGCAGATCCGCTGGACGGCACATCGACACCGAAGCGCGTGCCGAGGTCGATCGCATCACCAGTGGGCGTGATTACCGTGAACCCCTTTGCCGCAGGCGGCACATCGGCGGCGAGACGCCCGCGTTTCATGTGCAGGCGTTGCGCGGACTCAAAGCGAAACTCCGCCGGTGCTTCGATCACGATGCGCGCGCCGCGTGCGGTGACAAGCGCCACCGAACCGGCTTTGATTTCGTGTGATTCGTCACGCAAAGCCGATCCATCAGCCATTTCGACCACACCAGCCGCTTTTTCCACCGTGGCAAAGGCATGCTGCGAGTTCTGCCACCACCAGCCGCTCAACAGCAGCGCCCCACTGGCCGCCGCGGCGATCCAGCGGGGTGATCTTGCTCGCCAATGGGTTTGGCGAGCTGCGGGTGCTCCGTCCTTTGTCCAGCCTGCGGCCATGGCTGCGAGCGCGGAGTCCATGTTTAGAATCTCGGCAAACTCACGCCGCACCTCAGCATCGGACAGCAGCAGCGCATTCAGTTGCTGCATCTCCGGCGCGGTGAGGCTGCCGTCGAGGTAGGCGTCGATGAGTTTCGTGCTCATGATACCACCTCCTGGGTCAAAGCACGGCGGATGCAGTCCAGCAGCAGCTTTCTCATGCGGTGCAGCCATTGGTAAAAACCAGCGACGGTGCGTCCACTCTCCCGCGCCACTTCCTGGATGCGTGATTCTGACTGGTAGGCCTGCATGATCAGGGCTCGCTGGTCTGCTGGCACCTTGTTCATGCAAACTTCCAGTGCCTCACGCTGGCGTTCCCGCCTCGGTTCAACCTCGGCCGACTCCTCTGCGATCTTCAGCACGACATCCTCGTTCAGCACTAGCCGATCCCGTCCTTTGTCACGCATCCAAGCCAGCACCTCGAACCGAGCCACCCCAAATGCCCAGGCTCTGAAATCTCCGCCTTCATGAAACGAGTCAAACTTGTCCCACAGCACCACGCTCACCTCTTGCATCACATCATCCGCATCCGCCCGCCGTGGAACCAGTCGCCGCACAAACGCACGAATGGCGGACTCATGCATCGTGAATAGACGCAAAAAGCGGTGCTGGAACTCGATTTCGGATTCGGACATGAATGGACTCTACGAAGATCATCTCCACGAATGCATCGCGTTTAACACACTTTCTCCGATTTGGCTGATTTTGTCTCGTGGTCATCACGGATTCGCCGTTCCCTGCTAATGGCGGAAGCCCTTCTCAGCGCCCCCGCATTTGCCGTCGTCTTTGAGGCTGCCTGAGCTCCCGCTTTTGGCGATTTGGAGGTCGTTGGCGGCATAGTAGCGACCGAGTTGGGCAAGGGCTTCGGCGATTTCAAGCGGGGTGGTTTCGATCATGGGAGTGCCCTCGGTGAGGCGCTTTGCAAAGCGGTGAAGAGGTGCGCGGACGAGGCTTTGGGCTTCTTTTCGACAGTGAGAGAGACGGTGAAAGCGATCTCCTCGGCGGCGAACTTGCCTGGGTTGCCAGTGGATGGTTCTTTGATGACGGACAGGCTCGCTGCCGAGGCATGGCTGGCAAAAAGATGGAGGGCAAAAAGAAGGGCGGTGAAAGAGGAGGACGGTCTCTGATTTTTTACCGCCCATTTTTTTCACCGGCTATCGTTCGGAAGGTGAGGTGGAGCACGGTGGGGCTTTAAGTTTGGTTTGAAAGTGATGGCCGATAAGTGTCAGCGTCTTGGCTTAGCGAGTGACTCGGTTCAGGGAGTTACCACAGATCAGTCTATTCGGTGCCCTTTTTCTTGCCGGCTTTGCGC
>CAMBPV010000200.1 GCA_945869695.1 Prosthecobacter debontii
TGAGACATATTCCAGCGTGACCGCAGGAATACTCTGCATCGCAAACCAAGGCCCCGCATGATTTGCAAAGGGACCCGAAAAGATCAAGTAACGAAAAAGGAAGTCTCTCACCAGAGAACGCCAATGTCCGGTCCACACACCCAAGCCCATGCCGAGCGCGGCGCGCGTGGCTGCATGATTGGCTGCGCGGCGGCGGATTCGACTGTAGGCGGCAAACAGCGACTCCGCTTCCCTGCCCTCACGTAGCACCGCGTGTAAAACTTCGGCTGCAAACTCGGCATCGGCAAATCCCGTGTTCATGCCCTGACCTCCGATCGGGCTCATCACGTGGGCCGCATCTCCACAGAGCAATACACGACCATCGTGAAACGTCTCACAGTCGAGCCGACGAGGAGAGAAGGCGTTATGATTGAGCTGCGCGCCAGCATCCAGAGTTAGACCAGTGCGTTGCTTGACCAGTTGATTGATGAAACCGGTGGGAGGATTCATGAGCGGCTCCTCAGTCTGGACAATCCAGCGCCGCTTCTGATCCGGCAGGGGAAAGGATTCGACGGCACCTTCGGCGGTAAAGAACAAGTGCGCTTCGTCACCGAGTCCGCTATCTCCTTGGAAGTCACCCATCACAAAGTGGCAGCCATACAATTTGGAGTGGGTGCGTATTTTGAGCATCTCCCGGATCCGACTCCGGCTCCCGTCACAACCCACAGCATAAGATGAACGCGTGGTGAGTAGGGTTTCCGTTCGAGAATCGCGGCATTGCAGGGTCACTCCGCCTCCTATTTGTTTTTTAGAAATCACTTCCACGCCGCGCCGGATCGTCACGCTCGGATGCCTGGCTACTTCCGCCTCCAGAATCTCCATCGTTATCATTTGTGGGAGCGAGAGAACATAACGATGCCTGCCTTTGAGATGGCGGAACGAGACGCAACCCACAGGGCCCGATTCACCATGCACCTGACAATCCCGGATCTGGACACCGCGAGCGACAAACTCATCAGCCAGATTCAGCTTTGAAAGGATCTCAAGAGCCGGCGGGGTGATACCGATAGCCTGCGACCACTGGAGTCGCTCAGTTCGCATCTCCAGCACCCCCACATTCACACCTCGCTTCCCAAGAAGACAGGCCAACAACAACCCCACCGGACCACCTCCGATAATAACGACTTCGTGATCCGTTGGCTCAACAGGCCCCTCCTTCACTCGTAATCTCTTCTTGAACCCCGGAAACCAATACGGAACGCGGCTCTGATACCGCGCAAACGCATCACCATACCAGCGCCGGTAGCGCTTCTCCTTGATAACCGGAGCAACTAGACAATAAGCCGTTAGCAAAACGGCGAGCACGAAATGATCCGGCGTCCAAGTCGGTGCAGACCAGAGAATCAGCGCGAAGGCCAGATAGATCGGCTGCCGCACATATTTGAACAAACCCGTGCGCGCAAAAGACTTGTAAACAGGCTCACGATTCTTCCAAACGGATGTCCAACCAAGATAACCGAGTTGGATTTCCAGGCCTGCATCCATCATCGCCTTCATGAGCACCAGCCAGGACGAAAGATAGAGTCCCGTCATGGTGATCCGCATCCAGCCTTCCGGCGCAGACCACAGAACCTCCGAAGGTGACCAAAACACGAACAAAAGCAGCAATTGAATCGAAGCCAACGCGGCAAATAAAGTGGACGCCAAAGGCTTTCCCAATCCCCACGGTGCCAGATGCGACATGAAACGCCGCCCGCGATCCGACAACAACCACGAGTGACCAATAGCAAACTGTGCAAGCAGCAGAAAATTGATCGACCAAGCCGTCGTACCGTGAAGATACACCCAGCCGAGGCTCAGCCCCCGATAAAGCGACAGAAACATCACCACCAGCGAGGCTGCAAAAATGAGATGTCCCACCACTCCATAGACGAGAGCCATCCAGCGCTGCTTGGTCGTGTAAGGACTCATTTGATCAAACCTCCTGAGAAGCATGAGACTTTTCTTTTGCGGGTTGTCTTAATACCGTCGGGCAGCCGATCCGCTCAAGAACAGCAGTCTCCACCGTAAGACCAGGACCAAAGGCCATCGCCATCGTCATCGCCCGATCTGTCTCTGCATTCTCCATGAGTTCCTTCAGCACAAACATCACCGTGGCGCTGCTCATGTTTCCATAATCTGCGAGGACACTGCGAGATGCCTCCAATGCATTTTCGGGCAATCGCAGACTTTGCTGCACTTTGTCCAAAATGGATCTCCCACCCGGATGCACCGCCCATTCCTGAATATCCGTGAGCGTCAGGTCGTGCTTGCTGAGCAGACTGCTTGTGAATTGCTGCACATTGGCCCCGATGATATCCGGCACATAGCTCGAAAGCACAATGTTGAACCCCTCATTCCCGATATCCCAAGCCATCTCTGCCTCGCCCGCAGGCAGAAGAGCGGAGGCGAAACCGCACAGGGCAAAAGCGGGCCGACTCGACTCAGGCACGCGAGCACTCACGATGGCCGCCGCTGCTCCATCTGCGAAAAGAGAGTTTGCCAAAATATTGTCCGGCCTGGCATCGATCTGCGTGTGAAGCGTGCACAGCTCAAGACACACGACGAGCACGACCGCATTCGGATCGGCCTCACAGAACTGAGCCGCCATTCTCAGCGCAGGAAACGCCGCATAACAACCCATGAAGCCAAGGGTGTAGCGTTGGGTGTCATTGCGCAGGCCGAGTTCACGGATGATGTGGTAGTCAGGGCCTGGATTCGCAAAGCCTGTGCATGAGGCAAAGACAACATGCGTGACATCCGATCGAGAAAATCCAGTTGCATCGTCGATGGCCTGCTGGGCCACCTTCACCGCCAAGTCTCTCGATGCATGAGTGTACACTGCATTTCTCTCGGCGGTGCCTGGAGAGATGATCATTCCCTCTTCGTCAGTCCGGTAGATCGTCGCATCTTCTCCCTCCACAAAATCACCCAACACACTGTGACGAGTCTCGATCCCGCTCCGGTTGTAGATGGCATGAATAAGGCGTTTTGACTTCGGATCATTCGTCCAATTTTTCATCCGATCCCGGATGTAGCTCTGCTCATAAGTCCACGAGGGAGCGCGGGTAGCGATTCGATGAATGTAAGCTGGCATAAAGAGGGAATCTAAGGACGGTCAAGTTTCACAGAGGCGTGCATCTTCATGATGTCGCCCACTTTGATGAAGAGCAGCACAGTGGGGACCGTGATCCCACTTTTTTTCAGCGAGAGGTCAAAATCGAGATCGAAAGTCGCCTTGTTTCCAGAGATCTTCCAATTGGAAATCGTTGCGTTCACCTTTTGTGCTTTCCCCAGCAAGGTCAGAGTCATTGGCAACTTGGTGGGCGTGCTCGTTGGAGCGATTTCATCAAACTTCGCATCGATCTCCCCCAGAATGAGAGGGTGTTCCGTCACCCTCATCGCTTTGCGCATGTTTTCGTCTCGCTTGGCCTCAGCCGTGTCCATTTTGACGGATTTCACGGTGACGCGGGAAACCACGCGAGAGGGCTTTTCACCCTCCATGGTGACATCGGCTTGAAAGGTATCAGCATTCACCTTTCCGCCCCAGGCGTGCAGCGTCGAAGTGCCGTCGAAGGTAATCTGAGCCGTTCCATTCCAAAGATCCGCATGGACGACTGAAGTCAGAAGAAGGAGCGCTAGCAAAGTAGGTTTGGTTTTCATCAAGGTATTGAGGTTAGACGGGTTTGTCCGCGCTGAAGACACCGTATCGCTGGACACCCAGTTCATACGCAAGCCAGATACGAAAGAGGGTCAGGGCAAAGATTCGATTCGGATTCTTCGAGCTGAAAAGAAAGCTGCGGTAGTGCGGTTTCGTGAAGAAACCCTTCACCGTCCGCCACGCACAAAGAGGCCACGTCCGCTTCACCTGCTGCGCATAATCATTGAACTGATAGTTCGTAAATCCGGCGCTCAATGCCGCGGCACGGAACTCACTCTCCGGCCTCACTCCGGCGATCTGAGATTCACGCGTGATGGCATCGATCAAAAAACGTTTGGCCAATGGGTCTGGATTCTCACACGACATCCAAGCCACAGCCACGAGCCGACCCCCGGGCTTCATCACGCGGTAACATTCCTTGAAAAACGTGGGCAGATCCGGCATGTGCTCCAGACTTTCCACCGTCTCGACGACATCAAAGCGATTGTCCGGCATTTGGTTTTGATACCAGTCACGCAAAAGGAATGTCGTCTTCCCTGACACTGAGTTATTCGCTTGCGCGTATTTCCACTGCGCGTTCGAAATGGTCATACCCGTGACCTGCGCCCCGTAGCGCTCGGCCAGAATTTTGGCCGTGGCACCATAGCCACAGCCGACATCGCAGACCTCGGTGCCTGCGCCGGTGCCGCCCAGTTTGGCAACGAGAGTGACGAGATTCTCGGCAGCCTCGGTGTCGGATTCTTTTCCCGTGAGCCACATGCCGTGGTGCACGTGCTCACCCCAGATCTCCCGGTAGAAAGAGTCCAGGTCATCGTAGTGAGAGGCCGCACCGTCCACGGTGGGCCTGTAGTCTGTGAGGGTCATTGAGTCGGTCATGGTGTATCTGTTAATGAGGTAAGCTTTGAAGGTATTTGGGAAGATGCGTGGATGAGGCCCATCGGGCGCACGCAAACAGACTGCCAAGCGGGTTTCGTGACCCGGGGCACCTTCACTTCAAATAAGCAATCGGATGGTCAGAAGAGACCGACAGGGCAAGGGGAGATAACCATTCACCAATCTCAAGTGTGAAGACGCGAATGAAACATTGGCGTCTCCAAAACCGAAGTGCCCGCCCCAATACAGGGGTTCCACTTCCCGGGGTTCCTTGCTGTCGGCTTCAATCTCTTCACTCGCAGAATTCAGACTGCCGATCAAATGAGCACATGAGAGCGAGTGGTCACCCGAGGGGACAGCCTTCGAGGTCATCACCAAACCGCGCGACGATTCCTGCTCATCTTCCGCCTCTTCGGGGCTCGATTCAGCTTCCGAGTGATGAAAATTGACGCAAGTGCCTTGGATCGTCTCGCTCACTCGGACTTGGTAACTTCCGGTCAACTCCACCAGCAATAAAGTCAGCCCCGAGAAACACGCCGTGCCCGTGCTGACATAAGCCAACAGCAAGAAAGCCGCGAAGAGGCGATGAAGACGTTCCATCAAAATAACTTTTCTAAAGTGAACGATTGAACCTAGCTTCATGAGATCAGATTGCGAGGCCGATTTCCTCAGACTTCGACTGTTTGACCATCACAGGAAGCTCCGCCCCATCGAGCCTTCTTTCTCTTCGCTCGGGCACCGCATTCTTCATAGGACTCCCAACAAGCCAGCGATACAAAACGGGGAGCAAGAAGAGCGTCAAAAAAGTGCTGCTCACGATTTCCCCGATCACCACCGTCGCAGGCGAACGCTGCACCTCTACTCCCGCTCCTTCGCCGATAACCCTGGGAATAAAACCCATCGACTTCATTCGGCTCACCATTCGGCCAATTCTTTTCATTGGCATCGGCAGGATCATCACTCGCCAACTCAAGGAGTTTAATCCCCTTGTTTGTGTGTGTGGTCGTTTCGATTTCAGGAGTTCCGCGTGCACAGCCACCATCTCACCACAGACCCCCGCATAAGACACGTTATCGTTTGGTAATGAAGCCGGGGTTTCACGATGAATCGCCTGACACCAACAAGATCTGAGCGGATGATCTTTACCAATGCCCTTAACACCGAATCAAATCGAGGCCTCACTGTGATGCATCAGAACACCCATCGTGCCACACGTCGGATGAGGCCGCGAAACAACGCTCCCCTTCATGCGGTGGCGCATCATCATCGCGGCATTGGATTGAGATTTGCGGATATGCTGAAGTCGGGTCGGGGTGCTTGGGTGGCTTTTCTGGCAGTGCTGGGGCCGGGACTGCTCGCGGGTCTATCGGACGATGATCCGGCGGGCATCACCACGTATTCGGTGTTGGGCGCAGACTTCGGCTATCGGCTGCTTTGGATCATCCCAGCTTCGACCGTGCTGCTGGTGCAGTTTCATCTGATGGCGGTGCGCATCGGCGCGGCAACGGGAAAGGGCTTTGTCGGCATCATCCGCGAGAAGTGGGGTCGGGGTGCGGGTTACTTCGCTGTGGGTGGATTGCTGTTCGCCAATTTTGGGACGATCTGCGCTGAGTATGCGGGAATCTCCGCAGCGGGTGGACTGCTGGGCATTCCCTCGTGGATCAGTGCTCCTCTGGCAGGGGTAATCATTTCCCTGGTCGTGGTGCTGGGCTCCTTTCATCGTGTTGAGCGTGTGCTTCTGGTGATCTCCTCCACGCTGGCGCTTTACATTGTGGATGGATTGCTGGCGGGACCTGATTGGGGTGAGGTCATGCACCACTCCGTGATTCCTCATTTGCCCATGAACGCCGCAGGCTGGATCGCCATCGCAGCGGCCCTCGGCACCACGCTCGCGCCTTGGGGCCTCGCTTTCATCCAGTCCTACGCCGTGGATAAAAAGATAACTCTCGAATCGCTGCGCTGGGCGCGGGTCGACGTGATCATCGGATCCGTGCTCACAGGAGTGATCGGACTGGCCATCGCGGTGGCTTGTGCGGCCACGTTGAACAAAGCAGGCGTGCACATCGCAGATGCGGGTGATGCAGCGAAGGCACTGGAACCGCTGGCAGGCCGTTTTGCGACCGTTCTTTTTGGCGCAGGTCTTTTGGGTGCCTCTCTTTTGGCGGCGGCCATTGTGCCCATCGCCACTGCCTATTCAATCGCGGAAGGCGTGGGCGAGCCTGCATCCCTCGACTTGGACTCGCATCACTTTCAGTGGTTCTACGCTGCCTTTATCGGGCTGACCATCGCTGCGGTGAGTGTCGTCTCCCTGCCCGGGCTACCTTTAATTCCACTCATCTACACCAGTCAGGTGGTCAATGCGGTGGTGCTGCCTCTGCATGTCATCGCGATTCAAATGCTCGCCGCTGATGCGTCAATCATGGGAAAAGCGCGCTCAGCTCCGTGGTCACGCGTGGCGGGTTGGTGCAGCATCGTGCTCATCCTTGCCTGCGTGCTGGCTTTGGGCTGGAGCTGGCTGAGTGGCCTTTGATGCAGCGGCCCGGCCTCTACCTGGCAGAGACTCGGTGTCACGTTACCTTCTGGTAATCTTGCTGTGAGCCTGCACCCTTGCTAATCCACCAGCTCCGGCTGAAGTGTAACAGGGATCACCCCACCTTGTCATGAATGTCCTACTTGCTGAAGACGATCCCGAGTTGGCGCGACAGATCACTGTCTGCCTGCGTGAGGCGGGGCATCTTCCTTCTTGGCACTCGGACGGCGATGCGGCGTGCTCGTCTGCGCTTGCTACCCCTTT
>CAMBPV010000201.1 GCA_945869695.1 Prosthecobacter debontii
CCCTTCCCCTTCCTCGCTGAGCGCTTTCATCAAGCGGTTCATTTGCTCATGTCCACGCACTCGATGGAACCCTTGTTGCGCCCACAACAGGCCACTTGCCAGCCAGCGAGTGGCCATGTCGCCTTCGCGTCGCCAGCGATTCACTCCGTAGTTTGAAGATGCCTCGCTGGTGCTAGGCGTCTTCAGAGACTGGGTGTTTATGAAACAGGTTTTCGCGGTGCCAAGACAGGAATGGGGTGTGCTCGGCAGTTATCCAGCGAAGTTTGCAGGATTGATCGAGGGTCAATTTGGAGCAGGTTGTGGCATCGAGTTTGGTTGAAAACGCCGGGTTACCTTGGTCGTCGAAGGTCATGAGGCCTTGGTCGAAGAGGGCGTCGAGGTGGGCGCAGAGGAGTAGGCCATTGAAGACATTCAAGCGCTCCGCGTCGGTGGCGCAGGCGGCCCAAGGTTTGGCGTGGCTGGCGCGGAGGAGTTCTGGAATGGCGATGCCGGTGACTGCGCAAGCACCTCCCCAATAGTCCATCAGGGCGGCGCGGAAGAGGTCCTGGCCTCGGCGCTGCTTCACGAGGGCGAGCACTTCGGTCGAGCTTGGCGGGTTGGCGTCGAGTTTGGCGATCTCGGTGGCGTAGTGATCGGCGGCTTGGTTCGGCAGGGACATCGCCAATTCGGCGGCACGGCGCAGCAAACGCCCCAGCGAGGCTTCGTCGGTGGCTTGGAAGGTGTCACCGCCGATGTGCTGCTGTGGCAGGCTGCGGGCGAGTTCGGCGGTCGGTGGGCCTTTGGGGAAGTTGACCTGCCAGATCATGGCCGTGTCCGTCGGTGTCACGTGGGCCTCGGCCTTGTGGCGGGCGGAATACATCACCACGCGTTCAGGCGTGCTCTCACGCACGTTCTCCCAGCCGTGGGCGTAGCCGGCCTTTTCGATGAGCGTGCGTTCGAGGGTGTTCATCACGCGATCAGGTCATCGAGGAACTTCTGCACAGATTGAATTCTCGGTAGTGTCAGCGCCTCGTCTTCGAGCCATCGGTTGTCACGGATGGAGTTCTGGATGGCAAAAGAAGGCGTTAAGACCGCTCCCATGGCACTCACCCACGCCTTCTTCTTCTTGGAGATGTGCTTCTGCCCGCCGGGCTTGCCGTAACTCTTCAAATCTGCTGGTGTGAGGTCGGCGTTGGCGAGCGCGTCGTCACGGAAGGAGAGCGCTTTGTCTTTGAGGGCCTTGTATTGTTTCTCGCCGCATTCCAGAAGCAGGTCTTCCAGAGCACCCGTGTTCTGGTTATCTGGCAGCACGAACAGTCCCAGCCGAGGACTTCCCGGATTCACCGACCCTGGCGTTATCTTGAAATCGAGCTGCACGGGAAGGTCTTGCTGCTGTTCAAACTTCGCGATAAACTGGTCCCTCGCTTCGTCCGGCGTTTCTTCCAGGTCTTGATCCAGGATGACTCCAATGGCATCCGCACTGAAACCAGCAATTTTTGAAGTGCGGAGCGCTTTGGCGAGAGTTTGCGCTGATTTGGAGCCTCCGCCGATTAGGATGAAGAGCCACCTCTCGCCATGCTGATAAAATCGAGGCACGGGATGAGGATCGGTGAGCGGCACTTCATTCCCGTTTTCGTCCTTTGCCGGGTAGTCTTTGGGAATCAGTTTCCTGTAGATTTCAGGAATCGAGGAAACCGTCTTCCTCTGTTCAAAGTCGCGCAACTTGAGCAACCGGGCCATGAACTCCGCATCGTGCGGGCCTTCCACGAGAAGAAAAGTGATGTTTGCAGGCATGGCTTAACGAAGATCAAGACCACCATCACTGCGCATGGAGCGGATGCTTTTACCTCCGAGGCGATACACCGTCTGGTCGGAGCCTCGCGGGGGAAGATGGTAGGCCACGAGGTCGGAAACCTCATTGCCGACGCTAGCAAGCATGGCATCCACAGCCTCCAGGCTGTGGGTTGTGACAAAAAGCTGCACATTCTGTTGTCGGCAAACATCTACGAGAAACCGGAAGATTCCCGCCAGAGCGTCAGGGTGAAGTGCGGTCTCCACTTCATCCAGCAGGAGGACGCCATTTTTGGCGAGGGTGACTGCCGAGGCGAACGCCAGGGCTCTGCGCATCCCGTCTCCTTCGACAGTGAGCGGCACATGACCGACGCCAGAGTGGTAAAGATACACCACCGCGCCCCGGCCCTGGGGGGAGCGAATCTCGATGTCCTCGACATCAGGAGCCAGCTTCTGCATCAGGTGGACCACTTCAGCTTTCATCCGGTTTTCCAGAACTTGGTCCAAAGCAGCCAGCAACTGGCGATTGGTGCGATGAGACACTGGGGAGACAAATTGATAGGGCAGTTGAGGCAGTTTTTCGACTGAGACTTGGAACCGCCCGCCACGGAACTCATGGGTGATCTGCTCATTGATGTCCCGGCCTGTGTTCAGCACCCTGCTTGAAACGCCCCTCACGGAGATTTGCAGATCTGCTGCGTATTCGGTGAGTTCCTCACTTTCGGAGTCGGCAGCATCTGATGGGCTTGGCCGCAGCATGATTTCGCGAAACTCGTGATAGTCTGCCTCCACTCGCAGCGGTTTACCACTGGGCCAGACACCCTCAATAATGGCAGAGCCTTCATAGCCATTTTGGCGAGGAGCTTTGTGCGGGAACATCCAGTTCAGCACTTCCAGAACCGGTGTGCGTGCGGACTTGAGCTCCCGTTCCCAGGCCGTGTTGACCCAGTTGAGTGGCGAGAACGGATTGCACATCACCGCCAAGGCCTCCAGCACGCTGGTCTTGCCGCTGTTGTTCTTGCCCACGAGGAGGTTCACGGTGCCGAGGTCGTCCAGCCTCAAGTTTTCCAGGCGGCGAAAGCGTTCGATGTGGATGGATTTCCAGTGGGGCATGATCTTGTGAGCTTATGTGAAATTGGCGGAAATGCCAATGGTCAGGATGTTGTGCGCGGCGGATGGGAGCAGGCTTGATCGGCAGGCGGTGGGTTGAGTAGGGACTTGTATGGCACGCCGGTCTGCATTGCCTCACCGAGGGCGTCGTAGATTTGGAGGATGGTTTGTTGGGTGCGGTAGTGGTTGTGTTTGGCTTCGTCTTTGCGCTTCACGATGGGGAAGGTGTCCATGATGTAGCTGACGGCATGGCGGGGCGTGGGGAAGGCGCGGGTGAGGGCTTCGGGCTGCTGCTGCCACTCGCTCTGGGGGCCGAGGTAGAGGTGGAAGAAGGCGGCGTCCAGCTCGCACCGCAGCAGGAAGCGCCGCTCCTCGTCCCACCGGAACGGCGGCCCGCTCCACCCGCAGTCCGCCGCGAACGCCTCCAGGTCCCACGCCGTGTAGGTCAACTCCAGCGCCCGATCCGAGATCCATTTTTCGCTGCCCATCCTGGTCCCGAACTCGATCAGATCGGCCAAGGCCGGAACTGCGAGTGATTCGAGAATTCCCTGCGTGAGGTGATTGGCGGAGACTTTGAGGCGGGCTAAATAGTCAAAAGGCATCGAAGCAAGAGTCGAGAGAGCCAGCACTGCATGAACTGCGCTGCTCGATTTCATGTATATCGCAGGGAGACTCCTAGTGAGACCCGACAGAGGAACGATGCACGATATGCATGTGCGCTCATTTGTGGCACTTGAGACGTCACAAAAAACCAATTCCCAATCACCCTGACTCGACGAGAAACGCCGCTTTCTGATCGCCTCGGTCCAGAGCCAGTATTGGGGGAAGGCAAAGCGAAGGGGATCTCTCTTCTCAGCGTCGATTATATCCCGTTCCTGAGCTTTTCTGGAGCGATTAGCGGCATTGATGATGATGTCAGCTTGTCGATGATCATAAATTCCGACCATCTTGCCTTCGTAAACTGGCGAAATACCCCGTATTGCGGGGTCGGCCCCACGATTTCCAGCCGATACGTTAAGGGCCTGAAGTTGTGCCGAGGACAAAGGCGCGAATGCATCATCCGAGGATGAAAACATTAGCTTTGGTGTGTGTGCCCATTCGGGCGAGTCACCGAATGCTTGATGGCCGCTCATCAGGTATTGAAGAAGAACCAAGTCCAAACTTGATCTGAATTGCGGTAGCGAAAGCTCTTCAGGACTCCATCGCTCCAGATCATTTGCGCTAATCGTTATGACCCGGTCAGTTTGAACGAGTTCAGATGGATCGTGCAACCAGCAGGCAGATTGAATGGAACCATCGCCAAATCCTAGTGTGAGCAGTGTGAACTTTGCGCTGCTATGCACATTCGGAAACAGGCCGCGTTTGTTCTCGAAATCGAATACCGAAACGACAGCACTCCGCTGGACAAGTGACGTCCAGAGAGCTCTTTCGTAGGCGTTCGTTGTGAGTCCACTTGGGATTACCATTCCCAAGCGACCAGTTGTGCTAGTCAGGAGCCAGCCCAATTCGACGAAGATTCGGAACAAGTTTAGTCTGCCGGTTCCGCCATTTGGATACTTGCCGGAGGATGATATGACCAGTCGGGTGCCTTGCTGCGAGCGCAGGCACGCTAGCCAGTGTTCGTGCAAACTTGGGTCGCCTAGCTCCAATGAGGCGATCATTCGAGCTCTTTCTTTCGCCGATTCCTCATTCGCGATAGAGGCATTGTGCAGCGCAAAAAACTCGCGGTCATCAACTTCGGGCATCTCCCACGGCGGATTGCCGAGGATGCAGGCGAAGCCGCCTTGGTCGAAGACTTGGGGGAAGGCGAGGTGCCAATGGAAGAAGCGGTATTGGCGAGCGAGGGCTTCGACTTCGGTTTGGAGGTCGGCGGGGAGGGGCTTGCCTTGGACGAAGTCGCGGAGGTGGGCGGTGGTGATGCCGGAGGCTGTTCCTTGTTCTTGGTTCTTTGTTCTTTGTTGTTTCTTGCTGGCAGCTTTGGGTTCTGGAGTTGGCGTGGATTGGCCGAAAAGGTCGTCGTCGGTGTGGAGGAGGTGGCCTTCTATCGCAGATGGGAGATCGGAGATGGGAGATGGGGCTGATTCGGCTTCGCCTTCAGCGGCGGGGTAGGTTTTTTTGATGACGAAGGCGGCGCACCAGAGGTCGGCGAGGAGTTTGGCGTGGCGGTATTCGGGGGCGGTCTCGCTGGTGGTGAAGGCGGCTTCTTTTTGCTGGAGGGCGGCGGGCTGGCTGTCGTCCATGGCCTCGATCTGCGTGGCGGCCTGGCGGAGGCGGTCGCGGATGGATTGCTCCTCTTTCTCGAAGAGGGGTCCGAAGCCTTCGCGCTCTTTTTTGTTCCGCTTTTTGAGTTCGGCGCAGGCGGGTTTTTCGTCGCCTTCGATGGCGGTGAAGGTGTCGTCGGGGAGGCCGGCGGCGATGAGGTCAGGGGTGGTGCCGAGGAGGCTGTTGCCGGTGCGGATGTGGTGGTTGAGGAAGCCGAGGGGCTTGCCGGGATCGACGGTCTCGAGCCAGAGGGCGACGCGGCAGAGTTCGACGGCCATGGGGTTGATGTCCACGCCGTAGAGGCAGCGGCTGGCGACCTCGCGGAGGGCGTGGCGGTAGTCGTCGGGGCGGACGGCTCCGTCGGGGGCGCGGAGTTCGGCGAGTTTTTCCGCAAGGCGGCGGGCGGCGGCGAGGAGGAAGTGGCCGGAGCCGCAGGAGGGATCGCAGACGGTGATGGAAAGGAGGGCCTCGGCGCAGAGGGGATTGGAGCGGGCGGCGGCGGGGAGGGCGTCCCAGGCTCGACCCAAGGTTTCAGGGCTGGCACCAGCGGGGACGGCGGCGTGCTTCACGAGGTAGGCGAGGACGTAAAAGCACTGGACGCGGTCGTCCTTGATGCGGGTGGCAACGGTGGACCAAGGGAGGGCGGCCAGGGCGCGGGCATCGGCGAGACGCTGGCGGATGACGGGCTCCAGGGCGGAGTTGATGAGTTCCATGACCAAGGGGTCCGCCGTGTAATAGGAGCCGGTGGTCTTGCGGGCGTTGCCGGAGGTGGAGCCGGTATCGGTGATGCCGGCGAAGCCGAAGGCGCGGGCGGGAAGGTCGAGAGTGGGGACGAGTTCGAGGAGGGATTCATAGACGGAGCCGAGTTCCTGGGTGCCCATGTTCCGGTAGTCGATGGCGGAGCGCTTGCCGGTTTTCCGGTCGAAGAACCAGCGCAGCTCGCGCATGGCGGAGAGGAGGTCGCGATTGGAGAGGGAGGCGCTGTCGAGGTCGGGGCACTGGCTGTCGGCAAAGAGTCCGCCGAGGGCGGGCAGGGCGAGACGGGGCTGGCCGGTGGCGAGGGATTTGAAAACGATGCGGAGACTGAGCCAGAGGTCGCCGTGGCCATCTAACGCTGTTTGCCGCAACGAACGATTTCTGAGCCTGCGGAGGCTGTAGCCTTCGGCGTAGGCACCGCGGGCGGCAGCGGTGGAATCGGGGTTATGGAGGAGGTCGCGCTCCTCAGTGCAGAAGAGGAAGATGCAGCGGTAGATGAGGCGGAAGAACTGCTGGAAGTAGGCGTCGAGCGTGAGGGTGCCGTCATGGAGGCGCTGGCGGAGGGCGTCGTTGTCCGGGTGGGTGAGGTAGCCGTTGGCGAGGATGAGGATGGCCTCCTGAACGCCATCGCGCAGGCCATCGCGGACACGGAGGCCCTGAGCGTGGCCTTCGGTTTTCCATTGCTCCCAGATGCAGTCGGTGGAAGCTGGACGGGCGGCGGGAAGCTCGTCAAGAGTGGCGAGCGCCGGGGAAGGAGGCAGGGGCGCACCGGCGCGGGAGGCGTGGAGGATGCGCCAGAGGGCGGAGAAGTCGGCGTAGCGGTGCTGGTCGTCGCGGAGGATGGTTTCGAGGTCGAACTCGAGGAAATTGGGCCGTGTGAGGGTATCGGCATCGCGCAGGAGGCGGAGGGTCTTGCCATTGGTGACGATGGCCCAGAGGCAATCGCGGGAGGCATTGAGGAACTCCTGGGCGAGCTGGTGGGCGGACTTCCGGCGGGTGCCGGAGCCGAGGATGGCGAAGCGGGGATCCGGGTCATCAAGCCCGAGGTGGTGCGGGGCGATGATGACGGGGAGGCGTCCGCCGAGGGCCTGGGCGGTGATGGGGAAGCCTCTGTCTGAAGAAGATGGAGGATGGATGGGAGAGGATAGATGCGCGAGGTCGGTGTAACCGAGGCACTGGCGCAGGAGGTCGAGGACGAAGGATTGAGTGACGGCGGCGGCATCGAGATCGGCGCGGGCGATCTGGGGTGCGAAGGCCTGCCAGGAGGCTGTGGCGATGCGGAAGGCGCGGCCGTATTCGTCGTGGAGTTTGAGTCCCTTGGGGATGGCGTAGTCGGCCTCCTT